>QHZR01000406.1 GCA_003224755.1 Acidobacteriota bacterium
AAGTGCTTGACTTTTAACGGACGCGAGTTTCACGTGTTACGCAAACGCACAGCGTGCCAAAAGGAAAGTTGAAAATGGTTGAAAAGGTAACGTTCTTGAAAGGCCCACCTACAGACGACGCTGCTGCTATGCCGTTCAGGATGAAATGGGATATTTTGTTGACGGATGGCGCACGGTTGGTAATCGACGGTTCAACATTTGCCAAGCACAAAGGGCGGTCACAGACGATGCGATACATCAAACCAAAGTAAAACGGAACGCTTTGCTCCGTCACGCTGCTTCTTCACAAAGCAGAGTGCAACTATGCCAGCCTGCTACTGGCTCTCCGCTCCGTTCACGTTCGAACAATTTCTCACGCCCAGCCCATTGTGAATATTTGGGATTTCTGATTTTGAACCACGTACTGGCCTCGCGGTCGGTGACGTATGGTGCATGCTTCTGCTTCGCAACGATGCCTTCTAAATCGTGTTTACAAATTTGTTCGAATAGCGGAATGCCTACGCCATCGACATAATCGACGTACTCAATTCGAGCGTCGGAACCGCTCAGCACTCGCCGCAACTCCTGTTTGCGGTTAAGCAGGCGTTCACGGCGACAATCCTTGCCGTCATGCCTGAGCAAATCGAAGGCGAGGAAGCACGGATAATTTCCACGATGAAAAAGCAGGTCTCTGAATTGTGGCCGTCCGTGTTTATCGAGTGAGCATATTTCCCCATCAATGACGGCTCTGGTATCTGGCAAGCCAGCGGAGATTAACTTTTCTAGGTCTGCGAACGAGGCGAACCTGTGACCATTGCGAGAAATCAATTGCGTGCGCCCATGCTCGATTACGGCGAGTGCACGAAATCCATCCCACTTGATTTCGAAGATGAAGTCAGAATGATTGAAAGCAGACTTCCGCCTGCGTAATGGCATTGGTTGGAATTGCGGGGACGTCAATCAGAGCCGTAACACAAACTAACACAAACACAAAAAATGCCGCTCCAAGAAGACTTGCATCTCGTAGCCTGACTGTGCAGTGATGCAATGCGCCAAATTTGGAGTAGCAAATAAATCTTTACCCGCTTTTCTGATTCCGAACAAGAATGGTGGTTCGGAAAGAGTAGCGTGGCTGTCCGGCACCTTAGCATCTATGTGCGCTCCACCATCTTTATCAGCCACCGTGAGAATGATGTCCTTCTTAGAAAGCCGAAGCGTCCCGATTGGCTGATAGGCATCATTCCACCATTGACGAAGGGGAACGAGTCTGTAAGACGGTAAATCCAGGCTTGTCCTCATTACCCGCCTGTCTCCGTCTCCACCTGCTTGTAGAGTCACCGGAACTGCGAAGACAGCGTTGGGATTTAGTACGGGCCGATGATGTATCGGCAATTCCCAATAGTGCTGGTTCAAACGTGACAGCAATGACCTGCTTTTCGATGTTTCGTGAACGAGCACGCGCAAGGTAATGGCGATGTTGAGCGCCTGTACGTCTTTCCCTGAGAAGTACGCATCCACAGCTTCCTTCAGCCGGGAGTGCTGCTCACTCAAGAGCATTAAATCGTTGCCGGGGTTTCGTGTTGCCACGATTCCAGTGTAGCCGAACTTAGGCTACTCGTTGAGTATGTCTTCCGGAGTCCTATGCGGCTCTTCAATCTCTGAGGCCACGCTTACTTCTTCCCCGCCCTGACCTTCGCCCATCGTGCCCGTGCCGCCGCCCTGATTCGCGCCAGACCTGCCTCTGAGATGTGGCGCTTGGGTCTTGCGCTCTTAGTCGCTCGATTCGAGGCGCTCGTCCGCTTCGCCCATCTCGCCCGTTGTGCGGCAGCAATCCGCCTGCGGGCTGCGGCTGGTGTGTCCCGTGCGGGATGCCCTGAGAGTGTTTCCGCTCAATGAAGTCAGAGCATTGATAGCCGCATCTAAGCGGTCACGTTCTGCTCTCCGGTTCTTCATGATTCATTACCTGTTGCTACTCTGCCGTCAGAAAGGCGGTGACCTGATGCCCGATTCTGACCGAGAACTCGACCGATTTTGGAATGTTCTGCAATCGACAATCGAGAACGCTCAAGCGAATCTAAAAGCCGATGAACACCTTGTTGTGCTCCACCACAACGGCACCGAAACGCCGGTCGGCCAGACCATCTCGCATTATCGCGTCATCGAGAAGCTCGGCGGCGGCGGGATGGGCGTGGTGTACAAGGCCGAGGACATCCGCCTGCACGTTTCGTCGCGTCGAAGTTCCTGCCCCTTGCGTTGACCAACATGCTCTGCGAGCCTAAGATTCTCGATCAATGGCCGCCCCTTCCCAGTTCGTCGGCCATACGCTCGGCCACTATCGCGTCATCGAGCAAATTGGTGCAGGTGGCATGGGTGTGGTCTATCGTGCCCATGACGAGCAACTGGACCGCGATGTAGCGATCAAGTTGCTGCCGCCTGGCATGCTGGCAGACGAACTCACCCGCAAGCGATTTCGAAAAGAGGCCACCACTCTTGCCAAGCTCAGCCATCCTAATATCGCCACCGTGCATGAGTTTGGCAGTCAGAACGAAACGGACTACTTGGTTACAGAATACATCGCCGGCATAAGTCTCGATGCCGAGCTGACCGCCGGCGCGCTGGAAACCGAGCAAATCGTAGACCTGGGGATACAACTCGCACAGGGTCTCGCCGCCGCCCACGAGCACGGCATCATTCACCGCGATCTGAAACCAGCGAACCTGCGGCTAAGTTCCGATGGGCGGTTGAAAATCCTCGACTTTGGGTTGGCACAACTTCTGCCGCATGCCAGTAATCTGGGCCTCACGGCGACGCTGACACAGTCTCAGAAAATAACTGGCACGCTGCCGTACATGGCACCCGAGCAGTTGCGCGGCGAGCCTGCGGACGCGCGCAGTGACATTTGGGCGGTAGGAGCAGTGCTGTACGAGATGGCCACGGGCCATCGGCCGTTTGAAGAAAGGGTTCCGACCGCTTTGGCAGGAGACATCATTCACAAACCTCCGTTGCCGCCACGCAAGATCAGATCAAGAACATCGCCCAAGTTGGAAGCTGTCATTCTGAGATGCCTTCAGAAAGAACAAGCAAAGAGATACCAGTCCGCGCGTGAGCTGCAGTCAGAGTTGGAACGACTAGGTATTGGCCGCACTCCGATCGCCGCTCGTTGGTGGCTCTGGCCAATCATCGCCATAACCGCAAGTATCGTCGTCCTGCTTGTGGCGGGCGCAATCTTGTATTTTCACGCCAGGCCTAAGCTCACGGACAAAGACACCGTCGTCCTCGCGGACTTCGCCAATGCGACCGGTGACCCAGTGTTTGATGGCACGCTGCGGCACGGGCTTTCGGCGCAACTGGAGCAATCGCCGTTTCTGAATCTGCTCTCCGACCAGCGCATCGCGGAGACACTCTCTCTGATGGCTCGGCCCAAAGAGGCTCGGCTGACGCATGAATTGGCTGCCGAGGTCTGCCAGCGCACGGCAAGCGCGGCGGTTCTGGATGGGTCGATTGCGCAGATTGGCACGCAGTACCTTGTGACCCTCAAGGCGGTCAACTGCTCAAACGGGGAATCGCTAGCCAGCGCGGAGGCGCAGGCTAGCGACAAGAACCATGTGCTCGACGCCTTGGGAAAGGTGGCGTCGGAAATCCGCAGCAAACTGGGCGAATCGCTAGCGTCTGTACAGAAGTATGACGCGCCAGCGGAGAACGTGACCACAGCATCGCTGGAGGCATTGAAAGCCTACAGCCTCGGCTATCAGGCGATGGTCGTGAAGTCCGATCCCCCCGCCGCCGTCTCGTTGTTCCAGCG
>QHZR01000407.1 GCA_003224755.1 Acidobacteriota bacterium
ATCAGATCGATGATGCGTTGCGCGTCAGAGTAGTCGATGGTGTGGAGCGTCTTCATTGGCTTCGGGAGTAGCGGAGAGTGGCAGGAGAAAAATCCGGGCCAGGACGAAAGCCTGGCCCGAGATAATTGATCGGTGTGTCAGAACGCAAACTTCAAGCCGAACTGAATCAGGCGCGCCGGCGCGTTACCTATGGTGCTGGTCACAACGCCGAAATTGGCATTGTTTGCAGTGCAGCATGTCCCATTTGGTGGCCCGAACTGCGGGTGGTTAAAGATGTTAAAGAACTCGGTGCGGAATTCGATGTTTGCTCGTTCGCCGATTGTTGTCTTCTTAAACACAGCAAAGTCGAAGTTGTTGATGCCCTGCTGGCGAAGGGTCGAATCCACACGCGACTCGTTACCGAAGCCCCAGTCAGGTGGCGCGGCAAAGCACGATGTATTGAACCACCCTCCGAGCTTCGACACGGGACTCCCGGACACTGATTTGTCGCACCCAGCTACCACGTCGGGTCTGAGCGTCCCAATTCCCAAACCCAGACCCGAAAGTGATGTTCCTTTCCCATAGCTGATTTTTACCGGAAACCCACGCTGGAAAGTGGTTACACCGTCCACACCCCAACCGGAAACGACTTTGCCGGCGGCGCCACTAGCGCCCCCCAGGAACCTTTTTCCGTGCCCGAATGGTAGATCAAGCACATAGCTGATCACTAGACGCTGTGAGACGTCCTGTGAGGATATGGAGCGCTCGTTTTTCAAGTTATTCCAATCTTGAATACTACCTACCCCACCGCTGGTGCCACCTTCCAGCCACGAGGTCAGCGTATCCGTATTAGACAGGAGTTTGGCGTTCGTATAGGCTGCCAACAGAGTGCCGCCACCCTGGAATCGTCTGGTTATAGTGGCCTGCAGTGAGTTGTAGCTACTGCCGCAACAACCGAAACCGTTATATTGCAAGCCTGAATACTCAGGGTACGGGCGGTCGAGCTGACCCTGGATGAGCTTCCCCGGTTGCAAGTTGCCAGGAAGATTCACATTGAACGGATAAGTCGCCGCGGGCTGAGCGATTGTAGGTGTACTGCCGGCAGCCGCCTGCTGCGCTGCCTGCGCAATGAAGCTGTCCGCTATCTGATTGACGTTGGTATTGAACTGCTCCAAATGCACACCGTGCGATCCCGCATACGCCAAATCGATAAAGAAACCGGCGGGCAACTCGCGTTGGATACCGAAGTTCCACTGCTCTACGTATCCGTATTTCTGGAGCGTATAGGCGGTCGCTGACAAAGGCTGCTGCGCCACTCCGTATAGTGACACGTTCGGCTGAGGGTTCCGCCCGGCTACCGGGACTAAAGTTGGCCCAAATGGGCCTGGAGTCGCACAGCTGAAGTTTGCCGCGCCAGGAGCGGACAACGTGCAATTACTGGCGTTCGGGTCATTGGGATCGGGACCTAATTTGCTCGAGGGAGTCAGTCCGCCGTCATTGCTAGCGAAGAACGGCGAGGTAGCGCTGCTGACGGGGTCAATATAAGGGTTCGTTCCAAACGAAACATAGTTGGGAATGAAGAATACGCCATACCCGCCCCGGATCACTGTCTTTTGATTCAAGCCATAAGCGAAGCCAAGTCTGGGTGAAAACTCCTTCTTGGAAAGTGGCAGATTGTTCCGGCTATGGTTTACGCCGGTTTTGACAAGAAACAGGTCTCCGGGGCAGGCGCTTCCGGCCACGCCGCTGCAGCCAGTTACGGAGGAGTTGGCCACACTCGGGTTGAAGTAGGTCATTCGGTCAAAGCGTTCCGACCAAGGACCTTGCAGTTCGTAGCGCAGCCCAAGGTTTAGTGTCAGTTTGCTAGTCGCATGCCAATTGTCACCCAAATACACGGCCCGGTATGTCTGCTTGCCTGATACGGGACCGGAAACGACTAGCGATCCGGTGGTTTGATTGCCAAACGCCGCTCCTGCTCCTAGACCATAGCCGAGCAGAAAGTCGGCGAAATCGCTTCCACCTGCTGCACCAGTGAAATTCCGCGCGAAGCTCTGCGTCCAAGACCCGTTGAAAGAGACGAGTCCTCCCCCGGTATTTGTTTGCAGGTAATTGTCGTAGCCCATCTCGAGCTGACCACCCCACACAAACGTGTGCCGTCCGCGGATCATCGTAATCTGGGGAGAGAAGTTCCACTGCGTGTTATGGTCGTCGATGGAGCTCTGCCCCTGGCTGCAAGTGATATTGGTGTCACTGATACCAAAGCACGGAGTAAGGGGTGTGCGTTCGGTATTGGGGACTGCACTGTTGTAAGCTGCCGGCCAGAGTTCTTGTGTCATGTCGAATCCAGCATTGATCGGCAGGCGCAGATAGTGGAATCGGCTGGCGCTGATGTTGAAGTCAGCGATAGTCGTGGGACTGAATGTGTGTGTAACGCCGATTACCGCGCTCTTGCTGCGCGTGTTTTCGGCACATCGGTCCTTGCAGAGCCCTGTGCCGAACGGATCTTGCGCGAGGCTGAGCAACTTCCAATAGCTGAACCGACCGAAAATGCGGTTGCGCGCGTTGATGTTCTGGTCCACCCGACCTACATACTCGTCAACGTTCCCCCCAGTGCTGGCCGCCTTGACGAAGTTGTTCGTCAGGCTGCTGTTTGTTGGCAGGGGAATGTATTTAAGCAAGAAGTTGGATGTCGAATTGATACGGTCGGTCGGGATGATGTTGCCAGCAAATGTAGTGCGGGCGCAAGGGCTGGTCGTGGATACGGGACAGGTTGGAACTACAGATAGTGGATCATAGATCGTGATCCCAGAGGCGGAAAAATCGCCAGTCCGTTCCGCAGCGGTTGGAACTGTCGTCGTGAATACTGTGCCTGTCCGCAGCCGGAAACCCTCCCAACTGCCGAAAACGAAAGTCTTATCTTTGACTATGGCACCACCGACGGTTGCACCGTATTGGTTCTGCGTGAACGGTGGCGGCTCGTTGGCCTTGCCGAGATCAATCTCCTGTTTCTTGTTAAAAAACTCGTTGGAGTTGAAGACTTTGTTGCGCAGGTATTCATACGCAGACCCATGCCAAGTGTTAGTGCCTGATTTTGTGCTCAGATTGATCACACCCCCAGAAAATTTGCCCCACTCCGGACCTTGGTTGTTGTATTGGACCTTAAATTCCGAGATCGAGTCCTGAGTCGGCACCAAAAGCGGCAAGTTGATGTAGCCGATGTTGAGCGGCTGGCCGTCGAGGTACTCGGCGCTTTGGTTGGCGAACGATCCGCCAATTTGATAATTGGCAAAATCGAAGGGGTTCTTGCCGACGGGGCTACCGGTGGTGTTCCCCTGCGGAATTACAGAAGGGGCGATCTCCGCCAGTGTATAGATGTTTCGTCCGTTCAGCGGAAGTTCGTTGGCTTTGCGCTGCTCAACAACCTGGCCTAGCGAAGAGGTTTCTGACTGCAGCAAAGGCGTTTCTGCCGTTACCTCGACAGTCTCGTTTGCCTGGCCGACGGGCAAAGTGACGTCGATTTTGGCGCTTTGCTGCACTTCCACCACGATGGGCGTACGGGTGATGTGCTTGAAGCCGGGCTTCTCAATGTCGATCTTGTAGTTTCCGGGGATCAAGTTAACGAATGAGTAAAGCCCATC
>QHZR01000408.1 GCA_003224755.1 Acidobacteriota bacterium
AAAGAAAAAGGGCCGAAATGCGCGAGGTGTTTTTGAGAAGGTTCCCGGCTCAGATGTTTGGTGGATTCGCTTCAATGACGCATTGGGCCGCTTCCGCCGCGAGAAGGCAGGCACAAAGGGAATGGCGATTGACCTATACCGCAAGCGCAAAGTAGAAGCGTTGGAAGGGAAGAAGCTCCCAGAGAGGCTCCGCCGTGCGACGGCGACATTTGCAGAGATTGCCCGCGATGCCCTAACTTACTCTAAGGTCCACAAGGCGGCGACAAGCTACCGCTGCGATGCGGGCCGCATGGAAGTCTTGCTCGGATGGTTCCGCGAGTATCCCGCTGAGTCCATAACGGCTCAGGACATTGAGCGGCAGTTTCAGAAACAGGAATGGGCTCCCGCTACGCCCAACCGCTATCGCGCACTACTTTCGCTCATCTACAGGCTTGCAATACGCAATGGCAAGGTGAAAGAGAATCCGGCCCGGCTTGTCCCGCATCGTCTCGAAGACAACGGTCGCATCCGGTTCCTTTCGGCTCCCGAAGAGACAACTTTGCGGAACGCTATCGAATCAAAATGCCCTGAGCGGATTCCTGAATTTGACTTGGCGCTGAATACCGGCCTTCGCCTGAGCGAGCAGTACGGCTTGCTCTGGGAGAGTGTCTCCCTTCCACGGCGCACTCTCACGATCCCGCGCAGCAAGAACGGCACTATGAGGCACGTCCCGCTGAATCATGCAGCTGTTAAGGCGCTCGAAACTCTCCGCAAGCTGTACCCGGCCTCGGAATTTGCCTGCGGGGGCGCAAGAGAGCCTAGGCGCTGGTTTGAGCCCGCCCTCAGGGATGCGAAGGTTGCGAGTTTTAGCTGGCACTGCCTGCGGCACACGTTCGCTAGTCGCCTTGTTATGGCCGGAGTGGACATTCGCACCGTGCAAGAGCTTCTCGGCCACAAAACCATTGGTATGACCGTCAGGTATTCGCATCTCGCGCCGAAGCACACGCTCGCCGCCGTGGAACGGTTGGACACTCCTACAGAGACTCCAACCGACACCACTACCGACACCAGAGTCTTTGAGCAGTCAACAGCTCAGGCAGCGGTGTTGCACTAAGTCTTTCGATTAGTTAAGTTTGTACTGCCAGCGCCCGGGTGGCGGAATGGCAGACGCTGAGGACTTAAAATCCTCCGGGGATTTTTCCTCATGTGGGTTCGACTCCCACCCCGGGCACCAGTCTGCTTCTTCGAATATAGAAACGCCAGAGAGATCCCCTGAGAAGAATGTTGAAGCTCACCTTCGCTCGCTCCCACAAAAAGGCTTTCGGAGTCAGCACCATCGTTTTTCTCTTCAGTCCCTTGTTTGTTATGCCCGCTCTTTCGCAGCAACCGTCCGACGTGCGCGCCTATCTCGGCTTCGATCGAAACGACTATCCGGGCGATGTAGCGCTGCCTATTCTGCGCAAATCCTTTTCCTTCGCCGGTTACTGGCTCGGCCCTCCTCCCGGTGCCAAATCCAATTCCTGGTCCGGCAAACGCGAACTCCTTCGCTCGCTGGGCTTCGGTTTCTTGGTTCTCTATACCGGCCCGCAGAGCAGCGAACTTCAGCAAAAGTGGTCGGAGGAGCACGTCTTCAACAACCTCAAGAACCGAATGTCTTCGGCCATGAGAAAGGGAGCAAGCGACGCGCGCCAAGCCGCGGCAGCCGCAAGAAAGGAAGGCTTTCCATCTCACACCGTGATATTCCTGGATGTCGAAGAAGGCGGCCGCCTGCCTGCTGTGTATCACGCTTACCTTCGTTCCTGGGTCGATCAGTTGGTGCACGCTGGTTATCGCGCTGGCGTCTATTGCTCGGGCATGCCCGTCGACGAAGGAGGCGGCATCACCATCCTTACTGCCGACGACATCCGCAACAACATCGGCAAGCGCGGCGTCCTCTACTGGGTCTTCAACGACGCCTGCCCTCCCTCGCCCGGGTGCGCCATCCCACAAAATCCGCCTCTTCCATCCGCCAGCGGAATTCCTTATGCCACGGTCTGGCAATTTGCACAGTCGCCCCGCCGCAAGCAATACACAGGTCGTTGCGCCGCCACCTATTTCGCCGATGGCAATTGTTACGCTTCTAGTGACACCGCCCATGCCTGGTTTCTCGATCTTGATTCCGCCGACACCGCGGATCCCTCCCATGGCAGATGAAGCCTGAGAAAGAAAAAAAAGGGGCGGCCACCGGCCGCCCTCCTAACTTCCCAGTTTTCATTTGCGAATTAGATTTGTCCCATGCCGCCGTCAACGTTAATCTCAACGCCCGTTATGTACGAAGCGTCTTGCGAAGCGAGAAACGCCACCGCGCCGGCCACCTCTTCCGGCTGTCCAAACCGCTTCATCGGGACCTTCGTCAGGACACCCTTTGCGAAATCGTCGATGGCTTCTTGCGGCAGTCCCGTTCGTCCAAAGATCGGCGTAACGATTGGGCCTGGGGCTACGGTATTCACTCGGATCCCACGGCCTACTAATTCTGCCGCAGCCGTCCGTGCGAACGATCGCAGCGCCGCTTTCGTGGCGGCATAAGCGCTGGTATTGGGACTGCCCAGGTCATCCACTACGCTGGTGTTCAAGATGATCGAAGCCCCGTCGTTCAGAAAAGGGATTGCTTTTTGGATGGTGAAGTAAGCTCCTTTGGTGTTGATGTCAAATTGCTCGTCGTACAAACTTTCGGAGGTCTCTGCAAATGGGGCGAACTTCGCGACTCCCGCGTTCACGAACAACACGTCGATCTTTCCGAGTTTTTTCGAAACCTCCGCATACAGCTTGTCGACATCCGTGAGCTTTGCCACGTCCGCCTGCACAGCCAGCACGCCATTGCCAATCGTTTTCACCGCCTCATCCAGCGTTTTCTTGCTACGGCCGGCGATGGCTACACGCGCTCCTTCTTCTTGCAAGCGCTTTGCGGCCGCCAGCCCGATTCCACTGTTGCCGCCCGTCACTACCGCCACTTTCCCTTCGAGTCTTTTCATGTTGTCTCCCTATCTTGCCGAACTTGTTCCGCCGAGTTTCTCGTCTCCCGGCATCCGTCAAAATTCAATACTTAGATGAACATCGAAGTATTCGGTTGCATCGTTGTTTGACTGATTCCATCTTGGCCGGAACATCTCTGGCGGGAAGGGCCGCAGGTTCGTTAAACTACAAGCAGCCAATGGACCGCTCTCACATTGAAAAAATCTCGAAAGCTCTGGCCGACGGGACGCGCCTCAAGATCTTCGAGGCCATCTCCGCCAGCAAGTGCATAAGCTGCGGAGAAATCGTCTCGATGCGAGGCGTCACTCCCGCAACGGTTTCGCATCACTTGAAAATTCTCAACGAAGCCGGGCTAATCGCCTGCCGCCGTGAAGGCCAGTTTGTTTACAGCCAGGCCGTCCCCGAAACTATCGAAGCGTACACGCACGCGCTCACAAGAATCTCCACCGGCAAGAGAACTTCACGTCGAAGAGTTCTCTCCCATGTCATAAAATGCGCCTTGGCCACGGTTTGCTCTCAGTTTCTTCCGTTCGTCGTTCGCGCCTCTATTTTTTCACAGAGCACTGTGCCAAAAGCCTCTCCCAACAATTCAGCGCGCCCGCAGCTCGCCCTCACGCTCGATGATCCGAGGCTCTCCCTCGGATTGGCACTGAAATGGCCGGAAGCCAACAACCGCATTTTGAAAGCGATTTCCGAGAGAGACATCCGCGCCGCGCTTTTTGTTTGCGGCATGCCTGTCGATGAGGCCGACGGCATAAAACTGCTTTCCGCCTGGGATCAAGGGGGGCACCTTATCTGCAACCATTCCTATTCACACAAATTCTATGGCGAACAAACGAGTTACGCGGATTTTGCCGCCGATTTTCTGAAAAACGAAAAGGTCATCGCTCCCTATCGCAACCG
>QHZR01000395.1 GCA_003224755.1 Acidobacteriota bacterium
CGCTCATAATCCTAAGGTTGAATTTCGACAACAGCCACGATATTGCTCTGATCACACGACCTCCCCAACCAACGATTGTCCGCAACATAGCGCGAGTGCGCGGGGAAGTAAAACAAAATCTAGCTATCGATCTTGGGTGGCTACTGAAGGCCCATGCTATACTTTTTCATCCTACGCAGTATGAAAGCGTTCGGAGGTTTTGTATCGATAAACGTTTTATCCGCATAAATGATCGTATTCGGGCGCGCGAAATTCGCGTCATTGGCGACGAAGGTGAGCAGATCGGAATCATGCCTCCCTTTGAAGCGCTCAAGATGGCCCGTGAAAAGAATCTGGATCTGGTAGAGATTTCTCCCACCGCGCAACCTCCGGTTTGCCGCATCATGGATTATGGGAAATTTCTGTACCAGCAGGAGAAAAAGGAACGCGAAGCCAAGAAGCACCAGAAGACGATCACAGTTAAGGAAGTGAAGTTTCGCATCAACGTGGACGATCACGACTACGAGACCAAGAAGAACCACGTGTTGCGCTTTTTGGATGAGGGCGATAAGGTCAAGGCCACAATCTTCTTCCGTGGACGCGAGATGACGCGTACCGGCCTGGGAAGAGGGATTCTGGATCGGCTGATTAAAGATATTGGCGATCGCGGAATCGTTGAATTTCGTCCGCGACAGGAAGGCAACACGCTGCACGCGATCCTGGCGCCGAATGCGAAGAAGCCGGGAGAGAAGGCGCCACCGGCACTGCGTCAAGCGTAGAAACCGGCATTTGGTAATTAGCGCTTAGCATTTGGCCACTTGAGGCCTGTGCTGGCCAAATGCTAACTGCCAAGTGCTAATTTGCTGGAGTACCCATGCCAAAGCTCAAAACACACAAAGGCGCCGCCAAGCGCTTCAAGAAGACTGGGACGGGAAAGGTGAAGCGCTCGAAAGCGTATCTGCGCCACATCCTGACTTCAAAAGAAAAGAAGCGCAAAAGCCAGCTCGGAACCTCCACGTTGGTGAGCGACGCGGATGCGCCCAAAGTTAAGAGAATGATTCCGTACTAGCACGAATCACGTAGGGGCGGGTGCCCTCACCCGCCCAGCCGCGCTAAGCGCGGCAACTGGCGAGCACAACTCGCCCGCCCGGACGAGGGCGTCCCGGCCTACGTGAGCCGTGATCAAAGCGAGTGAAGAGGCACATCCTGCCTCCAGCCGCTAATTTAGAAGTTAAAAAGGAGCAACAATGCCCCGGGTAAAACGCGGAACTAAACGCCGCGCCAAACGCAAGAAGATATTAGACCGCGCCAGCGGTTATTTCCTGACAAAATCAAAACTGTACCGCTCGGCCAAAGAGGCCGTGGATCGCGGCCTGAAGTTTGCCTATTCCGGGCGAAAGCAGAAGAAGCGCCAGTATCGTTCGCTATGGATCGTGCGCATCGGCGCCGCCGCCAAACTGAACGGCATGAGCTACAACCAGTTCGTCCATGGATTGAAGACTGCGGGAGTTGAACTCGACCGCAAGATCCTGGCTGATCTGGCGGTGAACGACGCCGCAGCGTTTAAGAGCCTCGCCGAGCAGGCGAAGGGCGCTCTTAGCCTGCCCTGAGCGAAGTCGAAGGGGCGGGGCCGCGTAACAGCTTCAGCTATCAGCCATCAGCTTTCAGCAGTTGGCATTTGGCAGTTGGCCCTGACGGTTGAACCTCCGTGGAAGAGCGGCCATTCATGGCCGCGTCAAGACGCCCTTTCGGAACCTTGCTGCCTTCAGCCCGCCAGCCCTAAAGGGCTGGATTGTTAAAAGCCGTTAACGCGGCCCTAAAAGAGCCGCTCTTCCGCGTACCGGATGAGCGTCGTATCGGGTCACGTCTTCAGGCGTGCCTGATGCGATTCCCTTATACTTTGTCATTCTTTTAAGATCTGTCATTAGGAGCGTAGTGTGATCTTTCGTTAGCGAAAGATCACACGCAGTCGAGGAACCTGCTGTTTTACGACGAGAAAAGCAAATTCCTCATGGCTAAAGCCATTCGGGATGACATTCTGATTAGATCAACCGCAGATCCCTCGACTTGATGAGCTTCGCGGAGCGAAGCTCATACGGCGCTCGGGATGACAGATTGCAAGGTTGACGGATTCAACTAAAGACGCGAAGGCGGCGCTAGAATACCCGCGGCGCAAGCCGTGGGTAGCTTGGCAAAATGAAGCGGCCCCGCAGGGGCGAAAGAAACGTGGCCTACACCGTTCCCAAACTGAAAGAGTTCTCGCCAACGGCGTTAGACAAGGCCGTTGAAAAACTTCTTTCTGCATTGGAGCAGGAATCCTCGGAACTGGGCAACGGAGACGAGCGTAAAGCATTCCGCGACCGCTGGCTCGCGCGCAAAGACGGCATACTCACCCAAATCAACGAACTCTGGTTAAAACCTGCGCCGAAAGATGCGAAGCGCGAAGTGGGCCAGCGCGTCAACAAACTCAAGGGTGAAGTCGAAGCGAAGGTGGAAGCTGCCCTCGTGCAACAACCCGGCATCAACAGCGAGTTTGCCATCGACATCTCCCTTCCCGGCATTCGTCGCCCCATCGGTGCCGAACACCCCATCATTCGGACGCAAAACGAAATCATTAGCGTGTTCAAGAACCTCGGATACTCCGTCGCCGAGGGGCCGGCAATCGAAACCGATTACTACAATTTCGAAGCGCTGAATTTTCCGCCGAATCATCCGGCGCGCGACACGCAAGACACGCTGTTTCTCGCGAACCAAGAGTCGAAGCCGCCGCGCGAACGCCTATTGCTGCGTACCCATACTTCTCCCGTGCAGATTCGCACCATGGAGAAGCTAAAACCCCCACTGCGAATCGTGATTCCTGGCAAAGTGCATCGCAACGACCCGCCTGACGCGAGCCACTCCCCGATGTTTCATCAGGTCGAAGGGCTTGCCGTGGATAGGAACATCACATTTGGCGATCTGAAAGGCACACTCGACCATGCCATGAAGGTGCTCTTCGGGTCCGACGTGAAAACCAGCTTTCGTCCGTCATTCTTCCCGTTCACCGAGCCTAGCGCAGAGATGTTCGTCTCCTGCTTCATCTGCGGCGGGAGCGGCAAACGCGGCCACGATGACGCGCCGTGCCGCCCGTGCAAGCAGACCGGATGGATCGAGATTCTCGGCTGCGGCATGGTCGATTCCAATGTGTTCGAGTTCGTGAAGCACAACGGCTACGATCCCGAGAAGGTATCCGGCTTTGCGTTTGGAATGGGCGTAGATCGAATTGCGATGTTAAAGTACGGCCTCGATGACTTGCAATTGTTCTTTCAAGGGGATGTCAGGTTTTTGGATCAGTTTGCGTAACGCAGTCCTTGGTCGTTGGCTGTGGGTCGTTGGCAACAACCTTTAAGGAAAATGTCATTCCGAACCGCTTCAGCGGTGAGGAATCTGCAGTTCTGATTTCGAACAATGAAACTGTCCGCCCAATGGATTCGCGAATTCGTTGACGTACCGGTTGACAACCATCGCCTTGCTGAAGATCTGACCAGCATTGGAATTGCGGTTGAAGGCATTTCGGGCGAAGGTGCAAATACCGTCTTCGAAATGGAGATCGGTACAAATCGCCCTGACGCGATGAATCACTATGGCGTCGCGCGCGAAGCGGCGGCGCTCTATGGCCTCGGGCTTAAGCCCATCGAGACCTCGGTGGCTAAAGCCGGAGAATTGCAGACCACTAAAGGCACGACTGAAGTCGTGCCCTCCCGAGTGCTCCCGTCAGGGCCCAGAGTAAAAGC
>QHZR01000396.1:0-3889 GCA_003224755.1 Acidobacteriota bacterium
GCACTGCTTCGTAGTAGCGAAGAAGCGGGGTAATGCCCGTGGAGCGAAGGGGGCAGGTCACCCACGTCAAGATGGAGTCAACGGGCAACCGGAGGAACTCCTTGTCTTGGCGGAAGGCGGCAGTCTTCGTTGGGTGGCACGAGCCGGATGAATCGAGAGGTTCACGTCCGGATCTGTGAGAGGCTCGGGGTGAAATTCCCCGGGCCTACTCGGCCGTTCAGCTTGGAGTGTTCAACGTAGGATCTGGCCCTGAAGAGTGCGCCTTCGATGGAACCAGTATTTGGGTAGTGAACACGAACGCCGGCACGCTCTCTAAGCTGTAGGAAGGCCGGCAAGATGGTGGAACGGACGGCTGTGGCGCATTTTCAGCAGAACAACAGCGCCAGATAGGAAGTCAGCAGCTAATACGACCTCAAACGGTTCCTTTTAGGAGACCATCTCTGAGAGGATTGGAGACTGTTCTTGCTACTTCAATTCTTGCAACTTTCCCGCTGCCAATTGCGCCGCAGGCCCGGTCGGCGATTCCTTTTGGATTTGCTCGTACAGCTTCTTGGCATCGGCGGTCATGCCCGCGGCCTGATAAGTCTCGGCTAATGCCATTTCGGCAGACGCTTTGCTGACCGTGCGGGTGGGCTTGTCAGTCAGTTGCTTGTAGAGATCTGTCGCGTCTTTGGTGCGATTCGAATTGCGATAGACCGACGCCAGCGCCAGCTTTGCCAGCGAAGAAAGGTCTTCGTTGTGATATGCGGCAACAGTTTTCAATTCGCGTTCCGCAGTTGCGTTGTCTCCAACGCTTGCCGCAGTGGTGCCGAGAAAGTAGTGCGAAAAATCGGAGGCACGAGTGTGAGGATATTTATCACTCACCGCCTGAAATTGCTTGTGCGCTTCGGCCGCCCGTTCACTCAATGACGCGAAACTCGGCTGGTCGGGCTGGGCCGGCATGCCCGCAGGGCGGACCGGAGTGTCAAGCACCTGAACGGCTTTACCGAAATCGGCGCTGGCTTTTTCGTTCTGCTTTTCGAGGTAGTACCAGCTACCGAGGGCCGCGAGGATGGCGACCACGAGCACGATCGCGCCGAAAATCAGCTTACCTTGGTGTTCGACTGTCCAGTGGACCGTTTGCTCAGCGACCTGGAGGGTGGTCCGGCTGAACCGGTCCTGTTTGAGTTGGCGACGGGTTTCTGCGCGCACGAGTTCCCTTCTACGTGGAGAGGATACGGAAGATTCAGTCTATCAGCGGAAAAACGAGAGCGTCAAAGCGCAGGTTTCAAAGGTTCCACACGTTTCAAGGTTTCCAAAGCCCAGTTCAACTTTGAAACTTTGAAACATCGAAACTTATCTCGACGCTTCTTCCAGTAGGCCGTTTTCCAGCTTCTCCTGACACTCGATGCAGTGGCGCGTCCACGGTACGGCGTCCAAGCGCTTGGAATTGATCTCCTTACCGCAGGAGATGCACTCGCCAAAATTGCCTTCGCGAATGCGGGCAAGGGCGTTCTCTACCATCTGCAACAGTTGCCGGTCGGCATTGCTCTGGTGAAAGAGAAATTCTTTGTTGTAGGAGCTCGCGGCCTTATCGGCGATGTCCTGTGCCGTGTCTTCGTCGGCGCTGCGGCCATCCTGTTGGGTGCGCGTGACCATGCGCCGCAATTCCTGCTGGCGCGTCTCCAGTCGTTTCTTGAAACCTTCTAACTTCTTTTTGTCCATCTGCTCGTTTCCAACTGCGGCCAAACCGTAAGCTTACGACCGCCAAAAGTCAAACGGGAATAATATGCGTCCGTATAAGATGCGTCAAATGGACGAGAAGGTGCAGAAAGCCACGATTCAGATTGCGGGACCTACAGGCTCTCGCGCTGCCGCGTAAGGTAGATGACACTACCCGACGAGAGCGTCGTACCAGGGCTAGAGATCTATTTTGCGAGTGGCTCGCTCATGTCCGCCAGCGCATAGCCCATCACCGCCATACACGCGGCATTTTCCCGCAGTTCCTCGGGCACGATTTTGTCGAGCGTGTCAGCTGCTGTGTGATGATATGTGAAGTAAGTCAATCCGTTTTGCCAAATACCCAATGCGGGCACTCCCTTGTCAGCGAGAGGCTCGATATCAGTTTCGGGCGACTGCGGCACCAGTTGAAGCAGGCTGGCCCCGAATGGGGCAAGCGCAGTCTGCACCGGCGTGAGCTGCTTCTGCGCGGCTTCGCTCATTTTCGCGTGGAAGCCAAAAGGATGCTCTGCTCCAAGATCACTTTCGATCGCGGCAATGTGATTGGGAATTTCTGTCGCATGGTCTTTTGCGTACGCATCTCTTCCGGTCGCGCCCATCTCTTCGTTCATCCAAGCGATCACGCGTAGAGTGCGCTTGGGATGCAGGTTGAAGCGGTGCAACAGCTCCGCCGTCTCCATGGCGACCGCGACGCCGGCGCCATCGTCAATCGCTCCGGTGCCCAGGTCCCAAGAATCCAAGTGGCCGGAGACGATCACAACCTGCTCGGGATGCTCGGAGCCTTTGAGATCGGCAACCACGTTGTAGCCCTGTCCCTCGGGGCCCTGGTGTGTGGTCAGCGTCAGATGAAGACGCACTTTGCCTTGCGCAGCCAGACGTGCGATCAACCCGGCATCTTCGGCGGTGACTGCTCCGGCTGGAATCGGCGCGTCGCCGCTCCATCCTGTGTGCGGAAGCCGGAATGCGCCATCGCCAGCGGACCGGACCAGCGCCGCCGCCGCTCCCAACCCGGAGGCGACAATCGCGCCGGAAGCGCGGTAGCGAACCGCTTCCCCGTAAGCCGCGCCCGCCTGCCCTGAAAGTGCCTTGCGATGATCGTAAAGTTCGTTGAATAAAACTATTTTGCCGGCCACTTGATCTCGTGACAAGCCCTTCAACTCCTCGAAATTATTGACGACAATAACGTCGGCTGTGATGCCATTCTCCGGGGTTGGCGAGTTCCCCAAAAGCGCGGTTAGGAAAATTTTCTGCTTCGTGCCCTCGACCTGACCGGGATACTCAACCAGTTCTGCCGAATCCATGCCGCGAATGAAGCGCCGGACCGGCACAGGTTCCAGGCGAACTTCAAGTCCGAGTTTGCGTAGTTCGTCGGCGACGTAGTGGGCCGCGGCATCAGCTTGTGGCGAACCCTGAGGTCGTGGGCCGATGCTGTCGGTTAAGTGCGCAAGCTGTTTGAACGCATAGTCGTCGGCTAGCGCGGCATCGCGCAGTCGGGCCAACTCACTTCGCAGTTGCGGCGGGAATGCGCGAGTAGCAGATTCGGCTTCTGCCGGGAGGGCCGACCACGCTGGTTGTTTTTGGGCGTAGGAAAGACAAGTCAGAGACAGCAAAAGCACAGGCAAGCCGAACCGTGCACGCATTCTGGCCTCACTAAGGAGATTTTTTTCTAAGGTAACAATTACACAGATTGCACATGCTTGGACTTGGTTCCAAAGGTTTTTTGCGCGCTGGCCTTATTACTCTGTTGGTCGTGGCCGGGCTTGCCCTGCTAGCGCCCAGTCTGCTTGCTCAGCAAGCTGCACCAGCCGGACCGCCGAGCACGCCCGAATCCGGCTATATGCGTGTTTTGCTGCGGCCGAAACACCCGCCTGGGTTCGACGCGCAGCATCGTCCCATTACTGCCGGCGGTTTTGTTGACGGCGCGCCCGTCGTTTTTGAAGACGTCACACATCAATCTGGCATTGACAAGTTTCGCCATCGCTCCGGCAATCCTGACAAGAGCACGATTATTGAAGTTCCGGGCTCCGGCGTGGCACTGCTCGACTTCGACAATGATGGCTGGCTTGATATTTATCTGCTGAATGGCTCAACCCTTGACGCCTACAAGGGCAAAGAACCGGCACCCAAAGCGATGCTGCTCCACAACAACGACGATGGCACTTTCACTGAC
>QHZR01000396.1:3924-5334 GCA_003224755.1 Acidobacteriota bacterium
TGGCGAACTTCGGCAAGAACAGGCTTTATCACAATAATCATGACGGAACATTCACCGACGTGGCCGCAAAAGCCGGCGTCGAACTTGGCGGATGGTCGGCGGGGCCCAGTTGGGGCGATTACGACCATGATGGCCGCCTAGACTTGTTCGTTCCCGGATATGGCAAATTCGACCCTGACAACCCTCAAAGCGGCAATTTTCAGGGAATCAAAGTTTCTTGCGGGCCACTCGGCATTGCAGGTGAGCACGGTCATTTCTTTCACAACAATGGCAACGGTACATTCACCGACATGAGCATGAAGGCAGGCGTTTCCGATTCCAAGGGCTATTACGGTTTAGCTTCGACTTTCGTGGATGTAGATGACCATGGCTGGGTGGACCTGCTGGTGGCGAATGATTCCAGCCCGAACTGTCTCTATCGCAACCGTCACGATGGGACTTTTAAGATGCCAGCTATCTTTCCGGTTTCGCAGTGACCGAGGACGGCCGCATGATGGCGTCAATGGGAATTGGCGTCGGTGACTACAACCGCGATGGCAAAGTCGATTTTTACATTTCGAATTTTGGCGACGATTACAACGTGCTGTTTCGCAACGAAGGCAATGGCATTGTCTCTGACATGACTTATCGCGCCGGGCTGGTGGATCCGACGATTCCATTCCTTGGCTGGGGCACCGGATTTCTCGATTTTGATAACGACGGACTCCCCGACTTATTTGTCGCCAACGGCCAGGTCTTACCCATTGTCGATAAACAGAGCTGGGGAACAACCTGGGCAGAAAGACCGCAACTTTTTCGCAATCTCGATGGCACCAAGTTTCAGGAAGTACCGCCTGCGACCGGAAGCGGCCTCGCTGACGTGATTCCGGCGCGGGGAGCGGCATTCGGCGACCTGTTCAATGACGGCCACATAGATGTCGTCATCAACAATCTGGACGCTGCGCCGGCCCTGCTGCGCAACGTGGTGAACAACGGGAACCACTGGGCGACGTTCAAGCTGGTTGGCGGGCCGAAGAGTCCGCGCGATGCAATCGGAGCAAAAGTTTTCGTCACGGCGGGCGGTGTGCGCCAACGAGCAGACGTTTTCAGCGGCGGAAGTTATGGATCAAATTCTGATCCACGCGTGCACTTCGGACTCGGCCCAGCCACAAAGGTGGACAAACTTGAGATCCAATGGCCGAGTGGGAAAAAGCAGGAGATTCCGGTGCCAGGGGTGGATCAGATTTTGTGGTGGATGAAGTCAAGGGACCGCTCTAACGCGTAATGCCAAGAAATTGGGCGGTACTTTCTAACGAGGGCAGTCCTAAATACACCGGCCGGGATTTAATTATTCGTAAGGTCTCTCTCACGCCCGCAAGCGGGCATGTTCGAGATGACATCAAAACAAAAAAAGCGGCCCCATTTCTGGGG
>QHZR01000397.1:0-1322 GCA_003224755.1 Acidobacteriota bacterium
TCATCTCTTTGCATCCTTGCGGCATGGCTGCAAGCCGTGCCCTTTCAAACCTCGTTTCCCAAAGTTCGATCTATCAGCCTTGAGCTCTCTTTTGGCTTCCCGCGGGCAGGCACTGGGCGAGATCCCAAAATTTTCTTGTTCGCATGATCGATTTCCACTCTGCCTTGCGCCCGTACAGGTGAAGGGCAAAAAGCCCAAAACAAAAAAGGAGAAATTACAATGACAAAGAGAATTTTCGCCAATCGTTTCGGGCTCATTGCTCTACTGAGCCTGTTCGCCTCAACCGCAGCTTATGCTGCTAACCCAGCAGCGACGCCGGTGATCGTCACCAACACGACAGCGCAGCCCGTTCCTGTGGTCGGGATCATCAAAGACTCCGATGCTCCTGCGCGCAAGCCGTTTCAAAGCCATAAGTACTTCTCCGTACCCGCTGGTTCTTCGTCGGGTGTGGTCCTCACGACAGTGCCGGCGAACCAGCGCATTGTACTCGAAGAAGTGTCCGGGTACTGCTCGAACGTCGCTGGTATCGCCAATATCCAGTTTTTCACTGCTCAGAATGGAACGCAGGGCATCCAATTTCTGCCTGAGGACTTCGTATCGAAGAAAAGCGCCGCTACCTCTATGCGGCTTTACGGCAATCCTGGTGAGACTCTCTATATGGGCGCCACCAACACCGGCGGCTTGGCCGGAGGCTGCAGTTTGTCGGTGGCCGGTTACTACGTCGACTTGCCGTAAGAAAGCCCCACTAACGAACACAGCTTAACAATCAGGGCGGTCCTGGACACGTAATCCCAGGACCGCCCTTTCGTATATACACTCCAACTTGAGAACATGACGAGCACCGGCCCCGGATTCAATCTTCGGAGCCTGTCTTCTTGTCTTCATCCAACAAATTTGTTGTTCCTCCGTGATCGATTCTCGCTGGTATTTGCGCCCATGTAGATGAAGCGGCGCCATGCCAAGCGGCTCCGCGATACCGATGAGAGGAGTTGCCATTTATGAACGCCACTTTAGATTGCCGTCAGAATGAGAAGTCAGGCCTCACGTTGGTTTGGAGTAACCCGCAGCCCAAACGTGAACTGCGGAGCCCGAATCGGTGGCTGCTGCAGTCGCGCGATGGATCGAACTTCAACGTGCTCGTCTCGCATGACGGTTTGAAACGTCCCTGGATTATTTGCAAGGAAGCGGCATAGAGGAAAGCGAGAAGGGATTGCGATCGAGAGGATACAAGTTATGCAGGAAATCACGAACCCCAGAATTACGAATCCAACGCTGACCATGTCATCACAAGCCGGACACGCGCGCAGACAGCCGGGACGAGA
>QHZR01000397.1:1452-5286 GCA_003224755.1 Acidobacteriota bacterium
TCGGCAATCGCACGATCCGCTCTGTGCGATATGAAAGTCGGCCCAGAGTGTGTGGCTGATAATGAGTCTGTCGCAGGCCCGACGGTCACTCTCGATAAGCCGATCAGGACATGGTAATGAAAGAAACAGTTGGTCTGCCACGGAAACACGTGCCTCCCATCCTCCGGTCGCTGGAATAATTCCGAATGGTCGGCAACACTTCCGCAACCGCCTCAGTTCAGGGATTCGGCTCGATGCCAATGCGATCATTGACGGCTGATCGAATCCGCTGCTTGCAGCCAAGGTAACGTTCGGTCGTCTGCACCGAAACGTGCCCCAAGAGAAATTGGATCTGCTCCAACTCGCCTCCCGAGGCATGGCAGAGCCGAGCACAGGTCCGCCGCAGATCATGCGGCGCCAACTTCGCCACTCCGATGCGTCTTGCGGATTCCTTCACAATGTGCCAAACCGCCTTTACCGTCATCCCGTCTCCCCACGTTCTTCCTACGTTGTTGACCCGGCGGAACAGTCTTCCTCGATCAATGGCGGCCGCCGCGAGCCAATCGTCCAGTTCGGCTCTCACCCAATCGGGAACCGGAACCGTCCGAATGTGGCCTCCCTTACCAACCAGATCAACAATGGTCCAATGCTCTTCGCGCTGTTGGAGATGATCCAAGGTCAAAGCCACGGCTTCATGCCGTCTCAACCCACACGCGAGTAGCAATGCGAGCAAGGCCCGGTCACGTTTTCCTTTCAGTCGCTGACGATCAGGGGCTTGCCAAAGCGCATTGCCTTGCTCTGCTGTTAACCAGTTGCCGAGGCGAATGCCCAGCTTCTTCACCCCTTTGACGCGACGAATGCCGGCCGCCAAATCGGCGCTTAGAAGACCGCAGTCGGGCGCTTCGTAGGCGAGCCGACGCACAGCCCCAAGACGCAGATTGATGGTTCCCGGGGCAAGTTGACGGGATTCGAGATGAGAGCGATAGCGCAAAACCACGATCCTGTTGAAGGCCAAGCGAGGTTCTGAACAATACCAGTCAACGAACTCATCGATGGCGTGACGATAACCCCGCTTTGCGTCCACTGAGTTGAGGCTGTTCAACACCGCGGCCTTGGCGTGTTCAAGGTCGGGCAAGCGCAGGATGGACTTGGTAATGTTGCGTCTTCTTTTGGAACTTGGCTTCTGCTTCATGACCGGTGGCCTCCGTGCCACCGATCAATGATCAGAGTAGTGCCGCGACTCTAAAGTGAGAGTTGCCCGTAACACGTCCAGAGACTCCGATTGACTTGGTGCCCTCTGCTTTATCCGGACCGACGGCGCCGGATGGACTATACAAAGTGCAAAGTGATACACTCCGGCACGCTAGCTTGGAGGTCGAGCATTGGCCATGACCACCAGCGACGCATCGCGGCGGCAGTTTCTTTTCGGCTCGGTTTCAGGGCTGAGTTCGGTTTTGCTGGCATTACGATGGCCCGCCATTCTGGCAGCTCAAGAGCACGCCAAACGCGCTAAAGCATCCGGCCTACCCGCGCAATTTCAGTTTTTCTCTCCTGAAGATGCTGTTGAAGTTGAAGCTATGGCCGCGCAGGTCATCCCGAGCGACGATGCACCAGGTGCAAGGGAAGCGCACGTCATCTATTTCATTGATCGCGTCCTGGCCACATTCGACCGCGACAAACAGCCTGCATACACGCAAGGCCTCAAAGATCTGCGACACAGGACGCAGGAGCTCGTTTCCAGCGTGAACAGATTTTCGTCTTTAACTACCGAGCAACAGATTCAACTTCTGTCCGCGATCGAGAAAACCGACTTCTTTGAACTTGTCCGCCTGCATACCATCATGGGATACCTGTCCCGCCCCGAATACGGCGGCAACTACAACCAGACCGGATGGAAGTTGATCGGGTTCGAGGACCAGATGACCTATCATCCGCCATTTGGGTACTACGACAGCGAATACAACAAGGGCCGGTGAATCACAGCGCGATGACGAAATTCGGGCACAAAACGCCGGTGGATTTTGTGATCGTGGGCGCGGGCGGCGCTGGGGGCGTCGTAGCCAATGAGCTTTCCACCGCCGGATTCCAGGTTGTGGTCCTGGAGCAAGGACCCTATCTCCATGCAGAGGACTTCACACACGATGAGTTGAAGTTTAAGGATGTTTTCGATGCGCCATTCATCGGACGGGAGGTTCTCACCAACGATCATGCGCTGCAGCCCAACACTTTTCGCAAAACGCAGAGCGAGAAAGCAGAGCTAACTGCATTCGCGCAGTACGGGCGGTGTGTCGGAGGTGGCACGGTTCACTTCACCGGGAACTACTGGCGTTTTCACGAGGTCGACTTTGCCGAGCGCAGCCGCTGGGGACCGATCGAAAGCACGGGTTTGGCCGATTGGCCGATCACCTATGCCGACCTTGAGCCTTACTACACCAAGGCGGAGTGGGAAATCGGAATCTCTGGTCTGGCGGGAGCTAATCCCTTCGACCCTCCGCGCTCGAAGCCTTATCCGTTGCCGCCGCTGCCAGTTAAGTCTTCCGGAGTCCTGCTGGAGCGGGGTGCACGCAAGCTAGGATGGCATCCCTATCCGGCGCCGACCGCGATTTTGTCGCAATCCTACCGAGGCCGGTCGGCATGCGCACACTGCGGTTTCTGTGAATTTTTCGGGTGTGAGTGGGGTGCCAAATCGAGCACCCTCGCCTCCGTGATTCCCATCGCCGAAAAGACCGGCCGCTGCGAAATCCGGCCGAATTCCTACGTGCGCAAAATCTCCACCGACAAGAACGGGCGGGTGGACGGAGTGCTCTACTTCGACGTGCAGAAGCAGGAACACTTACAAAAGGCAAAAGCAGTGGTTGTCTGCGCCAACGGTGCCGAGACGCCGCGGCTGCTTCTGATGTCAAAGTCAAACCTGTACCCGCAAGGGCTGGCGAATTCCAGCGGACTGGTCGGCAAGTTCTTTATGGTGGATCTCGGCAGCCTCTCCCTCGGAACCTTCGAGCACCCCCTCAACGAATTTAAGAGCGTGCGGGTGACCCGCGTGGTCCAGGATTTCTATGACTCCGATCCGAAGCGCGGTTTCTACGGTGGGGGCGGAATCGATGCCCGCTTCGAGTTCTATCCCATCGGCTTCGCGCTCGGCGGTTTGCCATCCGATGTGCCCCTCTGGGGTGCAGGCTTTAAGAAAGCGCTCAAGGAAAATTTCAACCGCACGGTGACTGTTTTCAGCCATACCACGTGTCTGCCACTGGACTCCAATACCATCACCCTCGATCCTGAAGTCAAAGATGCTTGGGGACTACCCGCATTGCGCGTGACGTACAAGAGCCATCCTGATGATTTCAAGACGCTGCGCTTCTTCCGTGACCGGTCGCTGGAATTGCTCGACGCTGCAGGCGCCGTCAGGAAATGGGCATTGCCCATCGAAGATACCACTGCCGCCGGACACCTCATGGGGACCTGCCGAATGGGGAATGATGCAAAGGGCTCCGTTGTTGACAAGCACCACCGTGCGCACGATGTTCCAAACCTTTTTATCGTGGACGGCAGCAGCTTCGTAACCAGCGGCCGAAACCAACCGACCTGCACCATCCAGGCATTGGCTTACCGCGCCGCGGATCACATTATCCGCATGGCAAAAGCCGGAAACATTGCTTGATCGCACCCAATCAGTCCACCATTAGGGGCCGAGGTTGCAGCACACGCGTCGATCCTGGATGTATCGTCGGCAAACCTTACCTTACCGGGGATTATGGAAGAGTCGCCCCGTCACTCGTCGCGACGGACTCAAGCTCGACTCGCGAGAGCTGCATCCTCGGCATCGTAATTGAATTGCTGCGGATCGATCGTGGTGGG
>QHZR01000089.1 GCA_003224755.1 Acidobacteriota bacterium
GAAGGCCAAGAGCAGACTGAATGGGTTCTAACACAAGGAGGGGTGGTGGTCCCTGTTGCTCGTATTTGCTCAGTGGAACACTCGACTGGAGAGTCCTTTCCAACTGGATGGGCGACTGGATGGCGAATCATGACCGTGACCTCTTGGGTAGGGGGGTTCGCATTTTTTGTGGACGACGCCGCAGCCCGCCAATTTCTTCAATCGCACAAACGCTTTGTTCTCGGTCACTGGGATAAATCGACACTGGATGATTACGTGTCAATTGATGCCGCGGAGTTCGTAAAATTCGATTCCCAGGTAGATGGTAAAACGATTCCCGCGACTCTTCTTATGCGGGATAACACTGGCAGAAAGCTATTAATTCTCGAGGTCACCGACCCGGCTGAGGTCAAAAAGGTTCATGACTTAACGGGACACTAGCCTACAATTTCATTTCTGATAATCGGCAATCTGAAATTGTCTACGGCACGACGTGAGGGTCAGGTCGTTACCGTCGCCGTCGGAGTAGCTTACTTGGAAGGTATTTCTCCCGACGGTGAAGGTGGAGCCATCGGGCAAGTTGGCGAAGGTGCCGCTGATGGGGCTCGCAGCGGTGTTACTGATCGCGGTGAAAACTGTGCCCGCGGTGAGTCTCTTGTTCGCGACGGCAGTGAAGTTGAACGGTGCGCCGCCATTGATCGTTACTCCATTCGCGACCACCTGGTCCGCCTGAACTCGCCTGGTATTCAACCTGTAGGTATAGGTGCCATCGGTCTGAAAAGTCAACTGGCTCTGCATGGTAAGGGCGACTGGCCTGCTTGTGCCTTTGCCCGGGTCGAGGATCGCGCCCGTGCCGCTCCCAGTCCCAATCGTAACCGCGCCCGAAACAGTGCCGCCACCGCTCAGGGTTCCACCGCTTACGCCAACCGCTCCAGTACCCGTCCCGGAACCGGATCTATTGTTAATTTTGAGGGTGCCACTCGTCACCGTGGTGCCGCCGGTGTAAGTATTAGCGCCACTAAGAGTCAGTGTCCCGGTGCCCACCTTGGCGATCGCACCGAAGGACTGAATCACGCCGGAGAAGTTGGTGTTTAGGTTGTTGCTACCAATATTCAAAGGAGCAAGTCCGGTGATGACGTTTCCATCGCCTTCAATTGAGCCTACAGTAACAGGAGCGCGCGTATTGACAGCCAAGGTAAGGCTCCCGTTGCCAAAAACCTTGAAGGTGGCCGTATTGCTGTCCCCTCCGCTTGCCAGGGCACAGTCCCCTCCACCTCCGACGCCACCGTTAATGATGAAGGTGGCGTTTCCGGCCGTGGTAAAAAGATCTATCTCTCCTCCTTCTGCGTCGGTAACCGTGCCGCCGTTAACAATAAAGCTGCCGTACGCCGCCGTGGAAAAGTCTGAGAAGGACAAGAAGCCGCCGCTTGCCCCACTCGCCGCCGCGCCGTTAATGGTGAATAGGCCGTGATCAGCGGTCGCATGGCCGCTAAATTCCATCTCGCCTCCGTGGTCGAAGCTGTTCTCGCCGCCGTTCACGGTGAAAATGCCGTTGGCAGCGGTCGCACCACCTTTGAGAAAAGTCGAGCCGCCATCGATTCGGCCTCCGTTGGTAATGAAAGTGCCGTGGTCCGCACTTGATGAGTCAAAAAACTGAGTCATACCCCCATTCAATTCGCCACCCTCAGCGATGAAAAGCCCTTCCCCCGCCGTGGATTGATTGAAGAACTTGGTCTGCCCGCCAAGGAAGCCACCGGGCCCAGCGGCCGTGCAAACAAAAGTGCCATGCCCAGCACTGGACATGCCATTGAACTCAACCTGGCCGCCCTGGTCGGTGGCAGAGCCACAGCAGATCGAGCCCTTGTTTGTGAAAAACGTGGAGTTGCCGGCAACCGCACTTCCATTGAAGGAGATCACCCCATGTTGCTCGAGGTCATCTACGTCGGTCACGAAATTTTGCACGACCCCGGAGCTATTGGTTATCCCTGTTCCACTGATTGTGAATGTCTGCCCCGGGTTGCTGGTGACGGTGAAGGCACTGGCGTCCGCGGTAAATGTAACCGCACTAACTTCGGTCCCAGCCGAGATCGAGACAGAACTCGGGTTGGAGGCGTCGAAAGTTGCTGTGTCGCTCGGGCCGTTCGGCACAGTGGGGGGAGTCCAGTTGGCGGCGGTATTCCAATCGTCGCTGACCGGGTTGAGCTTCCAAGTTGCGCTGTCGGCGTGGGCATTAGTCCCGACGCAAACCGCCAGAATGGGCAGCAACAGGATGACTTGAGGCGATGCGCGTTGAACAGAGACAGAAGATAAGGTCGAGACATAAGATCGGTTTTTCATAAGCCTCTATTTGAGATAGGTATCTAAAAAGGAAATCACGTCCTCACTAACACGATGCTGCGGCGGCGGCGAGTGATCCCAGTCACGCCAATAAGCAAATGCATGCTTATCATTGTTTACAAGGGTTAGGACTTGATAAAGATTACAGTCCACCCCGGCGATTTGTAATGCACATTGCATGTCGGTTATCTGAGGGGGCGGCATCGGGTCACCCTCGCTATTAATCAAAAACATAGGTACAAACGGAATCTCAGGAGTCGGCGTCGTCACCCTTGCCACCGGAGAGACCTTTTTATGGTCGGGTGCTGCGAGGAGTTGATAGCGATGCTCGTACCAAATCGAAAATCGTTTGTCACGCCTTTTTTGCCCGACGCGAATTTGTTAAAAATGGGACAGCGACCGTGACTGGCAGCTCCTCCACGGTCTGCGTTTAGCAAGCCGGAAGCCTGCGCGGCGGAACAGGCGAGAGGCCTGTGTTAGGGCACCACCGTGAGCGTGAGATCGTTACCCGTGATGCCGAGATTGAATGGAGCAGCAGTGTTCGCGAATTTCTGCGATCAAAGGCGTGAGGAAATCACAACAGCTCGTTTCATTTGCTTTGGTCTTTGAGCCATGATCTCGCTTGACCGTGCGAATTAACACCAAGAATCCTCGCGGAAGATCATTCGATGTAGCCCAGAGCTGCGAGGCGTTCTTCAACTATCGCGGCTTCCTCTGCGGAGTATTGCGCAGCTTGTCCGCCTTCGAAGTCTGCACTACCGCCGGATCGGATGGGGTTTTGCAGTAAAAACGTCGGCTCGAAGAGATCGCGCAACACAAGACC
This sequence comes from Acidobacteriota bacterium, assembly GCA_003224755.1. Taxonomy (GTDB): domain Bacteria; phylum Acidobacteriota; class Terriglobia; order Terriglobales; family Acidobacteriaceae; genus Gp1-AA145. The sequence goes on from QHZR01000089.1 coordinate 3,140, forward strand.
GTCCATGTCTTCGGGCACAGGCTGTCCCAACAGATATAGAAGCGTCGGCGCTAAATCGATCAATTGTGCACCGTGGATCTCGGTGCCCTTTTTGAACGGTTTGCCTTGGGCGATTAAGACCCCATCGCGGCGATGGGTGCCGCCCCATTCTGAGCCCTTGGACGGCTTTCGCTCACAGATCTCGACCGCGGGGCGCTCGGTGTCTTCGGGAAAGCTTGGGCTTGTTGAGAATTCGCTTTCCTTCCACCAGTCGAGGATCAGATCAGCGGCTTCGTTTGAAAAAGGTCCATGAAAGATCTCGTCGCGCCGGAAAATTCGCTTGATGATTGGCTCATTCGTTCGCGGGTCTTTGAGTTCACGCAATTTACTCCTGATAAACTCCAGCAGTGACTCATATTCGCCTTGTTCGACGATGCCGAACGGCTTCACGCCCTTGAGATTTATCCATATGCTGGGCGGCGATGCGAGTACCTCACTGCAGTAGGCCTTTGTCCTTCTCCAATCAATCTGAGAAAATGAGGTAAACGCGGTTTCGAAGCGTTTGCGTAACGCGGGGAGCTTGTAAGCAAGAAAGCTCTTTTGCCGTGAGCTGAGGGCGTTGCGCAGTAGCGTGTACGAACCGCGGACTATTCTTTTTCCCAGTTTCTCAAGCGCGGAGCTTTTGTCTTCGCGGTAATAAAGCAGACCGAGCTGCGCCAGATAGCGGTTTAGGTAAACAACGCGGTCCGAGGTCGGACCGCCCCCGTGATCTGAGACGATGAAGACAGAGGTGCCGCTGGAAGTCTCTCTAAGCAACTGGCCGATCGCGTCATCGAGCCGCTGATAGACGTGCAGAATGGCGTCGCCGAAGTGTTTTGCAGCAGCAGGGTCGTGCAGGTGATGATTGCGATCCATGTACTGCCAGAAGTGATGCTGCACGGTGTCGATGGACATGAAGGTGAACATCATCACGTCGGCGGGATGTTTTCTCATTAAGTAAAGACTCGCACTAAGCCATTGACGATCGAGTTCCTCCATCTCGGCGAGGACCTCATGGCGCCTTGGGGTGGTGGTCATGTAGCCGAGATAACGGAGGTCTAGCTTGAATCTGCCGAGAAGCCCCTCAAGCTCGGACCGCAGCTCGGGCGGATAAATGAAGGAACTCTTCTCCGAGGGCGTGTCCATGCCGGAGATTTGAAAGCCGCTCAGCTGCTCGGGGGGATAGGTGAACGGAATGTTCATCGTACCGACGGTGTACCCAGTGTCCGACAGTATGCGCCAGATGGTTTTTGCGCGGCGCGAACCGGCGTTCAAATAGCGAAGCCCATATCTGCCGGGACTTGCCTCCAGGAAGTGGAAAATGCCGTGTTTGCCTGGATTCTTACCGGTCATGAACGATGTCCAGGCGGGCGGAGTGATGGGCGGGACAACTGACGCCAGTCTGCCCCATGCGCCATTTTGCATGAGCGCGGTGAGACTTGGCAGCTTTCCTTCGGCGATCCATGGGCGGGCCAGATCAAAGGTCGCTGAGTCTAAACCGACGATCAAAACTTTCGGGGTCTTCATGTTCAAATGTCAGTGATGGTGGGCCGTGAAAACACAGCGTAGTCACTTCTTAGTTCGGTGTGACTGCGTGGTCATGTTAACAAACCGTTACGGTTGCGTTACGCTTGGGTAACAGGAAGAATTGCCCCGGAAAAGATCATCGCAAGATGGGCCGTTTCGCTCCTATGAAATCTCGTGGCGACCCTAACGGGAATCGAACCCACTTTCTACACTTCGCAATTTCGCGTGATTTCTGCGGAAACTTGCGGCAATCAGCGCGTTAACTGCACCTGCAGAAAATCGACAGTTTACACGAATCGCGCTCATTTCGCCTGGTACTCGGCAACGATGCGTTGCAACTCGCGCCGGACGAAACTTGAACGACTGCGATCTTGCCTGGCGGCGAGCTCATCGATCGCCTCCAAAATATCGTTGGGAACATTGCTGATCGTCAGTATCTGAACAGCCGGCGTCTTTGCCAGTGGAGGAACGGTTCGGGCCCACTGACCAGCTCTTGCCCTAAAATTAAGCTGAGTCCGACGTTCCCGGCGATTAGCGCCGCGAGCGTTGTGATTGTTTTGGTTATTTATTTTATTTGCTCCTGGTTGGTTGCTGGACGACCGCAGTTACGGGCCCCGGGAGAAATTTTGTTTGGATTTTTGGTCCATCTCCCATCTCTTTCTCCGGGAACGGCGGGCCGAAGTTCCGAAAAAAGTTTGAAAATTTTACAGAAACTCCAGAAACGATTGATTCAGTGGCTCGCGGTCGCGCGTCTTCGCTTGCCACATTCTCCATGGACGGGCCAGATCAAAGGTCGCTGAGTCTAAACCGACGATTAAAATTTTCGGGGTCTTCATGTTCAAATATCAGTGATGGTGGGCCGCGAAAACACAGCGTAGTCACTTCTTCGGAGCGGTTTAAGAACAACATCCAGCCGATGGACAAGGCGAGCGAAGCCATCCTATTGTTGCAACCGGTGACCTTCCGCTACAAGCCCGAACTTGATCCCGAGGGCATCCCGCAGTTCGGCCTTGTGGCTGAGCAAGTGGAAAAGGTGAACCCCGACCTGGTCGCGCGCGATGCCAAAGGCGAAGTTTATGCCGTGCGCTACGAGGCGGTTAACGCGATGTTGCTCAACGAATTCATTAAGGAGCATGGCACGGTGCAAGCGCTAAAGACTACTGTCGCAAAGCAAGAAGCGACCATTGCGCAGCAAGACCGCAAGATTCAGGAACAGGAAGCGACGATCACGCAGCTAGAGAAAGGGATGAAGACTGTCGTTGCGCGTCTCCAAGAGCAGGCCGCGCAAATCCAAAAGGTCAGTGCCCAGGTTGAACTGAGCAAACCTGCACGGCGCACTGTTCTCAACAACCAGTAAAGCAGCCGAGCAAGTAGCCGGTACTTAACAATCAGCCGTCACGCTTGACTGCGTGGCGCCCCTTTGTTTCGCCGCGTCGCCCACAAACATCGCCACTCACCACTCTTTGAAATCGCCAGTGTGCTCGTGCGTCTCAATCACGTTGCCAGCTTCATCGAAAACACGAATCACAGCATCATGTGAACGGCTGTGAAACTTGGCGTAGTTGATTGCATACCTGATTGCGTTTGGCTCGGCATACCACAGCGAACTGAATGGCAGCACATCTTAGATCGGCAGTGTCCTGATTTGAATTACGATTTCGCGGATTGAACGATGGTGCGACTCTTTATCCTTGTTGGTGGCCGCCTGTGGAGCCCGTGGTGCCAGTGCCGCCTGTGGTGGGTTTGGATTCGCCCGTAACACCGCCGCCACCTTTGACGTCTTTTACTGGCTTCAGGTCACGAATTATGGCGTCCTTTATGTCCTTTTTGACTCGGCGCCAAGCGGATCGAACTACATTGATGTTTGGGATTTGTGTCTTCATGCTCAAACGGCCTCTCCAATTATTTCGTAGCAACAACGTTTTAGCGACGAGTCCCGGCGAGAGCAAGCCGAAACTTGGCAAACAAAAAGAAAAAGATTGCCTTGCAGGAGTTGTGAATAAGTGTTAATAACTGTTAATAACTTACCCCATGCACTCGGAACTCCTTATGGTAATGGGCCATTTGATCACCGAACGCGTTCTCGTATCTGCGATCGTGGGCGGTTGTGCAGTAGTGTTCATTTTGCGGGCAATCAAGACCGTCAAAGACCGGCGCGATAGCAATCGGATTTATGAATTTCTCCGCCGGTGCGCTAAAGATGGGAATTACATGTTTCGGAGCTCAGGAACGATTTCTGGAATAACAAACCTAACTCAATCGCGTATCTCAGACTTGTGCAGCAAGCACCCCAACATTGAACGTAAGGAACACGAGCGTCATACGTGGCGTGTCGTAAATTAAGAGCGCGGCACCGCGCCCTCCTCGGCTCGCTTCAAGGACGCAATCAAACCGATGGGACAAAACGAGCGAAGCGATCCTCGCGCTGGAACCGGTGACCTTCCGCTATAGACCGGAAATTGATCCCGATGGCATCCCGCAATTCGACCTCGTGGCGGAGCAAGTGCAGAAGGTGAGCCCCGATTCGGTGGCCCTCGATGACCAAGGCAAATTATACACGGTCCGCTACGAGGCAGTGAACGCGACGTTGCTGAACGAGTTTATCAAAGAACACAGGAAGGTCGAAGATTTGCAAATGTTTGTTGCGAAGCAATAGGCGATCAATTCTCGGCAACAAGAAGAAATTGCAGCACTGACATCGCAACTACGGCAAGTCAGCGAGCAGCTCGGCGTGAGCAAACCCGCACCGCAAAATGGTCGCCGACAATCAGTAAAGCCGAAGAGCCAAAACCGGCAGCATTTCGCAATTAACCGCCACGTTTCAACACGCGGAGGCTTTCTTGTTTTTCTCCGAGGCAGGCTTTTCGCGTTGAAAGATTTGTCTCGACATGCTCAAGGCGAAGCCGTCAACATGCGCATCGAATCGATCTGAATCTGGCGCGGACGTTTAACCTGGGGGCCTCGTCGCCTCTTTCGGACCTGCAGTCGCTGGCAAATCACCAGGTGAAAGCAAATCAGTATGAACTGGTCATCTCCTCAAGCATCCTCGGTCCCAAAGTATCGCTTCGTATTTGCGGCAGCGTCGACACGTTCGCGGCTACGAGCAGCTCTAGTAGGGCCGGTTTCTGGCGTCGCGTTGCTGCTGTTAGCATCGTCGTCAAACACGATCGCTGAAACCGACTTGCCTCATCCCTTGTTCACCTGGAGCCTTAGCCCGGCAAGCGGTGATTGGAATACGGCGGTTAACTGGATGCCACCGGGTATTCCGGATACACAAGGTGAGAGGGCAGCATTCGGCTCATCTTCCATCACGACCGTCTCGACCGCAGGAACGACGGTTCATTCCATCACCTTCGATCCCGGTGCCAGTCAGTTTATTCTCAATGGAGATTTCACCTTTAACGCGGGAGGGGTAGTCAACAAATCCGGTATCATGCAGACTTTCAATGGGACCTTTCGCTTCCAGAAGAAAGGCGCGACCGCTGGCAACCTGGTGACTTACAACACAGATAGTGTGTTCTTCGACAAAAACACGACTGCTGGCAGGGCGACCTTCGTTAACAGTGGAATCATCAAGTTCTTCGGTGGCATCGATCAACAAACAACCGCCGGCGAAGCGACGATTATCAACAACGGCCAAATCTATTTCCATAAAGCTGACGCGGGCAGTGCGACCATCACGAACGACGGCGGAGCAACCTTCGGCGCAGATGGCGCCTTGATCAGATTCGCAAAGTCAAGCGCTACCTCCAGTACAATTATCAATAATGGTGGCCTTGTTTTCGGCGGCAAGGGAGCGCGCCTGATATTTCATAACTCGGTCGCAGATTCGGCGACTGTGATTGCCAACGGCGGCCGGGGTCCCGGATCCGGAGCGACGATCCTTTTCGCGGATGATTCCAGTGGGGATTCGGCGCGAATCGAAGTCTTCGGAAACGGGAGCCTCGATGTGAGCCGTCCGAACCCGATCAGCGATACCGTCGGCTCGATCGAAGGTAACGGCCTGGTCTTTCTCGGTAGTAGTAGCTTGAGTGTGGGTAATAACAACCTGAATACAACCTTTGCTGGACTAATCTCGGACAGTGGAGGCTTCCAGGAAGGCATCGGCGGATCACTAACCAAAACCGGCACCGGCACGCTTATTTTGAGTAACGCGAATGCATACACCGGAGGCACAGTTATTAATGGAGGCGCACTTGTGGTGACGAACACCGCTGGTTCTGGAACAGGCAGTGGCGCGGTGCAGGCCGATGTCGGTACGCTCGGCGGCACGGGCACGATTGCCGGCGCGGTGACGGTTGGAACAGGCAGCGGCTCCGGCGCGATCCTGTCACCAGGCGCAACCGCCGGTGATCTCGCCACTTTGACTATTCAGAGCAGCCTGACGTTTAACTCTGACGGAATCTGTCAAGTCGAGTTAAACAGCACTACCACGGGCTCGGATGAGATTGTTGCTAATGGCGTAACCATCAACGGTGCCGCGCAGTTTTCCATTACGGACTTGGGTAGTAGCACGCTGCCTGTTGGAACTGTATTTAGTATCATCAGTAATAGCGCGGCGATCCCGATTGCCGGCACGTTCGCCAATCTCCCCGATGGTTCGACCATCACCGTCGGCAGCAACACCTTCCAAGCCAGCTACGAAGGCGGCGAAGGCAACGATCTGACCCTGACGGTTGTGCCTTAGCCTATGCTCTTGAACTCACAGCTGAACTTAGACTGCATGTTGCCAACCCCATTCCCTTTTTCAACCAGCACCGCAGCATTAACAACCAACCCGAAAGACAAGATCCATATGTATAACCCAATCCAACTAACCAATACGATTGCCACCGTCAGACCTTCCATTGGCCGCTCGCCTCTACGCGCGTTCCTTCTCATTCCGTTCGTGGTCGCCTGCTTTGCGCTTTCGCCGCTGGCTAGAGCCGTTACCCCAGCACCGGACGGAGGCTATCCCAACCAAAACACCGCTGAGGGGGAAGATGCGCTCTTTAGCCTCACAAGGGGTATCAACAATACAGCGGTGGGTTTTAGTGCGCTCTATAACAACACAAAGGGCTACGACAACACGGCCATCGGTTACGGAGCGCTCAACGGCAACATAAGCGGGTTCTTGAACACAGCCTGCGGCTTTCAGGCGCTTTATTTCAACACAACCGGTAAAAGAAACACGGCCAATGGCGTCAATGCGCTTTATGCCAACACGAGCGGTAACAACAACACGGCCTGCGGTTATCTTGCGCTCGCGTCCAACACCACCGGCATTAACAACATTGGCCTGGGTCTGGACGCCGGCTCGGCGATCACCACGGGCAGCAACAATATCGATATTGGCAACGTTGGCGTTGAGGGCGACTTCAAAACGATCCGCCTCGGGGATTCACATCACACCAACACATATATTGCGGGTATCAATGGAGTGACCGTAGCAGGCGGCGTGGGGGTGATTGTCGATTCTTCCGGTCATTTGGGCACGGTCGTTTCTTCGAAGCGTTTCAAGGACGCGATCAAGCCCATGGACAAGGCGAGCAAAGCGATTTTCTCGCTTCAACCGGTCGCTTTCCGCTACAAGCACGAACTTGACCCCGATGGCATTCCGCAGTTTGGCCTCGTGGCCGAGGATGTAGAAAAGGTGAACCCGGATTTAGTGGCTCGCGACGACCATGGCAAGCCCTACACCGTTCGCTACGAGGCGGTGAATGCGATGTTGCTAAATGAGTTTCTCAAAGAGCACCGCAAGGTGCAGGAACAGGAAACGGCCATCACCAAACTAAAGTCTACGGTGGCGCAGCAACAGAAGGAGTCCCGGTCAACTGCGGCTCAGCAGGAGAACGAAATTAAAGCTCTCGCCGCAACGGCAAAAGAGCAGGCCGCGCAAATCCAAAAGGTCAGTGCCCAGCTTGAAGCGAGCAAACCTGCACCGCGGTTAGTCAACAACCAGTAAAGCTGTGGAGCCCAGCCAGCATTTCGCCATGTTTGACCGCGGGCCGGCTTTTGTTCGGCTGGGAGGCAATCTTTTTGGCCTCGGAGGAATTGTCTTGACTCGGCTTGGCAAAAGGGGTGGAATCGGCTCGTCTCATGGATCTGGATCTGCCGCGGACGCTTATCCTGGGAATTTCCTCCCTATTTCAGACCTATAGTCGCAGGTGAAACCCACCAGGTGAAGGATAGTCTATATAAATGATCTGACCTAACAAACAAATAACAATCTATGAAAACATTCAAATCCAATCACAGTGCGCGCCCACACAAATTTCCGGCAGATTCCCTTTCGCTCCTCACGAATACAATGCTACCCAGCACTTCGGCCCTTTTGGGGGGCTCCTTCGCCATTAAAAAGGCCTTTTGCAACCTTGCCACTGCCGCCAGCTTCGCCACGATTCTTGCTTCAGCCTCCATCGCCCAGATGTTCACCGATGTGACGACCGAAGCGGGCTTCGTCAATGAAGCAAAAAAATCATGGGGTAACCCAATTTGGGGTGACTTTAATAACGACGGCTTTCTCGATCTAATCGTGCCGACGCACGGCCTCACGTTCTCGCGGGGACCGTTTGTTTATCTAAACAACGGCGATGGCACCTTCACCGACATTCGCACAACCTGTGGCATTCAGAAGGGACCCGAGGACGATAAAGATTGGCACGGTTTCTCATTTGGTGACTACGACGGGGATGGCAGACTCGATCTCTATATTGCCGAAGGCGGCGATTTCAACCACGGGGGCACTATGAAACGTGATCTGCTTTATCGAGGTCTCGGCAACGGGACATTCCGATATGTTAGCAACACGACCGGCATCGAAACTTCAATGAATCGCGGCCGCTGCTCGGTCTTCTTCGATTACGATAACGATGGTCTGCTGGACTTGTTCGTAAAGAACTTCGCCAGTGCGAATGTCCTCTACAAAAACAATGGGAATGGCACCTTTACCATCGTGCCCGATGGCGGCGGGTTGAGGGAGGCCACCTCCGGGGTTGACCACGGAAGCATCGTCTCGATGGCAGATTACGATAACGACGGTTTCATGGATATAGCCATGACCGGTGATGGCAACGCTGAGGCGTTGTATAAGAATATGGGGAATGGCACATTTGTTGATGTCACCTCAGCAGCTGGAATAATTCCGCGAGCAAATGGGAAAGGCCTTGGCTGGGGCGATTACAACAATGATGGTTTACTCGACCTCTACGTAGCCAGGGGCCATACGACCAATGGAGGAGCCGCCGGAGGGTCACTCTATCGCAATAACGGTGATGGCACGTTCACGGATGTCACGACGGCTGCCGGTCTCTCCACTACGGCAAACGAGTGGGCTGCGGTGTGGGGCGATTATGATAACGACGGATTCCTCGATGTGTTTATCACGAATCCTGGCCACAATGCAACCGGCGTTGGGAACGCCAATTTGCTTTACCACAACAACGGCGACGGAACATTTACCGACGTGGCAGCGGCCGAAGGCGTCGCGCTGGAAGATGGCATTTCACTACACAAGACGACTGCTTGGGGGGATTATGACAATGATGGGTTTCTGGACCTTGTGATCAAAGATGGGGTCGGCGATAGCATAGGTCTCCACCGGCTATTCAAAAACCTTGGGAATGGCAATCACTTCATCAAGGTGAGTTTGGTCGGCACGAAGTCGAACATCGCTGGGATTGGAGCGCGCGTGGCCGTCATGTCCACCAATGGACAGAGCTTCCGGCAAAATAATGGAGGTGGAGGAGGCGAATACGCCTCGCAGGGGAGCGAACCGTTGCATTTCGGGATCAGAGCAGCAACGGAAGCAACCGTGGAAGTGATTTGGCCGAGCGGCGTCATCGACCGCATTTCCGGAGTGCTAGCAGATTCAACTTTGACTATAACGGAAGGTACATCACCGCGGTAGGGCACGGCCGGTGGGAAGCACTTTCTGCCGCGAAGGTCTCTCCCTCTGGGCAGACCCTTTTTGTTGCAGGCGAGCCGAAAGTCCGAACAAGATCCTCTTCGGTCGTCTGGCCCGGTCTGATTTCGTTGACCTTCTCTTGAAGTAATGCGACCGGTTCGAGGCAGCCGTCGGCGAAGCCGCCTTCCGCATCTCGAGGATCGGAAAGGCACGGTAGAGTCACACGAGCTTGCATCCGGGCCCAGCATTCCGCACCCCTGGCAAACAAGCTTGCTTTCGTGTAACAGCTTCTGAACGCTCGCGCCTATGAAATCATCCTTGGTTTGCCCGGGAACCTCCCGGTTGTTTTCCATTCTAACCTCGTACCAGTCCCACCGCAGCATTCTGCGGTGCGTCACGTGGCTGCCTCTCTTGCTGGGTGCTCTCCTGATGGCCGAGCAGCCTTCTTTTGCCGGCACCTCGACCGCCGCGCTGCCGGAGACCGATGCACGATGGACGACTACGGGCAGTCTCATTAATGCCCGATGGTATCATACCGCGACCTTGCTGGCCAATGGCAAGGTACTCGTGGCCGGCGGGGATAATTTCAGCGGCGACCTGGACGAGTGCGAGCTCTATGATCCGGCAACCGGTGACTGGACCTTCACCGGCTCGCT
>QHZR01000398.1 GCA_003224755.1 Acidobacteriota bacterium
CAAAGTTGCGGAGCGGACCGAGCTCAGCATTGATACGATTCGCTTCTATCAGAAGATCGGATTGGTCAAGCAGCCTGCGCGCAGCGAAGGCGGTTTCCGCCTTTTCACTGATGCGGACATGAAAGACCTCGTCTTCATTAAGAAGGCTCAGGAACTGGGCTTTTCTCTGACCGAAATCAAGCAGTTGTCCATCCTCAATCAAGAACACGATCACGCCTGTTCTCAAGTGCGAGACCTGCTTGAAGGCAAGCTCCGAGATGTGCGCGAAAAAGCAGCGCAACTCTTACGGCTGGAAGCAGAGTTGAATAAGGCTCTTAGAAAATGTAATCGAGACCTGCGCACCCATCAGAGATCCACCCATGGTGAGTGCTGTCCGGTGCTGAAAGCCCTTGAGGAAGACGGCCTAAAACCCCGCTTGCGTCGGTCGTCACACGGTTGAAGTGGGATGGAGAAGATTTTCCTGTATCTGGAGTCAGCTCCAGAGTGCATCTGAGGTGGCGGGAAAAGAAAATGGTAGAGATGAGAGTCGAGGTCTTGTATTTCGAGGGTTGTCCGAATCTTGCGCCCACCGTCGAAAGGGTGCGCGCGGAGCTGCTGTCCCACGGCCTACCCAAAGAAATCGAAGAGGTCGAGATTCACAATCAGGCGGAGGCGGAGGCATTCGGATTTCTGGGTTCTCCAAGTGTACGCATCAATGGCTTGGACATTGAACGGGAGGCACACAACCTCAAGAGTTTCGGAATGAGCTGCCGCACCTATTTGGAAGGAACGGTCCGCAGCGGGTCGCCATCCAGGGATCTGATCGGTCGCGCCCTCAGTGAGCACACGACCCAGGCGGGTGGCGGGTCTGGTTTCACATCGAATGATTCGTACTGCCAAGTCGATTCCGCAGCTTCGGCTCCGGTGAAATTGAGTTTGCCCGTTGCCTCTGCGACGAAATCCAGCCGATCCGGCTCGATTGCATTGTTCTCTGGAGGGTTGGCAGCGATTCTGGCATCCACGTGCTGCCTGGGACCCCTGGTTCTGGTGACTCTTGGTGTCAGCGGGGCTTGGATCGGAAACCTCACGCTGCTTGAGCCTTACCGCCCATTTTTTATCGTGATCGCGCTTGTCGCGCTGTTCTTTGCCTGGCGGAGCATTTACCAACCGGCGCAGGCATGTAAGCCCGGCGAGGTTTGTGCGCTGCCCCCGACTCGTCGCCTTTACATGTTTCTGTTTTGGGCCAGTGCAGTGCTGACGCTGCTGGCGCTGGTATATCCGTACTTCGCTAAGTACTTTTACTGAGTCTCAAGAACTGAACAAGGAGATATTCACAATAGACAACAACATGAAGAGTCGATTCGCTGTGCTGGTACTCATGGCGGTAGTGTCCGCGCCTGTTTGGGCAGCCACAAAAACAGTCACGCTGGACGTATCGGGCATGACCTGCCCCACATGCCCAATCACAATTAAGAAGGCGCTCAACAAAGTGCAGGGCGTTTCAAAAGTCGACGTCAGTTACGAAAAGAAACAGGCGGTCGTCACCTTCGATGACACAAAGACCGACACCAAGGCGCTGGTGAAGGCCACTACTAACGCGGGCTATCCTTCGCAACCAGAAGGCGAGAAAAAGTAAGTGCAGGACAAGTTTGACCTAGTCGTTATTGGAACCGGGACGGCAGGTTCTACGGTTGCGTCCCAGTGCCGTGCTGCCGGGTGGAGTGTCGCCGTAATTGATTCGCTGCCATTTGGCGGAACGTGCGCGCTTCGCGGCTGCGACCCGAAGAAGGTGCTAGTAGGAACCGCAGAGCTGCTCGACTTCTCCCGGCGCTTGCTAGAGAAACATACGGTCAAAGGCAAGCTAGCAATCGACTGGCCGGAACTGATCCGTTTCAAGCAGTCTTTCACCAATCCAGTACCGAAAGAGAAGGAAAGTTCGTTTGAAAAAGTGGGCATCAAGAGCCTCCACGGGCGGGCGAAATTTGTCGATGCCAATTCACTTGAAGTTGCAGGACAGCGGCTTACCGCTCGGTTCATTGTTATCGCCGCTGGCGCAAGACCCGCGAGTCTAGGAATTCCTGGGGAAGAACACTTAATCAACAGCACACAGTTCCTGGAGCTGGAGCGGCTTCCCACTGAGATTGCTTTTGTAGGAGGCGGCTACATTGCAATGGAATTTGCCCACGTAGCGGTCCGTGCGGGGGCGCGTGTGGCGATCCTTCATCGCGGACCGCGAGTGCTCGAAGGCTTCGATCCCGACTTGGTTTCTAGCTTGTCTGATCGCACTCAGGAACTCGGAATTGCTCTTCACACCGGGACGACGGTCGAAGCGATTGAAAAGTCTGGACCCAAGCTCGTGGTGCATGCCAGACGAGAAGTAAAGAAAACGTCTTTCACATGTGATCTTGCGGTGCATGCTGCCGGCCGTGTACCAGACATCGACGACCTTGATCTGGAGAGAGCGCACGTTGAGCGCGAAAAGAGGGGCGTCAAAGTAAATGAGTACCTGCAGAGTGTGTCCAATACCGCAGTTTACGCTGGAGGTGACGCGGCGGCGACCGATGGCATGCCGCTTACACCGGTGGCGGGATACGACGGCAAAGTCATCGCGGCCAACGTACTTACGGGTAATCACGTAAAAGCAGAATACGACGCCATACCCACAGTCGTTTTTACGATTCCGCCGCTGGCGTCAGTTGGCATGGCTGAAGGGACAGCGAAGAAAAACGGATTTCGCTTTCGCACGAATCATATGGAGATCGGCGGATGGTATTCCTCGCGACGGGTCGGGGAGAGAACCGCCGCTTTCAAGGTACTGGTGGAAGAAGGGAGCGAGCGAATCCTCGGCGCTCATTTGCTCGGCCCGGCCGCCGAAGAAACAATCAATCTTTTTGCTCTGGCAATGCGGAAAGCGATCACGGCCAGCGACTTGAAACAAGTGTTGTTCGCCTATCCGACTCATGCTTCGGATGTGCAGTACATGGCCTGAGATGGGGAACAATCTGATGGCAGATTGCTGCAATCTTGATTCAAAGAATCCTCTGGACCTAACGGCCTCACGTGCCGCATGGTTTTTTTGGTATGGGCCGGTCGCCGTGATCCTCGCCGGATCATTTTGGGCCGCCGGTAGAAATTGGCTATGGGCGGGCGCTTTCTGCGTGATGGGGATAGGGTGCCTCATCAATGCCCGCCGCTGCCATCGGCTTCATTGCTATTTCACTGGCCCTTTGTTTCTTGCTGCCGCTGGATATGCGATAGCTGCTCAATTTGAGTTGGTGCCTCTGCGTGCAGATACATTTCTCCTAATTGTGCTGGGTCTTTCCTGTGCGTTCCAGTGTGCTGAAAGACCATTCGGTCGTTACCGGGGAACATCGCAGCCAGAAGGCACTCGTCGCTGAGGAGCACAGAATGCCTAGAGAGCAACGTCCGAGTGCTCACAAGCAAATGACCCTAGCGTCTAACTGACAAGTATCAGGGATGGCATTCTGCCCAACATGATCACATCGCGTATCGGCAGCAAAGTCGAATCAAGCTGCTCCAACGGGTCTTGCCGAGCTAATCTCCTGCGGGTCCGCGAGGCCGCTGGCCTCTGCCTAACAGAGGCGACACACCCACCAGGGCTTCGGGTGCCGCCGCATTCGCACGAGAAAACCCATTTTTGTCTTCTCCTTCAGGGAGTCTATGAAGAAAACTGGGGCAGAGACATT
>QHZR01000388.1 GCA_003224755.1 Acidobacteriota bacterium
GACCCGCTGTGCCGTCTAATATCGACAAAAATGCGATCTGCGCGGCATGAGAGATTGCATCTACCTCATCAATTACGCAGAAATGGAAGCGTACCGGCTTCCAGTCCCGGCGAGGCACATAATGGCAGTCTTCGCAAAGAGCTTCCACCCTCTCAAGGTTGCACGATTTCGCCGGGACGTGATGGAGTTGGGCGCCAATCGCTTCTCCGAGCACGTGGGCCATAGTGGTTTTGCCTAGCCCCGGCGGGCCAACAAACAGCCAAGCACTCTCGAAGGGGTCCGCCGCAAAATGGGTGAGAATGCTCTTGGGTCTTTTCAGACCGATAAAATCGTTTATTCGTTGTGGGCGATACTTCTCTGAGAACGGCTGCCGAAAATCGACCATGGCTTTCACGTGATTCGCTTCTATGTTCCGCACACACGCGTGCAGCAGAGCAACGGGTCGATCTATGTGCCGCACCCGAGGGTTTTCACGGTGCCCACTCCGCTGTGCTGCGGGGTCGTTTCGTTCCAGGAACTCCCCCACACTGGATATACTTTTCAATGCCCTTCGCCGAAAATCGCAAGGTTCGGCCTATCTTGCGACTGAATGGCAGGCGCCGATGATGGTGATACAAAAAATGGCGCGAGACGCCAAGACGGCGGGCGGCCTCCGCGACACACAACAACTCATCTGGCGGGCGTTCGACAGGGGCAGGTGCGACAAGCCGGGCGAACGCTAGTACCCGAATTTTTTCCAAACTAGCCAGAAAGTCGGTCAGTTCTTCTGTAGCCAACCTCCGAGCCGCAGCTTGCAGTTCCTGCCATACCGGATGCGTCGCGGCGTTCAGGTCCACTGGACTTTCTGGTTGCCTGAAGTGGCGTGGATCTCCCATTGACATTGACTCTCATCCTGTCTCCTCTTTTCCGACCAAGGTGTTTGGTCACAACTTTGCAAATCCTTGCGGACCTGCATCCTTCTACTACACGGCCATTTCCTTCCCGCACAGGCTCACCGGATTCATGATCTGGTACGCCTTCGAGAATTCTTAGCAGGAACGTCCTCCCAACGCAGTCGGCGATCATAAGCAATATATATTCGGCCCGACATTTCAGAGCAGATACGCTTCCAGGCTGCGATGTTATCCGGGCCAAACTCATTGACGAGGTTCGCAGGCATCTCCGTGAGTCTCCCCAGAAGACCCAAACTGAGCCACACTGTATCTTTGAGGAAAGCATACTCACCAGCCTCAAGCAGCTCGGGGCAGTTGAGCACGCTGTTGATGGCCAGCATTTTGTCCCAGGCCGGCGGTGGAACGCTTCCTGTTTCGATTTTGGAAAGGTAGGACGGGTCAACACCAATTTTTTTGGCTAACTGACGCGCACTAATGCCGCGCTGCTTTCTCACCTTGCGAAAGAGTTTTCTGTAAAGCGGGTTTGTGCTGTGCTGTACTTGCAGTCCAGGCATCGCTTAGGTACTATGTGAATGTGATTCAACGTTGAATCGTATTCACATATTATGTCGGACCGGGAACGATGTCAAGGCAGTAGACATCTGAATGGAGCAAAGTGAGAGCTGCCGACAGACGCGCGGCGGCCCACAACTCTAAATAAACCAACAGCAGCAGTGGAGGGCAGCGTGTCGAATGTGATTGGTGGCACGCAAGGAACACCCTACTTCCAAGTCCCCGATTCTTTTGTGCGCCGTGGTGACCTGCGGGACATGAGCGGCTCCGCCGTGAAATATTACGTTTTCCTATGTCAGCAGTTGAATCAGACCGGCCAGGTCGAGCTCGAGTACACCAATCAGGACATCTGTACGTACACTGGAATCAAAGACCACAACACCGCAAGAAAAGCGCGAGAAGAGTTGCAAGAACGCGGCCGGATCAGGTTGCGAAAGGGCCCGTCCGGCGGCTTCATTCATTCCATTCTGAGCGATGTTGGGAACGTTTTTACTCCAGTTAAGGGCCGAAAGGCAGTTCGGCTTCGTATTCCGCAGGAGAGGCAGCGGAGAGAAGCAGCATTCATTCGGCGCTTTTGTTACGTCCACGGTGGTGAAACCAATCATTGGGACCGTGGCGGCGAGTCGGTCTGTGACGAATGCCACCCTAGGGTTCACAAGCACGGATCGCCTCCGCCCGAATCTAGTAATTCCGCAAAATCGTCTAGGAAAAAAGCCGTTCAGGCGGCATGGCGGCAACCAAATGCCGACGAAATCGGCTTCTAGCCTCAGCGCCATCCCGCCGCGCGCCGAGATTTTTTCACGTGCGCATAGCGGTTTTTTCATAGCGGAATCGGTGCAAATTCACGGGCCTCCTTTCCTCTGACACAGCGTACACATGGCTTTACCGCCAATGTTGCCCTTATGAACCTGACTATGAAGAGAGGAAGTATGAATAGGTCCGGGTTTCTGAGACGTGCTTGGACACTGTGCTTGGCGGAAGCGGGCCGAGTCGCAAAGGGGAGGGACTGTGCGGCGCGCGGCCCCGGCGTCACGAGACCGCAACTCGACTGACGGCTGACAGTGGCATCGAGACCATTCTGTTTCTGCGGTGCGAAGAGCAGCAGCCTGAAGTGGACAAACCCGAAAAAGCCAAAGCCCAATCGGCGACTTGAGACAGCCCGACCCGAAACTGCTGTTCCCCATTCCCCATCTGCACTAGGTTTTCGTGGTTTTTTGTGGAGTCATAGCACTTCAACATCCTCGAGCGCTGCCTGGCCACGCCCCTGACCACGTTGGGACTCTCCCGGCTTGTCGTACCTGAGCCAGTCTTTCGAGTCCCAATTTGGAACTCGGCCTGGCGATCCTGCGAGCCGGGCCTGGCAAGAAGAAGCTCGCTGCGTTACTCGCGCGATACTCGGGCAATTTTCGACCTTGCTTCCAGCTACGGCTCGGCTAATTTTAAGTGAGTCGGCGAGGCCGCGCCGGAGACGAATCAGCGCAACTCCGATAACCAATGGAAAACGGGCCCGGGGGGCGCTCGGGAGTCCCAGACTAGGCTGAAGAGTCCCGCGATGCGTTTGAGGTCTCCCTCTCTCCCTAACTCTCTTCTCTCCTAGAGATGTGATCTTGTTGATTTCTCCTACAGAAGTGATCTTACTGATTCGCAAGGAGTAAAAAAACGAGCGACATCGGCGCTCCGCAGTCGCTCCCTGGTCACTTTGGTTGCAGCGGCGGTGCCGGGTCGTCACAGGAGTCCGGCTTGCTCAACACGGCCTTGCTGCCAAACCGCGACGCTCACCAGAAAAACGGCGGTCGGATAATAGCCCTAATGACTCGTCTGCTGGTTTTATAGATGCAGGCCGCGCACGTCACCATTACTTCATCGCCCTCTTTGACCATCGAACGAATGAGATCAGCATGCCGTAGGACACGCCAGGGTATCGTAACGATTTTTTCCTCTGGGGGCTTTCTTCTGATCCGGTAAGCCTTTTGTCGAGCGGCGTTTGTCGGATGATCTACGGGGGCGGGGCATAAGTCCCGCCAAGGCCTTGGTCGAAGCTGAGCGGATGCAGCGAAACTGGCAACCCCCGTCCTGGCCTGCCGGTTAGGTGCCTTTTTGGTCTATCACCGCCGTCAAAACGGCGACGGTGTGTGGGAGAAGATGTAGCCGACACTTCCCCATCTCGGTCCCGTCGCTCAACACGGCTGCCTTCCGCCCCGGGTTGAGCGCCTTCACTAGGCTGTCCTTCACGAACCTGATGCCGCGCTCCGCGAACGCGGCGAGGATCCCCGGGGGTGATGACATCAATCGCGGCTCTGTGGAACGGGAGAAAGCGCGGCGACAAACTAAGAATTCAGGCCGCCCGGCAAATCATC
>QHZR01000389.1 GCA_003224755.1 Acidobacteriota bacterium
CGGCTATTTCTTCCCGAAGTTTCTTGATGCGCTCTGACACTAGCCTCGGCATAAAAACAGTCTATTCTTCGGAAGGACTCGGCGGACTCTTCAGCCAGTTCCGCAAAGCTACGAAACTTGTATCCTGTCCTGCCCGATCCACAGCCCAGACTGTCTTCCTAATGGCACTATCGTGCTATTTACTGACTTATTTCATCGCATATTCTCTTATCCCTCCTAAGAAGGGGGATGTGATGTTGCTCGCCATCGTTGTTTTAGCCACTGTCCTCGCTGTTCTAGTTTTCCTGGTTTATAAATTCTGGAAACAAAGTATTGATTGCCGTAGTCAGCTCCAGCGGTACTCTGGTATCGCGGATTTGGACGCCGCCATTAGTGCGGCAAAAGTTCAGGTGGAACAAACCAAACAACAGGCACAGCAAGCCGCCCTTGAGGATAAACAGCGCAGGGAACTACTGGATGGGCAGTACAAGCAAGCGCTGACCAAATACCAAGAATTGCAGCATGAGGTCTCCCTGCTCGAAGAAAACTTGGATGATATCTCCTTCGGTCTCTATAAACCTCATTTCGCGTTCCAGACATCTGAAGAATACAAAAACGCCCTTCTCGCCCTTCGGGACAAGATGAAACAGCTTATCAAGGGCGGTGGTGCTGCTAGTTGCCCGAACAACTGGACAGTCAATGGCAGTCGGCAAGAAGGCGCAAAGATGATTCGGCAGACCACCAAGGTGATCCTCCGTGCTTTCAATGGAGAATGTGATGCGGCTGCTGCCAATGTGTCATACAACAATGTCAAGAAAATGGAAGAGCGTCTCGCCAAGTCATTCGAGGCCATCAACAAACTAGGCGAAACCATGAACCTTTCCATCACGAATGCTTACTTGCAGCTCCGTCTCGACGAGACTCATCTGATTAATGAATACGAAACCAAGAAGTACGAGGAAAAACAAGAAGAGCATGCCCGTCGCGAGAAGATGCGCGATGCGGAGAAGGCGCAACGAGAAATCGAACAAGCGCAACAGGAAGCGGAAGCGCAAGAAGCCACATACCAAAAGCTGCTAGAGAAGGCACGTCAGGAAGCGGCAGAAGCAACAGGGACAAAGCTGCAAGAACTGACCACCAAAGTGTCTGAGTTTTCAGCCAAACTGGACGAGGCTCGGCAGAAGAAGGAAAGGGCCATTGCACGGGCACAGCTTACTAAGTCAGGATTTGTTTATGTGATCTCCAATATAGGCGCGTTCGGTGAAGGAGTAGTCAAAATTGGCATGACTCGGCGCATGGAGCCGATGGAACGCATTATGGAACTGAGCGGTGCAGCAGTGCCGTTCCCCTTCGACTTGCACGTTATGCTGTATTCGGACGATGCGCCTGCGCTTGAATGTGCTCTTCATCAACTCCTTGACGGACGACGCTTGAACCTAGTGAACACCAGAAAAGAGTTCTTCCAGGGGGTCAACCTGGCCGAAATCAAAGGGTTCGTGCAGGAGCGCGGCCTAAGCGCCCAATTTATCGAGCAGGCTGAAGCGCGGGAATACCGTGAAACGCGGGTAAGACGTGAAGGGCAACACGCCAGCGGAGATAATAAACGGATGTTGCCTAAATTCGCGGACTCGCCGTTTGCAATAGCGGGAACGGCCTAAAGGCAGGCTAAGACTTGGGCTTGTTGCGAATCAGAGCACCGATTACGGAAGCCATTCAGTTTCCTGATTTTGCAATCAGCCGAGGTCCAGGCAATGCGGCAGTACACCACATCATATTCGAGACTTGGTCGTGGTTGTATAGTTTGTTGGTTCTAACATTCGCTATCATCTGAAGTTTCCAGTCATAAGGTGGAGGATCACCCACGTGCCCATTTCCAGGTACATAGATAAACCTGAGATGTGTGCCCTTCACTTTGTATTCAACGAAACGGGTTACGATAGGCGGACGAGGAGAATCGTAGGCCGTGGAATCGTCTTTAAACGGTGGACCGCAGTTCTTAATTAATTGATCGGCGTCTGTGCGTGAATCGGTATTTCCAAACGACGCCACTGATGTTTTTGGATGTGCCTCATTTACGACGGTATTAATTCGGACAATGGCTCCCAAGACTGCAATGACAATCAAAACGACAACAAGTGTTCGCGCACTCATACCTGTGCCGCTGTCGGGCACACGATATGCAGAAATAGGCTGCCCAGGTTTGGTTTCAGCAAGGAATTTTTGTGCAACCGGACTCGCAAGAGGGATCATGTTCGGGCTGTCGCATCGTGGGCAGCCCCAATACACGGTTGAATGACGCCAAATTGAATAGATCAATCCTGGCAGTAAAGCGCAGAACCAAAGGAAAATCTCCGTCAAGAGCGACCCCTTCATGAACCGCTTCATGTAGGCCACTGTCCCGCATTGCGTACATAGTTGTTCTTGAGCCATTACGAACCTCTTGGCAAGCGGTAGAGGAGGGAGGGCAACTCTATGTCAAGTGCCGCACGAAATCAACTTTAAACATGTTGGCGAATATAGGGCGAAAGGGGTATTCTGTTCCGCGATGGACGAAGGCCGCAAGCGCGTTATTGGGATCATGGCCGCGATCCTAGCCGCCCGAAAGCTCTGTCAGTTGGAGAGCACAAGGCCATCTCCAGCCCTGCATTCGATCATCGCGGATGCGGTGATCTTTGCCGAGCGGATCATGCAGCGGATTGATGCAGAGTGGCCGCAAAAGGCGGAGATTCGATGATCCACACTCTAAATCGGAATTACGTGCTGGCTCCTTTTCACGTGCTCATGAGCAATTGCCAAAATAACGTATTGATGGGCCTCCGCATTGTTCAGACATTGGAAAAATTTCCTGATCCAACGCCGGAGGAGTTGCACTTCTTTCAGCTTTCCTTCGCTGGACCTCCAACAGACCTGAGCCGGGCAAGACAACATTTCAAAAATTGGGTATTAGCCAAAGGTTTTGGAGACATTCAGAAATGCATCCGAGCGACATTGGAGCGCTTGTTCATCTTCAGGACAGTTGAGCTAAAGATCAAAGCCAACGAAAAATTTGATATTGGAGCGTGTGAAAAGGAATTATGGCGTAGGGCGAGGCAGCCTGGTTATCCGGTACTAGTTGACAAAATAAATTCGCTTTTTGGCGAACCCTTGCGATATCAAGATGAATTGGATTCGTTCAACAATGCACGTAACTGTTTGGAACACGAGAACGGCGTCGTGACTGAAAAACGCTGCACCAATCCGGAAAAGAACAAGCTGGTAATCCACGGCACTAGGTTCAAGATGTTCTTCAAAACGGCTCAAGCGGAAGTACCTGCTGAACTAGGAAAGCCCGGCCCTAGAAATTCCCCGTTGATGTTAGGTGCTGAAGAGTTTCAGATCGAGTTTGGAATCGGCCAATTGCTGGAGATATCCTTGAAGCAATTCATTGATATTTTGAACACTTGCGT
>QHZR01000400.1 GCA_003224755.1 Acidobacteriota bacterium
GCCTTGTGGACCGGCATCAATCGTCATCTGCTGGACAACAGGTTCGGCGCTCGTCAGCACGTACACGCCGCCCGAAGTGAATCCTTGGGAAGAGAGCTGGATCAAAAGCCGGGGAGCGAGGGGCAACTGCGCGATTGCCTGCTCCCCGAATAGCCAGATTGACTCCTCTGTAAGACACGCAGCCGCCAAATCGTTTCGACCGTAAAGCAAGGCACCGATGGCTAGAGGATCGGTCATGTGTTGCGTCCGATTCCTGCGAGGGTTAAACACGCGGCCAGCATCGGAGTCGCCAAAGTTAGCTGGCGGGCCAGCCTGCGAGAGTGCCTGCAACACATATAGCATCTTGTGGATCACATGATCCAGATTGGCGGGGATCGCAGCGCCATTACGGGTGGCCAATAAGCGAGCATAGAGCAGGAAATCGAGCGCGTATACGTGATAGTAGAGCGCCTGCTCGAAGTAAACACCGTCGGGACGGACCTGGCGTTCGGCTTCATCGATAACGATATTCCACCCAGCTTGCTGCCAGCATGAAGCGCGTGGGATCTGTGGATACAAAGTGCCCAGATAAAACAGAGCGACTGCTTCACCCAAAAGATGAGTGTTAGGCGAAAAGTAAGTTGAAAGGAATCTCTCAATGTAGCGGCCGTGAAGCGCCAGGGCCTGCCACAAACCGCGACGGAAGTCGGATGGCAGCGATGGACAGTCAGCCAGCAGGTGATCCACCCACATCCAGGAGAGACTTCGTAAAGCAACTTCAAGACTGCTGCCCCAGTTAATACCCAAGGGGTACGGATTTGCCTGTTGCCAGTGATGCCACTGACTTATGAGCTCACGGACGTAGGTTTCGTCGCCGCTGAAAAGCCAGGCTTTGGCGAGGGTCACCAGATGTTGATGACGGTTCAGTTCCCAGATAATTTTGTGATCGCCAACCTCTGAGAATTCCAGGAACCGAATCTTGAACCAGGGCTTGTTCGACGCCCGTTTCTTGTGGACCGGATCAAAATGCCAGTCGATCTCGTGTCCGAAATCGAGATTCTCATAACCGAGCAGCTGGAAGCGATGCCCGCAGATATCAGAAGCCTCGGAGAGAATCGCGGAAGCCTCATCCGGAAGAGACTGGCGCAGGAGCGTGGCGCGACCGCGGGCTTCTCCGACGGGGAACAGGAATGCTGGCGCTGGTTGTGGAGGCGCTTTGAGATTGACTCGATGATCGTCTATGCCCAGGCGGAACAAAGCAAGGTCCTGCCATTTATGGAGTTCCTGCCCAGCGCGGGTCAGCACTTCGTCCCAACTCATACGGGATAAGCGCAGGAGCGTGTTTGGCCATCCAGATGCCATGAATCGTTTCTATCTTACACGCGTATTGGATAGCAGGTGCAAAACCGGAGACGACTTTGCAGTAAATTACGAGCGTACTCCCGAAACCTGCCGGTCTCCACATGACCCCAGAACCGGGTAGTTGCGGGTTGAGCGGACTACCGACCGATTCGACTTTCAACCGGCGGTCAGATGATTTTGGTATTCTGGAGCCGTTCTTCGGCTATTCCGCGCTCAATTGGGCTACATCGAATACCGTATTAGGACGACGCCATCCGACTCGCGAGAAAGATGCGCATGATCTGCGAAAGCAAGCAGTGGGCGAAGGTGAACACTCCTCTCTCGCGCCTCATAGTGGATTATCCGGCAATTCTGGTCGACAAGGCAGTTTATTTCTGCAACTAGCGAAGAGCCACCGATTGTAGAGTTCCTGAGATTTTTGATGAAGTGCAAGAGGATTGATTTTGATAACGCAGACTGGGAATCACTGGACAGGTTCCAGGACCGAACGGTTTTTCAAACGCGGGAGTGGCTCCGGTTCATCTATGAGTCGCAGAATGCGACACCGGTATTAGCCGAACTCCGCGACGGCAACGATGTGTTGGGTTATTTCTCTGGGCTCACGTTCACCAAATTTGGCGTGAGGGTGTTGGGAAGTTCCTTTCCAGGTTGGACGACGCCCTACATCGGATTCAATCTGACGCCAGGCGTCTCGCGGCGGACGGCACTTGAGGCAGTGGAAAAATTCGCATGGGATGACCTCAACTGCATCCATATTGAGGTGTCTGATCCATATTTTACCTTTGATGACGGGGAGGCGTTAGGATTCAAAGGGGAGTACTACGGCTCGTACCGTACTGATCTTACGCAATCCGAAGAAGAGTTGTTCAGCTCTATGGATAGTGCTTGCCGCCGGTGCATTCGCAAAGCCGAAAAAAGTGGGGTCACGATTGAGGAAGCTCACGACAACAGTTTTGCAGATGAATATTATCAGCAGTTGAAAGATGTATTTTCCAAGCAGAGTCTAGTGCCGACCTATCCCGTCGAGCGCGTGCGGAAGCTGATCGAGAATCTTGCGCCAACGGGACGCCTCCTGCTGTTGCGGGCCCGAGACCCCGATGGCAAATGCATCGCAACAGGAATTTTCCCTGGCTTCAATAAGATTGCCGAGTTCTGGGGGAACGCGAGCTTGCGTGCCAGTCAGAGCTTGCGGCCGAACGAAGCCATCCATTGGTATGCGATGCGCTATTGGAAGCGGCATGGGATTGCTATATACGACTGGGGCGGGGAAGGCGCTTACAAAGAGAAATACGGCTGTAAGCCGTATCGCGTACCCTGGTTCACAAAATCGCGATATCGAATTCTCGGCAAGCTACGCGATAGAGCTCGAATTATGTTCGCGCGCAAACAGAAATTTCTGGGATGGCTACAGCATAACCGTTCTCGTATAGAGCGTGCCGGAGTAGAGGAATAAGCATGGAATGTATTGCACATCCGCTTGGGCAATGCGCAAATATACTCGACGGTTATCTGGACTTGACTGGTCGCTCCGCACACCAGTGGTCCAGGGAATGGAACTTTGCCGGTCCGTAATAATCGGGCCCGGCGGTCCCCCGAATGCGGCCCAAGTCGGTTGATTCGGTTGATAAAGATCCGCTTCTTGGCCTTCGATCTACAGACAGCTCGCACCTCTTGCTCGTCTGGTGACCCTCCAATACTTCCATGTGCGGACATTCATCTTCAAAACCGGCTCTGCGAGCGAGTATCATAAAGGTTGGGAGTTTGTGGGCGTAAGGAGCATCTTCCATATGAAGCGATTTTCTTTGATTTGCTTAGGACTGGGAATATCGGTTCTCGCCGGGTTCGCTCAGAACCCAAAACCAGCTACCGGCCACCGCGCTAAAGCAAGGCCGATGCCTTCGATCAAGGCACAGCTCGCACCTCTTGCTCGTCTGGTGACCCTCCAATACTTCCATGTGCGGACATTCATCTTCAAAACCGGCTCTGCGAGCGAGTATCATAAAGGTTGGGAGTTTGTGGGCGTAAGGAGCATCTTCCATATGAAGCGATTTTCTTTGATTTGCTTAGGACTGGGAATATCGGTTCTCGCCGGGTTCGCTCAGAACCCAAAACCAGCTACCGGCCACCGCGCTAAAGCAAGGCCGATGCCTTCGATCAAGGCCGCAACTCCCCGCCATGCGCTTACAGCGCCAGATCGGAAGCCGCGCGCAAAATCCGGTAGTGTGGATGACCAGCTTAATAAGCTAGAGCGCGACACCGCTAAATCCGCAGGAGCGAAGAGCAAAGACCAAAGCAACAAAACGGCACATGCTGGGGCGCCGAGATCAAACGACACAACGGCAGGCCGGAAGGCGATGAATTTTGGTTACAAGGCGCCTCCCGGTGTTTCGAAGGCAAACCAAGGCAGCCAGCCATCATCCCACAATACGTCGGGTCTACACCGGCGGGTTAGCCCCGGCGCTCGTTAGGCTGCCTAGTTTCGCTGGCTGCCAATTTCTGGTTTCGTTCCTCGATCTGCGCAGAGTGCAAAGTAGATTCGACGGCTTTTCCCGGCTCCTTGATGGAATATTTCAGCAAGCACCATAAGGCCCGCACGCCATCTTTCCATCCAATCTTCTTTCCTTCTTCATAGGTGCGGCCCCAGTAACTGATTCCGACCTCGTAAATCCGCAGCCTACGTTTAGCGACTTTGACCG
>QHZR01000401.1 GCA_003224755.1 Acidobacteriota bacterium
CTTGGGCGAAGAAAAGCTGGAGAGCATCGAGGATGAAGCTTGGCTTAACGCGATAGAAAGCATCGTCCGCCGTTTTGGCAATTTCGTCGGAGTCGCGGATGCGGATGTACGACGATTGTCGGTCGGATTAATACCAGGTAGGGGCAACGAAGTTTTTGAGCACGCAGCAAAGATGTTGTTCGGGACAAGCAGAATGGGCGAGTTCAGGACTTACTTCGCAAATGAGATGCAAAATGTGCGCCCGGCTTTCCCTGGACATGAGGCGTTTCGGCTTTACGATACATTTGGACTGCCGCTGGACTTCATCCAGGATGCGGCTCGAGACCAAGGACTGGAGTTCGATCAACACGGTTTCGACCGCGCCATGGCCGAGCAGCGCGAGCGTGCTCGCGCGTCCTGGAAAGGCGCGGCCAAACAGACCGCGAATCCCGCCTATCAGCAGCTTCCAAAATCAATTTTTGAAGGCTACCTGCAGACGCGCTCGGAAGATTGCGAAGTGCTGGCCATCATCAAGAATGGTCAGGGCGTGCAGGAGCTCAAGCCGGGCGAAGAAGGCGAGGTCATTCTCGATCACACACCGTTTTATGCAGAGTCCGGAGGGCAGGTTGGGGATCGCGGCACGCTGTACAGCGATGAGCTGAATGCGGTCGTCGCCGAGGTGAAGGGATGTTATTACCCGGTGCAGGGGGTTAGGGCGCATCAGGTGATCGTAAAATCCTCGCCCAACGAAAACCGCGTTGGACAGGACACCCGAGCACTAGCGGTGGGTGACAAAGTTGACGCCGTCGTCGACACCTTCATCCGCGAATCCACAATGCGCAATCACACTGCCACGCACTTATTGCAAGCCGGGCTGCGCGAGGTGCTGGGCAAGCATGTTAAGCAGGCGGGATCTCTGGTGGCCCCGAATCATTTGCGATTTGATTTTTCGCATTTCACTGCCGTCGAAGACGAAGAGCTGCAGGACATCGAAGACCTGATTAATAAAGAAGTGCTGCGGAACCAGCGGGTCGAGGTGATCGAGAATGTGCCGATTGATCTAGCGGTCAATGAGTATCACGCCATGGCGCTGTTTGGCGAGAAATATGGCGACCGCGTGCGCGTGATAAAAATCGGTGATTTCTCGACTGAGTTGTGTGGCGGCACCCATACTGGAGCGACTGGCGAGATTGGACTGATCAAGATTCTGAAGGAAGGCAGCGTGTCGTCGGGAGTGCGGCGGGTAGAAGCAATCACAGGCGAAGGGTCGCTGCGTCACTTCAGGAAAGATCACGAGCTTGAAAACATTGTGTCCAGGTTCGTGGTTCCCACCTTTCGCCAAAATCAGGCGAAAGATGGGGCAACCTCGGTTGAGGAGATCCACGTTTCTCCAGCCCAAGCATTGAAACTCGAACTCGACCGAAAAGATGCCGAGATCAAACGCCTCGCGCGCGAACTCGATCAAGCCCGCATGAAGCAGGCGTCATCTTCAACCGCCAACATCGGCGAGAAGATCAAAGATGTGCGGGGTGTCAAAGTCCTTACCCATCGCGTGGACAATCTCGAACGCTCTCAGATGCGAACTCTGATTGACCAGCTTCGCGACAAAATCGGCTCCGGCGTCGTCGTTCTCGGATCGGCGACGAATGGAAATGTGTCCTTGATTGTCGGTGTCACTAAAGATCTCACCTCCCGAATACAGGCGGGCAAAGTGATTGGCCCGGTCGCGCAGAAAGTCGGCGGCAAAGGCGGCGGCCGTCCGGATCTGGCTGAGGCCGGCGGCAAAGATCCCGCAGCGCTGGATGCCGCGCTGGGAGAGGCGTATGGGGTGGTAGAAGGATTGCTGGGCAGCTAGGTCATCTTCGTGTAGAGACGTTGCTTGCAACGTCTCTGCCAGACACGCGTGAAAGGGCTGGAAATAATGAGAACTGTGAGATGTTTGATCACCGCAATCGTTTTGTCTATTCCGAGCTTGGCGCAAGACGTGGCGAAAGTAGTTTACGTTTCCGCCAAGCAGATGGACATTGATCTTCACAAACTCGCTCTTAACAACATCGGCGAGTCGGAGATCAATCTGATTGAGCGCACCCCTGAACATGCGGCGATTCTTCTCCGCCGCACTCTACCGGGCAAAGCTGAGGTGCACGAGCATCAAGCAGACGTTTGGTACGTGATTGACGGCGGATGCGATTTCGTTACCGGAGGCTCAGTCATTCATGGCGCACCGTCCGGCCCAGGAGAGATTCGCGGTGCGAGCATCGCCGGAGGAGACGAACACCATATCGCCAAAGGTGACTTCATCCGCGTTCCCGCGGGCGTGCCGCACTGGGTTAAGAAAATTGAAGGCAAAGAGATTGTGTACATCGTGGTAAAGTACGCGGAAAAATAGGCCCGAGCTGCGCATGCTTGTCCTCTAGCCAGGCTGTATCAGGGCATGGCTTCAGCCGTGCCGGGAAATGCAATTGTTGACCGAACGCGAGCTTCAGCTCGATAGCTGCTCACTTCGTTCGCGCTTCACATCTTTAACAAACTCTCAACGGCACGTCTCGAGCCGTGCCCTGATACAATCTGCCACGCGAGACCGCCATATAGGCATTGCTCGCCTGAATCACCGATGTTTGAACGCTACACAGAAAAAGCCCGGCGCGTGATCTTCTTCGCGCGCTATGAAGCCAGCCAGTTTGGATCGCCGCACATCGAAACCGAGCATTTGCTGCTCGGATTGCTGCGAGAAAGTTAAGTGATCACGGCGAAGCTGTTGAACGGATCGGATTCGGTCGAGGCTATCAGGCGAAAGGTCGCATCGAAGAGCACGCAACGGGACAAGGTTTCAACGGCTGTTGATCTGCCACTTAGTAATGAATCGAAACGGGTTCTGGCGTACGGGGCGGAGGAGGCGGAGCGCCTCGGGCACAAGCACATTGGCACCGAGCATCGGTTGTTGGGATTGCTGCGGGAGAAGAATAGCTTTGGAGAGCAATTGCTGAACCAGGAGAATCTCACATTGGAGAAGGCGCGGGAAGGAGATCGCAACGTGGGCGCCGGATGGTGGATTCACTGGTATCACTGGCGAGCACGCGGTTGAAGTCCACGCGCGAAGATTTCAGTTTGGGATATATCGCCAAAGTGGCCAGCTTGGCACAGAAGTTTTCCTGGATAAGCCGCGAGTGGAAGCCGGTGGACATTGTCGTTGATAACGAGCGGGGCGGAATTTCGTTCGACATCAGCGTGGCCGATGGAAAGCGTTATCAATTGCAGCCTGGGGGATGGAAAAAAGAGCCTTGTGCCATCTGTGATTGGGAAATTGCAAACGGGCGAGGAAGGATTCACGAAGGGACGGCGGTGGATTTGCGGTGAGTGCTATCACAGGTTTGTGGTTAAGAAGAATGCGTAATCCTGACGGCGTGGGGCCCTGAGGGTAAGCCAAAGGCTTCGCGGGCGAGGGCGCCCGCGCCACACTCTCCCGTAGAAAAAGCCCGGCTGGTTGGCCGGGCTTCTCGTGTCTCAGAGACTACTTCGTTTCGTTACCAGGTGAGGCGGTAAACTCTTTCGGCTTGGCGATGGGGCGCGCGGTGCGGCTGGCCAGTGGGGCAGCAGCTGCAGCGCCGTATCGCTCCATGAGCATTGGAACCATGGCGCCTTCGGCTTCCTTCACGAACGTCAGCGAGCCTTCGGGGCTGAGATCAACCCGGACAAAGTCTCCCAGGCGAATCTGGCCGGTAGCGACCAGGT
>QHZR01000090.1 GCA_003224755.1 Acidobacteriota bacterium
CAAGCGCTGTTCTGCCGCAGAGAGTTTGCCCTTCTGGTCCAATTCCTCCAGCATCGCCAAATAACGTTCATTCTCTTTCTCGCTATGGATCACAGACGGCAACGCTCTTGCCAGGAGGTCAGCGTATTCAGGACGGCTGGTTGCGGTGCTCATTGTTTCCATTTCTCCTGATCGTATTCAGCGTCCGTTAACACATGCCGGATGTACAGACGCTGATACCTGTAATTGATCTCCGTGATCAGCCGGTGCTTGTTGCCTTTGATGTTGAACACGGTGCATTTATCAACGGCGTCAGCGTTCGCGAATGTCCTTCGCACATCCATCAGATTTTGCCACGCCGCCTTCTT
This sequence comes from Acidobacteriota bacterium, assembly GCA_003224755.1. Lineage (GTDB taxonomy): Bacteria > Acidobacteriota > Terriglobia > Terriglobales > Acidobacteriaceae > Gp1-AA145. Next base: position 348 of record QHZR01000090.1, read on the forward strand.
CGCAATTCGAAACCACGCATCCAGCGCCGTCTCCAGCTCGGGATGCCTCGCCGCTGCCTCTTTGAGCCGTTTACGGCTGATTACGTGCACTCAAGCCTCGAGGGCAAAGTTCGCAAACTGCGAACATATAGTTCGCAAAATGCGAATTGTCAAGAGGGCGTCAAAAAGGAGGGCTGATGCTAGCTCTTTACCCGCTTCTCGTAAGCGGGTGAAAATCGTAGCTGCCGGCAATCGGAGTAGGCCTAACGGAATGGGTACCGCGATGGCAACAGCGACCGCCAAGACGAAAACGATCAGGGTCGGCATAAGGAGAACTTGAATTCTATACAGGTCCGGGCTTCGCTAAAAACCTCCGATCACAAGCCGTCCCGAGTTGGGATTCCAATTCGGAATGCCTTCAAGATTCGGGTAAGGGACATCCATAGGTGCCTCTATACTTTCTTAATGTCCGTCGATCTTCGCGCCACCTTGCAGCGATATTGGGGCTATTCATCGTTTCGCCCATTACAGGAGCAGGTCGTACAAAGTTTACTTGGCGGCCATGACACCTGCGTGATCATGCCGACGGGAGGAGGAAAGTCGCTCTGCTATCAATTACCCGCTCTTGCGCTGGCCAACACTGCCATCGTCATCTCACCGCTGATCGCACTGATGCAGGACCAGGCGATGCAACTTGCGCAGATGGGAATTCCGGCAGCGGTGCTCAACAGCATGCAGGATTCAGCGGAGCAATCGCGCGTGATGATCAAGGCGCGGGCGGGCGAGTATCGTTTGATCTATCTCTCGCCGGAGCGTCTTGCGCGGGAAGACACGATTGGCTGGCTGCGCGGCGTGCCGGTTTCGTTCTTCGCAATTGACGAGGCGCACTGCATCTCCGAATGGGGCCACGAGTTCCGGCCGGAATACCGGCAACTGAGCAAACTGCGCGCGCATTTCCCTGACCGTCCGATTGCCGCGTTTACGGCCAGCGCCACCCGCCGCGTCCGCCATGACATCCTGCAGCAGTTGCAGCTCTCGAATCCGCACAAGTACATTGCCAGCTTCCATCGCAAGAACCTGCGGTATGTTGTGCGGGAGTGCGCCGGGTACGAACAGAACGCCCTTCTCACCCGCATACTGACGAATTATGGGGACGGCAGTGTGATCGTGTATGCGCCAACCATTCGGCGGGTGGGTGAAGTAACGGATTTCCTGCTTGAATCCGGAATTCCTGCGATTCCTTATCACGGCCGCATGGATGCCTCTGCACGCAAAATGAACCAGGAGCGGTGGACATCCGACGAGGTGCGTGTTGTAGTCGCGACCATCGCGTTCGGACTCGGCATCAACAAAGCCGGCGTTCGCGCGGTGATTCACCTTTCGCTCCCAAAATCCATTGAGCAGTATTACCAGGAAGCCGGGCGCGCGGGACGCGACGGCCAGGCCGCTGATTGTGTGCTGTTATGGAAACGGCAGGACACGGCTCTGCTTGCCCATTTCATCAATCAGATTCAAGACTCGGCAGAGAAGGAGCGCTCGTGGCAGCGCTACCGCGATATCGTCGGCTTTGCGGAATCAAAGCGCTGCCGGCACCGGCAGATTTGTGTCCACTTTGGCGAGACGCCGAAGTGGACGAAGTGCGACAGCTGCGATGTGTGCAGCGGGACGCCAGAGTGGATCAGCGCGCCAGTGGAGCTTTCAGTTTTAACAGCTGGTGGAGGCGCGCGTGCCCTCGCCGGGGCTCGTTCGACGCAAATTAGAAATAGCCCGGGCGAGGATGTCCGTGTCCCCAAGCTCGATGTAGATTCTGAGTTGATCGAATATATGCGCGAGTGGCGCCGCTCTGTGGCACACGAGCAGGGTGTTCCTGCTTTCGTGGTAATGCACGACACGACGCTGGAAGAACTGTGCCGCAAGCAGCCGAAATCGGTTCAAGAACTGATGAGTGTCTCCGGGTTCGGCATCAAGAAATCTCAAACCTATGGTGTGAAGATTATTGAAGCGTTGAACAAATTTCGCGCGGGCGCGCGGCCTGGGGCAAGGAGGGAGAAAATGTCGCCTCCGGCGCAGGAAACGATCCGCCTCCTCGCGCAAGGCAAGACCTTCGAAGAGATTGCAAGAATTCGCGACCGGCAGATGGCGTCAGTGACAAGTCTGGTAGCGGACTTGATCGCGGAAGGAAGGCTGGAATTTCAACCCGGTTGGGTCGCGGAAACAAAGCGTACCCAAATTGAAGATGCGTGCGCGAAGCTTGGGGTCGAGCGCTTGCGGACGATCAAAGACGCGCTACCCGAAGAGATCACGTATGACGAGATCCGGCTCGTGGTGGCGCAAATGCGGCATGGGAGAAAGGAAGCTGTATCGAGCAAGACCGCAAGTTAGGGCATTCGAGCGCAGTATTCGACACGCGTTGGCTTCTCGGGGAGGCCCAATTCCATTGACTTGTGGGTCTCCAATCCCGAAGCCGTGATCGGGAAAGCGGAACAGTCGTATCGCGGGCCCAGCCCCGAAGGGGCGGGATGCGAACGCCCGGCACAGCAGTGCCGGGGTGCTGGAAAACACGAGAGAGTCCCGAAGAGACGACATTCCGAATCATTTCCTCGGACAGTCTGTTTTAGTGGCCAAATGGTCCCTAATCGCGTCACGGAATGTCGGCCTTCGCAAGGCTTGTCACATGGCTTGATCAACGTGTATCTCAATTTTTGTCAGTCATAGTCTTCCCCTGATCCCCTCAAAACGCATCAATACCCGTCACGCTCTGCCCAATGATCAGCGTGTGGATGTCGTGGGTGCCCTCGTAGGTCTTCACCGACTCCAGGTTGGCCATGTGGCGGAAGATGGGATATTCATCGGCGACGCCGTTTGCGCCAAGGATGTCGCGGGACAGGCGGGCGCACTCGAGCGCCATCCATACGTTGTTGCGCTTGGCCATCGAAATGTGCTGGTGCTTGACCTTTTCCTGATCTTTGAGCCGGCCGACTTGTAGCACCAGCAACTGCGCCTTGGTGATCTCGCTGATCATCCACGCCAGTTTTTCCTGGACGAGTTGCCGAGAAGCGATCGGCTCATCGTGAAACTGCTTGCGGAAGAGCGAATACTGCAGCGCGCAATCGTAACAGGCCATGGCCGCGCCTACCGCGCCCCATGCAATTCCGTAACGCGCCTGATTCAGGCACATCAGCGGAGACTTGAGACCGCCTGATTTCGGCAGCAAGTTCGCCGCGGGGATGTGCACATCCTGAAGTGAAAGCGAAGAAGTTACTGAGGCCCGCAATGACCACTTGCCGTGAATATCTTCCGCGCGGAACCCGGGTCGGTCGGTTTCAACGAGAAATCCGCGAATTGAATCGGCCTCGTTTGAGTCGTCGGTCTTCGCCCAGATCACAGCAACATCCGCAATGGATCCCGACGTGATCCACATCTTCTCCCCGTTAAGGACGTACTCGTTCCCGACCTTTCGGGCGCGAGTTCGCATGCCGCCGGGATTTGATCCAAAGTCTGGCTCAGTCAATCCGAAGCAGCCGAGCTTTTCGCCTTTTTGCATTGCGGGAAGCCAGGTATTTTTTTGCTCGTCACTGCCGAAAGCGTAAATGGGATACATCACCAGGGCCGACTGCACGCTGACAAACGACCGCACGCCGGAGTCGCCACGCTCCAGCTCCTGAGTGACCACTCCGTATTCGACATTCGACATTCCGGCACAGCCATAGCCCTTGAGGCTGGCGCCAAAGAATCCGAGCTCGCCCATGGGCTGGACCAGTTCGCGAGGAAAGCGCCCGGCGCGGTTGCATTCTTCGATGATGGGGATGAGGTTGTCTTCGATGAAGCGGCGCGCGGTGTCGCGGACCAGGCGTTCGTCGTCGGTCAGCAGAGTATCGAACTCTATGAAATCAACGCCGCGAAACTTAATGGCCATGATGGGGTTCTCAATTCTGTTTCCAGATTGTGTGGCGCGGACACTCTTGTCCGCGTCTCGGCAGCACAACACGAGCTAACGGTGGTTCAAGCACTTTGTCGGACAGGAGTGTCCGACCCACACAAGCATCCATGGAAACGTTTGACGTTAGCAGAGGGACCGGGACGGGTCAAACAGCGCCTGAGTGATGGCTCGGTCGTCCCTAAGGGACTTGAAACTGTTTACCCATCGCTCCCCAGCGCTAAAGCGCTGGGCTAAGCTCGTGCGCCCCTCCGGGGCTGGTTTTCAGGTGAGTCCACCTTTGCTGAATGAACATATGCGTGCCTCTTCGAAGACTTTACTGAATGAGCGTTGGTTGGGTGCTTCTTCGAAAACATTAGAGAGCCATTCCACCTTGAATGACATACCCCAGTGCAGAATCCGCTTTACAACTCTCTTACAGCACTAGGCAGGAGCAAAATGGCTGTGCGCATCTATACTTATACCGCCCAAATGTTTTCAAAGACAAAAATGTGGCTTAGTGTGTCGGCGCTCGTTGCGTTTGCATCGCTGCATGCTGCAGCCGCTGATGCCGTTTTTACGGTACCAGCCCTCGATCACGGATTTCAGCTTCTCTACAACCTGGACTTTGATCGCGCCCACGGCATTTTTACGCAATGGGAGCAGAATCATCCGGATGATCCCATGGGAGCTACCTGCGACGCGGCGGGATTGCTGTTTTCGGAATTTCACCGCCTGGGTGTGCTCGAAGGTCAGTTTCTTGTCGACGACAAGAAGTTTGAAAATCGTCCGAAGCTGAACCCCGACCCCAATGTCCGTGCGCGGTTCGATGCTGAGATTGGAAAGGCGCAACTAGCAGCACGGGCTCGTCTGGGGAAAAATCCTAAAGATAGAGATGCGCTCTTTGCGATGACTCTGACCAACGGCCTGCAGGCAGACTACGCAGCCTTGATTGAAAAGCGAAACGTCGCATCACTGCATTACACGAAAGAGTCAACAATCTGGGCTGAGCAGACGTTGGCGGCGGACCCGGATTGCTACGATGCGCATATTGCCGGCGGCATCAGCAAATACCTGATCGGGAGCATGGCTGCGCCCGTGCGCTGGCTGGTGCGGCTGGGCGGACTTTCCGGCGACAAACAGGCCGGAGTCAAGGAACTAAAGCTGGTCGCCGACCGCGGACACTATCTTGCGCCGTTCGCGAACATCCTGCTCGCGGTTGCATACGTGCGCGAGCACGACAATCAGCATGCGCGCGAACTTCTGGCGTCGTTGCGAGACCAGTTTCCGGCGAATCCGCTGTTTGCTCAGGAAATTGCACGGCTCGATGCTGGGCAGTGAACAGTCAGAGCTTCGATTCCAACTCCAACAACTCATCGTCAGTGAATTCCAGCAGAAATTTTGCGTGAAGCCTGGCTCCTTTTGCGATTGCAAGAATGCTAAGCACCGCACGTACATCCTCCACGTCTTTCAATTGCAAGAACTGGGAGATACCGGTTTCGGCCAACTCGTGAATTGCGCGAGAATAGTCTTCCTCTAGCCAACGCGGCAGGGGTGGATTGTCCCGTTCTCCGCGGCATAGCTCAATGCAGGCGACGATCGCGAACGCATGCCAGTCGAAAACTCCAAGTTTGCTATAGATTCGCACCATATGCGGAACCGTCGCGTACGAGGCCTCGCCCACGTCCCCGTGATGGTGAAGGTTTTCCCAGAAAGCCTCCCAGACAGCGCTTCTGTCCTTTCCGCTTTCAAGCAGTCCGAGCCACGGACGCGGATCGAATGAAACTCGATATCCTCCCTTTAAGACATCCCAACGCTCGTCATCGAGACTGAACATAGCGCAGCAAATTTAGCACGACTTTGTCAGAAGCACGATTTGAAGCTTCCGCAGCGGCTAAGGCCGGGAGTCAAACCACGCCATTGTCGGCACGAGTCAAACTCGTGCCCTTCCCGGTTTTTTTCTGAGACGAGAAGCCCATAGGGTAATGCCAAAGCCGTATTTCACACTCCTTTAACACTTCCCAGTTACATTCCTTGTGAGATTTGAGGGGAGCCGTCTGCTTTATACTGGAGTTGGGCTGAGCCGTTCGAGTGCTCTGAACGCCTGCCTCATTCTGCCGCCTCTCCTTTGACTCCGCCATGGCACGCGCTTCCGTTGACAATCCGGCTTATTACATCAACCGCGAGCTTTCCTGGTTACAGTTCAACCGGCGCGTGCTGGAAGAGGCGCAGGATGGAAACAATCCCTTACTGGAACGCCTGAAATTTCTGTCTATCAGCGCCAGCAATTTGGACGAATTCTTCGAAGTACGCGTCGCGGGACTGGTGCAGCAGATTGAGGACGGCTATACCGAGGCCGGTCCTGACGGCCTGACGCTGATTGAAGAACGCGACGCAATTTCAGAGGAAGTGCACCAGTTTGTTGGAGAACAGTATCAGACCTGGAATGACGATCTGCGGCCCCAGCTTTCCGAAAAAGGCATTCGTGTTTTGGCGTTGCACGAGCTTGACGACAACGCCCGCGCATTTATCGAAGATTACTGTGAACGCGAACTCGACTTATTGCTGACGCCGGTGACTGTTGACCCGGCGCATCCCTTTCCCCGTGTTATCAACAAGGCTCTGTGTGTTGCATTTCTATTACGACGTCGGCGCAGATCATCATTGACGTACACGGGCGTAGTCACAGTTCCTCGCGCTCTCCCTCGGTTAGTGCGGCTGCCTTCGGAAGGCACCATAGATTTCATCTTCCTGCACGATCTGGTTTCATTTCATGCGGCGCGGATGTACACCGGTTACGACATTGTTTCGTCGGCCGCATTTAGGGTTACGAGGAACAGCAATCTCTACCTCGCGGAAGAAGAGTCGCGTAACCTGCTAGAGTCCGTACGCACCGAACTGCACAATCGGCGTAAGGGCGATGCCGTGCGATTAGAGATAGACGCCGATGCCGACCCAGAAATCACCGAGCGGCTGCGCACTAACTTTGGCCTGGAACCCTGGCAAGTATTTCGCGTGAATGGTCCAGTAAATCTTCCGCGTTTGTTCAACGTTTATGAACAGACCGACCGCCCAGACCTGAAATACAAGCCGTTTGTACCGCGCGAGTTGCGGTTGACGGCAAAGTCGCAGGACCTGTTCGAGGAACTGCGGCGGCACGATGTTCTGCTGCATCATCCGTTCGATTCGTTCGACGCAGTTGCTTCTTTCATTGAATCGGCAGCGGAAGATCCCAATGTGCTTTCGATCAAGCAGACGCTCTACCGCACCGGCGAAAAATCCAGGGTCGTGCAAGCGTTGATTGCGGCCGCAGCCAAGAAGGAAGTCACCGCGGTCGTCGAACTCAAGGCCAGATTCGACGAAGCTTCAAACATCCGCTGGGCACGCGATCTGGAAAATGCTGGCGTACAGGTTTTTCATGGCCTGGTTGGACTAAAGACGCATTGCAAGCTGTCACTTCTGGTGCGGAAAGACCCAGATGGAGTTTCGCGGCGCTATGCCCACCTCGGAACCGGCAACTACAACTCCACCACGGCGAAGATTTATACCGATTTGAGCCTTATGACCGCAGATGAGTCCATCACCGAAGCGGTTCACAACGTGTTCAGCTTTCTCACCGCCTATGCGGAGCACTCCAGCTACGCACCTCTGATGGTTTCGCCGGTAAACATTGCGGAGCACAGCCTTGATTTGATCGCCCGCGAGAGCGATCACGCGCGGCTGGGGCACCCGGCTCGCATCATTGCGAAAATGAATGCGCTTCTCGATCAGAACATCATTTCGGCACTGTACCGCGCGTCGCAGGCGGGAGTGGAGATAGACCTCATTGTCCGTGGGACATGCGCGCTGCGGCCGGGGATTCGTGGGATCAGCGATCACATTCATGTCCGCAGTATCGTCGGAAGGTTTCTGGAGCACAGCCGCGTTTTCTATTTCGCGAATGGCGGGTATGAGGAGATTTATCTTGCCAGCGCTGACTGGATGCCGCGTAATTTGTATGAGCGCGTCGAGACGATGTTCCCCGTGAAAGACCCGATGCTCCGCGACCGCATTCGGCATGAAATTCTGGACGCGTATCTGGCTGACACCGTGAAGGCACGAGTGTTGCGCCACGATGGCTCGTACATTCGGGCGTGGCAGGCCTCCCGCAAGCGTAAGCCACCGGCCCCGGGTTTCAACGCGCAAGAGTTCCTGTTGGCGCTGGCGGAAGGAAAGCAGGTTGCGGCAATGCCCAGCATTCCAGAACGCAACTCGCGACGCACATTGGCGCGAAAGGCGGTTAAAGCCTCATGATCATTTATTTCGTCCGGCATGCCAGTGCAGGTCAGCATGTTCCCAGTCCCAAAAAAGATGAGAAGCGGCCACTCGACGCTGATGGGATCGAGCAGTGCGGGTTCGTCGGCCGCGCGCTCGCCGCAATGAATGCGCAGCCGGAGGTGATCATTTCGAGCCCACTGAAACGGGCCACGCAGACTGCTTCCCTGATCGGAAACGAACTCGGTTATGAAGGCAAGCTGCAATTGGAACCGGCGTTGCGGCCCGACGCTGCGTTCCCCGATTTCCGGCGCATGCTTGAGAAATGCTCACGTTACGAAGCAGTGATGGTGGTGGGGCACAACCCCAGCATTACTGAGTTTCTCGCTCGCATAATGGTGAAGCCGGGATCAGAAGCGTTGATTGATTTTAAGAAGGGCGCGGTGGCGCGAGTGGAAACTGTGCGCCATGCGGCAAGGCTGAACTGGTTCTTCACACCCAAAATGGCCCGGGCGATTCACGCTGCGGCGACGACGGCTGCCGAAAAATCGCAACCAAAGACTTCGCGGAAGTAAGCTTTTTCCCTTTCCACGGCCCAAAGCTCGAGGTCAACGCTCATGGGATGCTTCGGCACCAGTGCCAACTGGACGGCGCTTTCATGGATTCTGACTCGGACAGTTTTTAGAGCGCCGCTCCGGCCCAGATTCAGAGCCCATGCAAGCCGCAAGAGCAGCGATGCCTTCGCGATATGTTTTTGATCGGAAGGAGAGAGGGTCTTAATTGCCGCATCTTCGAGCGAAGGACGTGACTTCCCAAGATAACGGGCAATCGCCGCAATCAGCTTTCGTTGTTGCGGCGTGTAGCCCAAGATTTCCGAGTGAGAAATGATGTAGTAGGTGTGGCGATGACGGCCTGTGCGATTGACGTAGTCGCCCACTTCGCAGAGCATGGCGGCGGCGGTGATCCATTCCTTGTATTCCTGCGGTAGCCGGTGAATAGAACGCAGATCCGCAAACAGTTTGGTTACTGAATCGCGCAGCCGCGTGGCGTGATCGAGATCGACTCGGTAGTGTTCAACGGCGGCCAAAATCGAATCGCGACGTTCCGACTGGATCTGCCGTCCCGAACGCGTCGCGTGATCGTAATCGGCAGCCATTTGCGCCAGCAACCCATCGCGCAGTCCGAGTGGAGAAAAACGGAACCCGCCGAGCTTGAATCGCTCGATCAATTCTGCGTATACCGCAGCCCCGGCGATGACGATTTCCGCTCTGCGTACGCCGATCCCCGGCACCTTGCGTCGCTGCTCCAGCGATAAGCGCGGCAGCATCTTGGCGATTCTCCGCATCTGCAGCCGGGAAACTGTATTCGCGCGCTGGCTCTTGGTCCGATAGAGGGAATGTGCCGCGACAGAGAGCGCCTCCGCCGTGCCGGATGTCGCAATAACGATCCCGGGCCGCGCCTTAGTGATGCGCTGGGCTATGCGGCCAATTTCCCGGCGGATCAAACTGGTTAGCTGACGGAATTCCGCCTTACGCGGAGGATCGTGATGCAAGAAGTCGTTGGTGAGACGAACGGCACCGAGTGGCAGGCTCACCGTTTCACGAATGTGTCCCTTGTGCGAGACCGTGAGTTCACAACTCCCACCTCCCAGGTCAATCATCAACACGGAAGAAGAATTGACCCGCAACGTGGAAGTGAGGCCGAGGTGAATCAGGCGGGCCTCTTCGAGTCCAGAAATAATTTCGACGCGCCATCCTGTCGCCGATCGGACCCACTCAAGAAATGCTCGAGAATTTCTAGCATCACGCAAGGCACTGGTCGCAACCACTCGCACAGTGTCGGCGCCCGCCCTTTGCGCGGCGCGATGAAACCGTCGAAGCACCTTGACGGTAGAAGCGATGGCCTCAGGAGAAAGAAATCCGCTGCTGAAAACCGACTCACCCAGCCGCGTGACTTCGCGGTCTTCGTGGATATCAACCAAGTGGTGCGACGCCAGGCGGGAAATTTTCAAGCGAACAGAATTTGATCCAATGTCAACGGCTGCAAGAGTTGGCATGCGAAAACAGTGTAGCAAGCACTCTGCATTCAGCGTTCAGCATTCAGTCAAAACTATTCAACCGGTGGTCATTCGGAACAGGAGAAGGTTGCCTCACCAAAGCGCTTTCGGAATGATAGCCGACAGGAAGGTTTGGCTAGTGCTGAGCGCTGAGCGCTGATTACTATTTCAAGCCGCAGCGGTATGAGTCGCCTCAGACTTGGACGAGACTGGCCCTGCGCGCCGTTCCGATTCGGCCGGTGGCACTGTATGCCGTCTAGAAATATTCGCGAGGGCCTCGAATGCGGCATTGCTGGCACGACGAAAGCGTGCGTGTGCGATGTTGTTAAGCGCCGCCACCAGCGACGAATCGTGGACACGTCCAAAGCGCTTCTCGGCTTGTTCTTTTAACTTCAAGACATCGTGCCACTCACCGATCGCGTCCTGCGCCTTCTTCAGTTCCTCGACAAAGGAATTCGCATCGGCAGACTCAGCGAGCTCTGCAAGGTAGCGGGCACTCTTGGCCGCGATCCGGAACGAGTGAAGAGACTTTTCGTTGAGCTGAATTGTATGCGCCTTCGGTAAGCGCTCCAGTGCACGGTTTAAGGGATCGACGCCGTCGAACTCTATTGTGGAACTGGCGCGTCGCAGTCGTTTTCGGAGCGTCCGCGCGGTATCTGCGTCGAAACTCTTTGGCAATTTTCGCGAACGCCTCGTGCGCTCTGAATTCAGCGAATCCAAAAGCTCGGCGCGATGGTTTTGCCGATCAGGAATTTTGAGGTTCTCCAGGAATGACACCTGAACATCCAAATCGCGCAGCTTGCCCGCCTTCTTTCGAAGCTTGGAGAGCAACTGAATCAATTTCTCTTTTTTGGCTGACTCCGGAGCAAACTCGCCGACCAGAGCTTCCACGCGACGGCTGTTAGTACGAAAACGGTGCACGTCACTAGATTTCGGTTCCTTGGTTAATTTGCCGATGTGACGGCTGATTCGATTGAACACAAGCCGGGTTCGGCGCTGAGCAGTAAGCGGCAGGTGATTATTGTCTGATCCGTTCGGACGCATATCTTGCGACAACTGCTAGCTTGCAGAGGCGCGGAACTGGGCTTCCTGGGTTTCCGAACCAAGAGTGATTGTAACACTCCATTAATAATTCACCGAGAGGTTTAACCTCATTGTTCTCAGCCAAATGCCAACCAGTGCTCCGCCTGCAAGAGGTGCCAATGACCCTCCTCATTTATTGTATTCCCGCTGCTCTGGTTGGAACATCAGCGAACGAGAATTCCAATTTTACGTTCGGATATTGTTTGGCATCCACTTCAACATACGGATAGACAAAGTAATTCAAAGCGTCGCCCTGCTGCGCCGGATTCAGTTTCAGGTCCCGTCCCAGAGACAACTGGATTCGATTCGCATCATGCGCACCAAAAAAATAATCCTTCTTCTCGGGATGCTTCCAAGCTTCGGAGATGTCCACCGGAATCCAACCGTTTTTCAGATCGAAAAATTCGGCCCAGCAGTGATAGCCGGCGATGTCCCCTGCAGTCTTATCTTCCGGCAAAGGAAATCCGATCTCAAAGCGTGCCGGGATTCCCTGCGAGCGCGCCATTGAGATGAAAAGCGAGTGGAAGTCGGTGCAATTGCCTTTTTTGGCGTCGCAGGCATACAGTACGTCACCGCGACCCCAGCCGCTGCCAGTTTTGTCGTAACGCATATTTGCAAAAACATAATCGTAGATGGCGCGGGCCTTGCCCAACTCAGTGGTTTCGCCCGCAGTGGTATGGGCCGCAAGTTGCGCAGGCAGACCCGTGACGGGAACAAGCTTGTCCGGTCCGAGAAATTCGTTGCGTTCCTTCGGCTGCAAGGAAGCGTTTTCCAGGCGCGGCCGCTGCGATCCCAGGGTCACATGCTCGCGACGAACAACGTCATAGGTAACTTCAAAGCGCAGGTCGCCGCCTTTAGCCTTCGAGGATTCCGCGTAATAAAGTTCGTTGCCGAAGCGTGCTTCGCGCGTTTTCTTCAGTGGGAGATCGCCTTTGGCTGCGACCACACGAACTTCCTGGTAGTCGTCTGAATGCGCGGCCGGAAACCAAATACGAGCACGCTTACCAGCGGGGACATCCCTGACGGTGAATGCATAATGAAAGATGAAGTGCCGAACCGACTGGCCCGACGCGAACGACACAACTGCAAGAAACAACAAAGCGTGTAGAAACAACTTGCGCGGCATGACTGCTCTCCTGGCTAAAGTTCAGAGTGAAATTCAGGGGAAACACACACGGTGCTCAGAGGGAGAGCATTCAGGTGAAGCCGCGCCGCGCCGGTCGCATGGGAATTTGATTGTATTTCGAGCGGCGCCATTTTTCCAGGAATGCGTTAGTGGCTCTGCTGGCAGAAAGATGTAACCGCAAAGTTCGCAAAGAAACGACTCGGCCGCTTTCAGTAGAATCGACCAATGCCTGCCGTTGGGCTGAACCTTGAAATCCATGCCGGAGAATGTTTCGGCCTGCTCGGCCCCAACGGCGCCGGAAAGACCACGACCATTGAAATTCTGGAAGGCTTGCTGGAGGCGACAGCCGGCGAAGTCACGATCCTTGGCCAGACTTGGAAGTCGCACGCCCGGGAACTCCGCGAACAAATTGGGATATCCCTGCAGGAGACACGGCTGTCCGAAAAACTCACGGTCTGCGAAACAGTGGATCTTTTCGCCAGCTTCTACTCAGAGCCACGACCAACAAGCGAAGTTCTGGCCGCGTTGCAGCTTGAGGAGAAAGCCGACTCGTGGGTGGGAAAGCTTTCAGGAGGACAAAAACAGCGCCTTGCGGTGGCAACAGCTCTAGTGGGCTCACCCAAACTACTCTTTCTCGACGAACCGACGACTGGACTGGATCCGCAGAGCCGCCGCCAACTTTGGGAAATTATTCGCGAGTTCCAGCGCGGTGGGGGCACGGTGCTATTGACCACCCACTATATGGATGAAGCCGAGCGCTTGTGCGATAGGCTAGCCATCGTGGACTACGGGCAGATCATCGCGGAAGGCTCGCCCGCTGATTTGATCGAGAGACTGGGTGGTCATCATATGGTGGAGTTTTCGCTTGCTGGTGATTCGCACGGGCCGCCCGAAATCTGGAAATCGTTGCCGGGAGTCGATTCGGTTTACAACGATGACGGACTAGTGTGTCTGGCAGTGCGCGAACCGCATCGCACGATTCCTGCGCTGCTCGAAGCAGTGGACAAGCAATCTGCGCAACTCGAACACCTGACCACACGGCAAGCAAGCCTTGAGGATGTGTTTGTCCGCCTCACCGGTCGCCATCTGAGGGAGGAGTAAATGTCCGTAGCTGAACAATTACCTCCGCGTCAACAGTTGGAGCCTCGTTCCAGCTTGCGCAGAAATGGCCGCTGGACTGGATTCCTGCACGTTCTCGATGTCCGCATGAAGGAACTTCGGCGCGAGCCTGAGGTCGTCTTCTGGGTCTTTGGTTTTCCGATACTGCTAGCGCTCGGCCTAGGAATCGCCTTTCGCAATAAGCCAGCGGATATGACATCGGTTGTGATCGTATCGA
>QHZR01000402.1 GCA_003224755.1 Acidobacteriota bacterium
AGCATAAGGATTTTTCATCATGCGAACCGCGAAAGACTTGAGCTCAGATTTTCAGCAATGCCACAGGATACCAGCGCCCAATTTGTAGAAGCAGAGCGTGCCGAATTGGAGCGTGTTGTACGAGCGCTGACCCAGTGGCCACGACTGTCGCACCTGCTCGCGTACATGGGGGAGAAGCTCTCCTCTGGCGACGTCGAGGCGTCTTCACCTCGAAGGGCGGCGAGGTTTACGCAATCCTGCCTAAGTGGTCGAGTCGCAACTTGGTTATCAAAGACATGAGCTCCGCGAAGTCCGTTGACTTGCTCGGCTCAAGCACTCCGCTGAAATTCAAAGCGTCAAGCGGTGGGCTAACGATCCAACTTCCAGACTTACCTGAGGGTCTTTGTCAGCAGCCAGCCTGGGTTTTGAGGATAAGCCAGTGATATAAAGAAATGGTTGGAATTGCGATGATTATTGAGGATAGTGCAGCTCGAATCACACTGCGAATAAACAGTTGTGCCGCGTGCGTGTCCACCGTATATCGCACTGGCCGACACACAATCTCGATTTCGTGATAGGCTTCGTTTCGTTAGTCGGAAGTGGAAATGCGAGATCGGCACGCATGGAAGAAACAGAAGACTGTAAGAAAAATGTAAGAGAGAAATGCCGTTTGCGCCTATTGAGCCGTTTTCGCTTGTTGCAGAATCAATAAGTTGCGTGGAATCAGTGCGGGACTGGAGTTCAAATCCACCCCCGCAACCAACCTTAAGGTCCACGAAATTCTGGGTTTCTGAATCCTGTGCGCCCGGCCAACTACGTCGTCCAGAGCCTGCTGACTTCGTGGTTAGTTCTCTGCTTACTGGGATTCACGTTCGCGCAGAGTGGCGCCTCCCATGCCGCCGAAATCCGCGCTCATCTTCATAAAGCGGCAGAATACCTAAAGGCCAAAGATCCGAATGCCGCAGTCAACGAGTTCAATTCGGTACTCGCGCTCGATCCCAAAAACCCCGAGGCGTACGCAAATCTCGGCGTGATCGCGTTCTTCCAGGGCGATTTTCAGAAAGCTTCCCAAAATCTGCGCAAAGCCCTGGCGATTAATCCAGCATTAGTGAAAACACAAGCTGTACTGGGAATCTGTCAACGCAGATTGGGGGATCCGTCCGCGCGAGCTTTGCTGGAAAAGTCATTCGCTAAGCTGACTGACAAGCCATTGCGCCTGCAGGTCGGCATGGAGCTAGCCGGCCTCTACGAGGAGGAAGGAGATCTCGGCGCGACTGCCGCAGTAATGCACTCGCTCGTGGATCTCGATCCTGACAACGTAAATGTTTTGTTCATGGCGCAACGTGTCTATTCGGAGTTGGCCGACGACACCATGAACAAGCTGGCCGTCCTTGCTCCCGGCTCCGCGCGCATGCAGCAAGTGATCGCCCAGCACCTGGTGAACGGAGGAGACCTCAAGGGCGCGGTCGAGCACTACAGAAAAGCGCTGCAGATCGATCCGCGATTGCCAGGGCTGCACTTTGAATTGGCAGAAGCCATTCTCGAGATGGCGCCTTCTGACGCGGGAGCGCAGGCAGAGGCTGAACGGGAACTCGAGTCTTCCGTGGCCATGGAAGGCAACAAGGCCAAGGTCGAATGCGAATTCGCCCGAATTGCATGGTTGCAGGGCCAGACGGACCAAGCGTTTGCGCGTTACCAAAAGGCCTATCAACTCAATCCAAATGAAGTGCAGGCGCAGTTGGGGATAGCAAAGTTCCTAATGAAGCAGCAGAAAGCGCAGGAGGCGATTACGTATTTGTTGATGGCGATTCAGTCCGATCCACTGAATACCGAGGCGCACTACCACCTGGCACAGGCTTACCAGCGTGCACAAATGCCGGAGAAGGCACAGCGGGAATTGACGCTTCTGAGCGAGATCAGGAAAACAAAGGCTCAGGTGGAAGAGCTATATCACCAGATGAACATTCAGCGGAAACCGCAGCCTGATCAAACTCCCGAGGATGCGGATGGCGAGAAAGTGGAGTGAATCTTAGTCTCACTATCGAGACGCGGAGTCCGAATCCTGCGGCACAAGCAAAATCCCTAATACTAGAACATCAGTACGCCTCAACCACAGCCTCTATTACCGGAGACGCGAGGACGCCGTTCATCCCGGCTTCTCTACAGTATTCGCTGTAGGGCTTTCGATTCTTATTTCTGATATGAATCCAAGGCTAGGTCTAGTCGAAAGTTTCTGATCTGATATTCCCGACCGCATTGCGCAAACTCGGCACAAAAGGCGAGTCATCAGGATGAAGAGGGGTATTCTCGCGCTCCGCCTGGCCAGGAGACGATGATGAAAAAGAACAATCGCCCCACAGCGATTGCGGCTGGCGCGCCGGCAATGACCGCCGAACCCAGCAACGGACATCCCAGCTATCAGCAGTCGCCTGAACTCGTAGCGATTCTCGAAAGTCTACAAACACTGCGCGATGGTGACTTCTCAGCGCGCCTGCCCGGATCGTGGGTTGGTCTCCCCGGAAAAATTGCGGACACATTCAACGACATCGCTGCTGCCAATCAGCAGATGGGGCAGGAACTCAAACGACTTGGTCGAGTCGTAGGGAAGCAGGGCGAAACTCGCGAGCGCGCCAGATTTTATGAGTCCCGCGGCGCATGGGGTGCAATGGAGGTCTCATTCAACACGCTGGTGGATGATTTGCTTCGGCCCACATCGGATGTGACACGGGCTATTGCTGCAGTGGCACAGGGAAACCTGACACAGACAGTGCGGCTTGACGTGGATGGGCGCCCTCTTGAAGGCGAATTCCTGCGATCTGCAGACATCGTCAACACGATGATTCAGCAGTTAGGCGTATTCACCGCGGAAGTGACGCGTGTAGCACGCGAAGTCGGGACGGACGGCAAGCTCGGCGGCCAAGCTCAAGTACCGGGAGTTGCCGGCACATGGAAAGACCTCACCGACTCAGTCAACTCCATGGCCAGTAACTTAACCGGCCAGGTACGAAACATCGCTGAGGTCGCAACTGCCGTGGCCAGCGGCGATCTCTCCCGGAAAATTACTGTTGACGTGCGTGGCGAGATTCAGCAGCTCAAAGAAGCCATCAACACGATGGTGGACCAGTTGCGCTCGTTCGCTTCCGAAGTGACGCGCGTGGCACGCGAAGTTGGCACCGACGGCAAACTCGGCGGACAGGCGGTGGTTCCTGGCGTCGCCGGTACCTGGAAAGACTTGACCGACTCCGTCAATGCCATGGCCGGAAATTTGACGGCGCAGGTCCGAAATATTGCCGAGGTCACGACAGCGGTTGCCCGTGGCGATCTGTCTCGAAAGATCACGGTAGATGTGAAGGGAGAAATTCTCGAGCTGAAAGACACCATCAATACGATGGTGGACCAACTCAATGCATTCGCGGGCGAAGTGACCCGTGTGGCCCGCGAAGTAGGTACAGAGGGCAAGCTGGGCGGACAGGCGCAGGTACCGGGCGTCGGCGGCACGTGGAAAGACCTCACAGACAACGTGAACTTCATGGCCAGCAATTTGACGGGCCAGGTGCGAAACATCGCTGAAGTT
>QHZR01000415.1 GCA_003224755.1 Acidobacteriota bacterium
GTCAAGGATTTGAAAATGGTGCGACTATGGTTCCCATTGCTGTCAAAGACCAGAGCCAGGACAGCAGAACGCTGGAGGCTGGCGTTCTGGAACACATTGATGTTTGCGGTGGCCGTGCAATTTCCATTCACAGTAATCTTTCCAGTGATTTCTTCCACCCCAGAGTTTCCGGCAACACTGCGGGTCTGGCTGCCCGTGATGTTTCCGGCCGTGTCCTGGTGATAGCGGCCTACGGATGCGGCAGGCAAGGGACCATTCTGAGTGAAGATCGTTCCGGTGTAGGTGTAAGCCCAGTTCCCGGCCATACTACCGAGCGAGCACTGGGCGGCATTGGCCTGTATGGGCGCCAACGCCACGACAGAAGCGGCGGCGAGCACCAGCAGCGCACGTGCAATGTTGTTCTTCATAACGATTCTCCTTCCTGGATTTGTCACGTTTGCGGGGAAGAGTGCGTGGCAACAACTTTCGATTTGTTGCATCGCGCTTACCTCATAACGTGCCGGGAAGGCAAAAAAGAGCTCACACAAAAGCCCGTGTAGACCGGAAGCTCAGCCAGAAGCAGTCTCCCGGTTTGCGGCCCATCCCAATTCCCTCGCCAGCCAAGCCTTCGCCATCGCCCAATCGCGCTTCACGGTCGCAGTCGAAATCCCCAGCAGGTCGGCCGTTTCCTCCACCGACAGTCCGCCGAAGAAACGGAGTTCAACGATCCTTGCCTGTTGTGGGTCCAGTTCCGCCAGACGCGTCAACAATTCGTCCAGGGCCACCAGTTCCGCCGATCGTTCACGGGTAAAGATAACTGCTTCATCCAAGGAAACTTTCTGCGCCGAGCCGCCGCGCTTGGCCGCGTGATGCTGACGCGCGTGCATCAGGAGAATGCGTCGCATCAGGTGTGCCGCAACTCCAAAGAAGTGGCTGCGGTTTTTCCAATCCACGTGATGCTGATCGACCAGGCGCAGATAAGCCTCATGCACCAGCGCGGTCGCCTGCAGGGTGTGATTACTACGCTCCTGGCGCAAGTGGTAAGCGGCAAGGCGGCGGAGTTCGTCATACACCAGCGGGATCAGTTCGGCGAGGACGTCCTGGTTGCCGCTGCTCAACTTCTTCAGTAGTAGCGTTACGTCGATGGAAGGCTTGTTCATCGAGCGACCTCACCGCGTCCGCGGAATGCAAGGACCGCGACACTGCAATGTCGGCTTTCCGGTTTGAACAATCCCAGCCCGGGAGGGGAAGAAAAAATCCCGAGCGCACTGGCCAACATTAGTTCTGCGGGTCGATCTTCCCGCGCGTGCGAAAAAGATGCCGCCACTATACACCTGTTTTGCTGTGACCAAAGCGTCCTCGCTTACAGGCCGGCGGGCTTGCACATATGCGATCCCCTACCGGTAACGTGCAGGATCGGGAAACAACAGATCACGCGATTTCAGTGAATTTCGGCGTCCATGACAGACGACTCTTTCGCCCGATTTCCAGCTTTCCAGGCTCGAGCGATGGATATATACTCGCGGCTCATAGGCGACAATTCGTTTCCTTCCTGATTGCCGCCACAAATCGTTGCATGCCTGGGGATTCTCAAAGCTCATGGGCGGCTTTCCTCCAATAAACCCGTGTCGGGCGCCCCGAATCCAGCCTTCGCTGACGCCGGAGCGATGGCAGAAAATCAAGGAACTCTTCAGCCTGGCTCTGGAGCGCGAACCCAGTCAACGTGTCACGTTTCTATATGAAGCCTGCGGAGGGGATGAAGCGCTGCGCGCGGAAGTGGAGTCCCTGCTGGCTTCGGCGGAGAGCGAGGAGGCCACCACCCGGGAAGTATTCAAAGCAGTTTCATCGCAGCCAGCGGCTTCGGTCGGCGAAGCTGAAGATCCCATGATCGGGCGCCGGGTCGGGGATTATCGCATTGAGCGGCGCATCGGCTATGGCGGCATGGCAGCAGTCTATCTGGCCTCCAGGGACGATGAGCAATTTGAGTTGCGTGTGGCGATCAAGTTGCTTCGCCCCGACCTTGATCGGGCGGAGCTACTGCGCCGTTTCCTGAATGAGCGCCAGACACTGGCCGCGCTCGACCATCCCAACATCGTGAAGCTGCTTGATGGGGGCAGCACGGAAGAAGGTCTTCCGTTTCTGGTGATGGACTATGTGGACGGCCTCCCGATTGACGAGTACTGCGATGCTCACACGCTCTCAATTCAAGAACGACTGCGTCTATTCTGTACGGTATGCGAAGCGGTCGCATACGCCCATCAGCATCATGTGATCCACCGCGATCTGAAGCCCAGCAACGCTCTGGTGACAGCCAAAGGCACGGCCAAGCTGCTCGACTTCTGGATTGCGAAAGTTCTCGATCCGGCGGAATCGTCACAAGCAGCCGTCACTCGCACCTTAAACCGGCGCCTGACTCCGGCCTACGCCAGCCCGGAACAGGTGCGCGGAGAGCCTGTTACATCGGCTACCGATGTGTATTCATTGGGTGTTGTGCTTTACAGCCTGATCACAGGCCATCGTCCTTATAAGCTGAAACAGAACACTCCTGCCGCCATGGAACGTGCCATTTGTGAGCAGGAGCCGGAGTCGCCCTCGACTGCCGTTGACCGCGTCGAAACCGAAACACTCGCTGATGGGACGACGGTCGCCATCACCGCTCAGACCGTCAGCCGGACGCGCGAAGGACAGCCGGACAAATTGCGGCGTTCATTGCGCGGCGATCTTGACAACATCGTTCTCAAAGCGTTGCAGAAGGAACCCCGGCGCCGTTTTGCAACCGTGGCCGAGCTAGCGGAGGATATTCATCGATATCTGGAACATCGGCCCGTCAACGCGCGCCCCAGCACCCTGGCATATCGCGCATCGAGGTTGCTCCAGCGACACAAGGCGGAAGCGATCGCGGGAATAGCGATTTTTTTGATTATGGTTGCGGCACTGGGGATCATACTCTGGCAGCAGAGGCGAGCGATCGAAACAGCACGCCCAGAAGCCGTTAACCGGCAGGCCTCGGGCCGTCGCTCGGTGGCTGTGCTGGGATTTAAGAATCTCTCTGGCCGTAGCGATACCGCTTGGCTCTCGACAGCCCTGTCCGAAATGTTGACCACTGAACTGGGTGCCGGGGGCAAACTGCGAACCATTTCCGGCGAAGACATCTCACGAATGAAACTGAATCTTTCGCTTCCGGAAGAGGATGCTCTCGCCTCCACAACACTGCGAAAAGTTCACCAATATGTGAATAGTGACTTCGTTGTTCTGGGTTCCTACGCCGAGTTCGGGAGCGATGGTCGGCAGATCCGGTTTGATTTACGACTTCAGGATGCAATCGGCGAAGAAACAATTTTGGAATCAGCCGAGTCCGGCACAGAAGACGATTTGGCAAGCCTCGTGGCACGGGCCGGGACGACTCTGCGGGAAAAAATGGGCGCGGGAGGAGTTTCCGAAAGTGAGAAGGCTGGCACAAAAGCATTGCTGCCTTCTAATTCAAAGGCTGCAAAGTCTTACGCTGAAGGATTGGAGAAGGTCCGCGCCTTCAGGCCACAAGAAGCGCGCGATCTCTTCCAGGAAGCAGTGGTTGCCGATCCGGGATATGCACTTGCACACTCGGCTTTGGCCGAATCCTGGTTCAACTTGGGCAATGAACCGAAGTATAGAGAGGAGGCTAAAAAAGCATTCGAGCTGGTAGCTAAGTTGCCTCGCGAGCAGGAACTGCTGGTGGAGGGTCGCTATCGCCAAGCTATCAGAGAATGGGAAAAGGCGATCGAGATTTATCGCACTCTCTTTACAT
>QHZR01000017.1 GCA_003224755.1 Acidobacteriota bacterium
CTGAGGGCAGGCCCGCCCCAGATCATCAAATCAGACTTCCATCCCAGCAATTTGATCACGTCGCGCTGGCTTCTCCATGAAATGAAAAAAGCCGGTTGATGGCTGCCTTGCATGAGCACAACTGGAGGATGGAGATCGAAGCTTTCGGCTTCGTCGGAGTCTCCCTGCTGTTCTGTCATAACCGCTGTTTCGATTGCGACGGCTTGCAGGCCCGAACTCGACGGTTCTGATCTGGCTGTCTTGATGCCTACCCCGGCCGCCGTCCACGCAGCAGGATTCGAGATACCCGCCTTGCTAAGCGCAGCTGCGATCTTTCCTTGCTGCGTCATTGCAGTTGCCGGGAGCGCTGCCCCTTCACTAGAGAGCTTGATGAGCTGTGCGCCCTCGACGACGTCTTCTCCATTGTTGGGTCGCAGGCCTGGCGCCTTGGTCTCCTGCCCCTGGTCTGCCCGCTCGGCCCAGGCCGGCGTCACGCTGGCATCGAGGCCGGGATTCTGCGATAGCGTCCCCAGCACAAACAGAAAATTCTTGGGCTTGATGCAGTACTCTTCGACTTTAATGCGCCTGTCCGGATCGACACCGTGCCGGGCAAGAAAGTCTGAGACTGAGCCCGGCATCTCGGGCCCGGTGAACAGAATCGAGCGATGATATTCCTGCTGCAGATCACAATGGAGATCCAACTCTGCACCACGTGGGTCCACCAGAACTTTGGCGCTGTCGTCATCTAAGTAGAACGGGACGTGAAGAATTTCTTCGGCTACCTTCTCCCATGTACTGTTTTTGCCTTGCTGCTTCAACTGCCAGGCGACGCTTCGGTAGTAATAGCATCGTGCCTGTTTGAGAGGCGATGTCATCACGTAGGGGCTTGTCGCCAACCCGCTGATTTCCACCAGGCCCATCGAGGCACTGCGGACCTTCGAGGTCGGAGTGTTTAGGACAAGACGCTTGCGTTGCAGGAGCCGAAATCCTTTAATAAACCAATAAGCGCCGGCGATCGCTCCGACGGTAGCGAACAGCAACAAATTCTCAGGCCGGGAACTCAGAAATGTTGCGACTGGCATAAGCACGGTCTCTTGCGGGGGCCTCATTCGTGCACCCGCGCCCTTTCGCAGGTTAGCCGAGCAACGAAACAGGGGCAGCCGAATTCGGCGCCGCACCCTTACCTGAGTAATCTGTGGCGCAAAAACGGCCGAGAGATATGACCTTCGTAATCGCGTTACTGCGTTACCGCGTTGCTGCACCCCTTATGCCTGCCTAGAATTTTGAACTGGACTACTCCGTACACTCAGAATGCTCGGAATGCCTAGCTTTTGGCGTCCTGCGGAGTGGACCACCTTCCCAATGGCTGAGACTCCAAAACGGGCTGATCGGCAAGAGATCGCTAGGCGGGTTGAGCGCGGCGAGAAGTTGCTGCAAAAAGGCAAAGCTGGCGAGGCTCTCGAAGAATTTCTGCAGACCTTGGCGATGGACCCGGCCAACGATACTGTTCGCCAAATGGCCGCAGACCTGTGCCTTTCCTTGCAGCGACTGCCCGAGGCTGTGCACTTGCTCGGCGAGCTTTTCGAAAGGCAATTGGCCGCTGGAGATGCCATGCGGGCCAGCCTCACGTACAAGAAGTTGGCGCGATTTGCAAATCCAAGTTGTGAGCAGAAGGTCCGGTTTGCGGAGCTGCTCGAGAATTCCAATCGCAAACTGGCGCTTGAAACGTACGAGAGCGCGTTCGAAGAATTTACACGTCAATCGCGCATACCTAATGCGCTGGCGGTGATGAAGCGGATGGTGGCGCTCGACGCCTCTGATCGAAATCTTGTCCGGTTCGGCGAGCTTTCTTCCGAAGTAGGAGATGGAAAGGCGGCAGCCGCGGCTTTTCTCAAACTTGCGCAAACAGCGGAAGCCGCGGGCGGAAAACCTAATCAGTGGTACGAGCGTGCCTACTCCGAGGATGCGACAGATGAAACGATCGCCATTGGTTACGCCAAATGCCTGATCGCGGACCAGCAGGTTGGCGCCGCCATCTTCGTGCTTGATCCGCTCGCCAGCTCGGAAAATACTTCGGTGGAGTTTCGCGAGTTGTATGCGAAGGCTCTGTTGAGCGCTAACCGCTTGACCGAAGCGGCGCCGCTGGTCTGGCAAATTTTTGAGCAGAACCCATCGCGAATTGAGCAGGTGCGCGACTTAATTGGCGCTTTTTTGGATTCGCAACTCGACAAAGAAGCCGTGACTCTTGCGGAGAAGCTGGAGCACTTTCAGCGCCGCAAGGGGGAACGGCGTGCTGTGCTATCCATGATGCAGGACATTGTGGCGGGGCATCGGCCATCCGTTGAGATGCTCGAATTTCTGGCCGACCAGTTCAACACCGCGAATCGGGAGGCCGATTATTGCACCACGCTTCTGAAGCTGTTCGATCTCTACTGCCAGCAAGGCAACTATATGAAGGCAGGGGATGCGTTGGACCGTGCGGCGGAGATTGACGCTTATGAGCCCGGACATCAGAAACGCCTGGCGGCATTGAAGGGGAAGATTGACCAAAACCGTTACGAGGTGATCGCGTCACGTTTTGGTGCCGCTGCGGAAGCGCAACCCACGCGCAACAATGTCGAGGAAAAAACGCTGGGAGCGGGCACTTTACAGGACCTGATGTTACAGGCTGAAATTTTGGTGCAGTATGGCATGCGCAACAAAGCGCTGGAGCGTCTGCAGAGAATTCAGCAGCTATTTCCTCACGAGGAAGAACAGAACGGGGAATTGAAACAGCTCTACTTGTCCGCCGGAATGACTCCACAGTACGCCGGTGGCACCGCTCCGGCGCTTGCTCCGACGGTATCGAGCCCCGCATCGCCTGCGGCTCCTGGTGCTGTGGCGTCAGAGGCGCTCGATATGAGCAGCTTCGCGCGTGTGCCGGACATCACTCGCAAGCTGAACCGGCAGAGCACGGCAGAGACGGTATTAAGCACGGCCGCAAACGAGATTGGACAGCAATGGAACCTGGGCCGCTGCATTGCCGCACTGCGAAAGCCTGGACTTGCGACCACCGCCTTCAAGGAATTCATCGCCAATGGGCATGAACCAACAAAGCGGGAAGTGATCGAGCCGGTAGTCGTGACCTCACATGAATTGGCCGCCAGCCAGGGCGCGCTGGTTTGCGCAGACGTCACGGCTGTACCGGATTTGGAGACGGTTGCTCCGCAGCTGGCATCCTTAGGCGCAAGGTCATTGCTGGCACTGCCGTTAACCGATGGCAATGAACAGCTCGGCGTTTTGCTGCTCATGGATGGCACGTCTCGCGCATGGGCACCGAATGATGTGCTCGTCTTCAAGATGATCGCCGAGCAAGTGGCAATCGCATTGAACAATGCGGGCCTGCGCCGGTTGGTCAAGAATCTTTCTGTAACAGACGAGAATTCCGGATTGCTGAAGCGGGCTTCCTATGTTGATCTGCTGATGGGTGAAGTCCGGCGTGCAACTCAGCAGGCGACGCCCGTAAGCGTGTTGCTGATGCGATTTGGCGACCGTGCAGCGATGATAAGAGAACAGGGAGAGGCTGCCGCTGATAGCGCGATGCAACGCCTGGGGCAACTTGTGGCTGCGAACATCCGGCAGAATGATTTAGCGTTTCGCTATGCGGCCAATGCGATCGCGATTGTTCTAGGTGAGACGGCGGAAAAAGAAGCGCTGATGGTGGTCGAAAAGATGCGCCGCCTGATTTCGACCGCGCTCGACGATAAGCAGGCCGCCGCTTCACTCAACGCCGGCGTCGCGGAAGCGGTCCTGCGGCAGCAGTTCGATGCAGTGGACATCGTCACCGAAGTGATCAACCGCGCCGAACATGCACTGGAGAAAGCCGTAACTGAAGGCACAGGTAAGAGCGTAGCGCTGGCGGCGGGGCTGACCGCGGCGGCTGTGGCATAGTCTCGCGGTCTTAGGAATTCCCCTGTTATGCCGATTCGCTTCGGCTATGCAATCTGAGAGTCGGCTATGGGCTCGACGTATTGTTGACCATGCGCTTGAGACCATCTTTCAAAGTCACCACATGGAAATTGATGAGCAATCCGATAGGCAGATTCAGCAGCCGCAGATGCGAGAGCAACTGCGCCTCGTCTACAGGATGTAGCGCCTCTTTGCACTTCAATTCGAGCGCGACCGTATTATCAACGACCAAGTCTGCGCGAAATTCGCAATCGAGCTTCACTTCTTCATAATAGAGTGGCACTGCCTTCTGACACTCAACTCGTCTGCCCCGCTTCTGCAATTCGTACGTTAGACAAGCTTCGTATGCAGACTCGAGCAGCCTGGGGCCAAGCTTGCGATGGATTTTGATCGCGCAGGCAATGATGTCGGAGGTGAGTTGAATGGACACCGCGAAAGATTTTTACCGTAGAGTAAACAGCGTCGAGTTTCATTTCCGGGGAAAAATCTTTGAAGTTCGAGTTCTTCTCCGCGTCCTCAGCGAGAACTCTGCGACCTCTGCGGTTAAAGGCTTTTGAAGTCGGTGACAGCGCCGAAATCATCGTGTGCCCGTGCGCTGGCGGAGCTCTTCGTTACGCTGCTAGACTAACCAGTTCGGAACAGGCCGCCGCGCCATTCTGACGGAACTCATGCTCAAGCCAGGTGACATTGCGATCGTTAGCGGCGCACGCACGCCGTTCGGACGTTATTGCGGCAAGCTGAAAGACTTTACGGCGCAGGAACTCGGCGCGATTGCCGCCAAAGAGGCGATCCAGCGCGCGGGCGTCAAGGCGGAAGAATTCGATCACGCCGTTTTCGGCAATGCGCAACAGACTTCCGGCGACGCACTGTACGGTGCCCGTCATGTGGGACTGCGAGCGGGGTTGCCGATTGAAACGCCAGCGCTGACGGTCAATCGCCTGTGCGGTAGCGGCATGCAGGCAATCGTAAACGGCGCGCACATGATCATGACCGATGAAGGCAGCGTTGTCTTGGCGGGCGGCATGGAAGCCATGTCGCAAGCGCCGTTTGTGATTCGCGGGCGCGATGGATTCACGCTGGCTCCCGGCGGCAAGCTCGAAGATTCGCTGATGGTTGCGCTGCTCGACAGTTATTGCGGTTCGTACATGGCAAACACCGCAGAACTGTATGGCTCGCAACACGGAATCACGCGCGAGATGCAGGATGAATTTGCTCTGCGTTCACAAAAATGCACTGATGACGCTTACAAAGCCGGACGCATTCAGGAAGAGCTGGTCCCGGTGCCGCTGAAGAGTTCCAAAGGCGAATCAACCGGAGAGTCGCTGACCGAGGACGATCATCGGCGTCCGCAGACCACGATGGAAGGGCTGGCCAAGCTGCGTCCGGCGTTTGGAAAAAGCGGAACTGTTACCGCGGGGAACGCCAGCGGCATTGTGGACGGTGGCGCGGCTGTAGTCATGATGTCCCTCGAAGATGCAGGCAAACGCGGAATCCAGCCGCTCGGCCGGATTGTGAGCTGGGGAGTTGCGGGAGTTGATCCAAAGATCATGGGCAGTGGGCCGGTTCCGGCGTCTAAGATCGCTCTGCAAAAGGCTGGCATGACGCTCGAGCACATTGACCTGATCGAGGTGAACGAAGCGTTTGCTGCGCAGTATCTTGCGGTCGAAAAAGAGTTGGGCCTGGATCGCGAGAAAGTGAACGTAAACGGTGGCGCGATTGCCTTGGGGCATCCGCTGGGCGCAACCGGTACTCGGCTGGTGATTACGTTGCTCTACGAGTTGCGTCGCCGCAAAAAGAAGTATGGTCTGGCAACGGCGTGCATTGGCGGCGGACAGGGGATTGCGATGGTGGTGGAGAGCTTGAATTAGATTTTCACCACGGAGACACGGAGTCATGGAGAAAACGACGCTCAAGGCACGAGCGGGAAGGGCAGGGCACGGCTTCAGCCGCCGAATAGGTTGTCAAACTAATAGCGGCTTTATAGCCGCTGAGGGCGTCGAGGTACCGAATTCGGAGCACATTTAGCGGGGGTGCAGGTATGAAGGCTGGAGCGTTGGTTCTGTATGAGGTTTGCTGGGCTCTCTTCTTCACCGTTGGGATTGTGCGCGGGTCTGTGCTGGATAGTGATTTTCTCGCTGGGCTGATGGTAGGTGTGTCATTGGGATTTTTCGCCTTGACTGTACGTGAAAGAGATGGGTGGCCTTGTTGGTTCCAGAGTTTCGCCACCACATTTTCTGGAGCAAGTTTCCTGAGCGGTCAATGGTGGCTGGCATCTCACGGGAAAGGCTGGCAACCCGTATTCATAAGTTTTGGCCCGGTTTTTCTGTTCATGGGACTGTATTCCTTCATCAAGCAGCGTCTTGCTGCAAGAACTTAGGTTTCGTCGATGGAGGCATCGAATGGAAACTAAAAAAGTTGGCGTTCTGGGTTGCGGGCTGATGGGGTCGGGGATCGTTCAGGTTTCCGCAATGGCCGGATTCGACGCCGCTGTCCTCGAGGTCGAACAGAAGTTTCTCGACGAAGGTTTTGCGGGAATCGAAAAGTCGTTGTCCAAGTATGCTGCGCTCGACGGCATTGTCAAGGAAGACGCCATCTTCGCCTCGAACATCATCATGGATCCCGTTTACTGCAATCATGGACCCGTTTACTGCCTACGTAGTGCGGCAGTCGTAAGGTCCCTCTCCCGTCCTCCTTCGGCGGACGAGTTCGGGATGACAAGATTTTAAGGTTTTTCTCCGTGCCGGAGCCTACCCTGAGCGAAGTCGAAGGGTGTCTCCGTGGTGAAATGAAGTGATCCTCGTCAATGCGCGTTAATCGCGATATTGGTGGACTGATTTTCTCAATCATGAACAGAGCCTTCTGCGTTTTGAAAATTCTTCTGTCAGCCGCATTCGTATTTTTTTCAGTCCATTCGTTTCTCCTAGGCCAGGAACCAGTAATCATTCAAGTTCATGCGGACCACACTCTCGCCCCGCTCAAGCCGGTCTGGGCCTACTTTGGCTACGACGAGCCAAATTACACGTATGCGCCGCATGGTCGCGAGCTGATTGAGGAAATTGCCGCACTCAGCCCCGTGCCGGTGCAGATCCGGACGCACAATCTCCTGACTACGGGAGACGGAACTCCGGCGCTGAAGTGGGGATCCACCAACGCCTACACCGAAGACGCTTCCGGTCATCCGGTGTATGACTGGAAAATCGTGGACCGCATACTCGACACTTATTTGCAGGCGGGTGCGAAGCCATTTGTTGAAATCGGATTCATGCCCGAGGCGCTTTCCACGCATCCACTGCCCTATCAGCATCACTGGCCCAAAGACGAGCTGTATGTCGGCTGGACGTACCCGCCGCGTGATTACCAGAAGTGGTCGGAGTTGGTCTATCAGTTGGTGTCACACTGCATCGCTCGTTACGGCAAAACGGAAACTGAGTCATGGTCATGGGAGGTATGGAACGAGCCGAATATCGGATATTGGCATGGAACTCCTGAGGAGTATGACCAGCTCTATGACTATTCGGTTGACGCGGTGCGCCGAGCATTGCCGAACGCACGGGTCGGCGGACCTGCGACGACGGGCTCTGCTTCAACTACCGCCGCAGCCTTTCTGAGACAGTTTCTCGAGCACTGTGCGCGCGGCAAGAATTTCGCGACGGGAAAAAACGGCGCCCCACTCGACTTCATCAGCTTTCATGCAAAGGGCTCGCCCCAGGTCGTGGATGGCAGGGTCCGCATGGGGCTGGCGAATAACCTGTGCGACGTGGACGAAGGACTTGCGATTGTAGCGTCGTTTCCGGAGTTCGCCCACTTGCCAGTGGTGCTCAGCGAGTCCGACCCGGAGGGTTGTGCCGCCTGTTCGGCCCGCGTCTATCCGCAGAACGCGTATCGCAACGGTCCCCTGTATCCTGCCTACACTGCCACGGCAATCCGCAACATGCTTGATCTGAATCAGCGCCACAGAACCAACCTGGCCGGCATTCTAACCTGGGCCTTTGAATTCGAGGACCAGCCCTACTTCGACGGATTCAGAACGTTGGCAACAAATGGAGTTGATAAGCCGGTACTCAATTTGTTTCGCATGCTCAGTTTGATGTCCGGCGACCGCGTTGAAGCGAGTAGCAATGGCAGAGTTGATTTGGATGAAATCCTCAAATCAGGCGTGCGAGCCGCAGCCGATGTAGATGCAATGGCAGCGCATTCCGAGCACGGCATGACCGTATTGCTATGGAATTACCATGACAATAATGATGAGGCCGCACCCGAGTCATCCGTTCAATTGAATATCGCCGGCTTGCCTGCCTCGTCAGAGAAGATTGTGGTGCACCATTATCGGATTGACCGCGACCACAGCAACGCATACACGCTATGGAAAAAGCTGGGCTCGCCACAGGACCCTGATGCGGAACAGTACGCCGCTTTGAAAGCTGCCGGCCAACTACAATTGCTGGAGTCGCCTCGGTGGGTGCAGAGTAAAAACGGTGACTTAGTCTTGAGCTTCCCTTTGCCGCGGCAAGCGCTATCGCTGGTGAAGCTGGAATGGTGATGCGTGCTCCGCTGGTGGCCAGCGTTAATCCGTGTTCATCCGCGTTGATCCGCGGCGAAGGAAGTTGAAATGCAAATCAAAAGAGTTGGTGTTCTCGGTTGTGGATTGATGGGTTCCGGCATCGCTCAGGTTTCAGCGGCCGCCGGATTCGACACGACCGTGCTGGAAGTCGAGCAGAAGTTTCTAGACAAGGGCTTCGCGGGAATCGAGAAGTCGCTGGCGAAGTTTGCGGAGAGGCCGCCGGAGAAGGGCGGGATCACGTCGCGACAGAAAGATGAGATTCGCGCGCGGCTGGATGGCACGACCCGGAAAGAAGACCTCGTCGATTGCGACATCATCATCGAAGCCATCATCGAAAACGTTCCTACAAAGAAAGAAATGTATGCGGCGCTCGATGGCATCGTGAAGAAAGATGCCATCTTCGCTTCGAACACTTCGTCCATTTCGATCACCGAGCTGATGACTGCGACCAA
This sequence comes from Acidobacteriota bacterium, assembly GCA_003224755.1. Taxonomy (GTDB): domain Bacteria; phylum Acidobacteriota; class Terriglobia; order Terriglobales; family Acidobacteriaceae; genus Gp1-AA145. The sequence goes on from QHZR01000017.1 coordinate 8,941, forward strand.
GCGGCCGGAGAGGTTCATCGGGCTGCATTTTTTTAATCCTGTCCCACTGATGAAGCTTGTGGAAGTGGTGCGGACGATTGCGACTGCAAGCGACGTTTACGAAACTGCATACGATTTCGCGAAGAAGCTTGGCAAAGTTCCGGTACGCGCTAGCGACAAAACCGGATTCATCGTGAACCGACTGCTGGTGCCGTATCTGCTCGATGCCATCCGCGCCTACGAAGAAGGCGCGGGCTCGATCGAGGACATTGACAGCGCCATGAAACTCGGCTGCGGCTATCCCATGGGGCCGTTCACGCTGCTCGATTTCGTCGGCCTCGACACGACCTACTACATCACGCATGTGATGTACGACGAATTCAAAGAGCGCCGCTTCGCCTCGCCTCCACTGCTGAAGCGGCTGGTGATGGCGGGCTGGTACGGGCGAAAGACGGGGAAGGGATTTTACGATTATTCGGACCCGAATAATCCGAAGCCGAATAAGCTGTAACTTCTTCGCCACGGATTTACGCGGTTGAACGCGGATTAGACTTGCGAAAAACGGAGCAAACACTATGAGTCGCACGAGTTCGCTTGGCACCATCATTACGATGCAACTCGTTAACGCTTTACTGGTCTTTGCATTCTCTGTTTACTTGGGCGTGACCGCCTACCCTCTCGTAGCCTTCTTTCAGGAACGTGAGGTGACCGCCACATATGTCTCGATGTGGCCGTATTTGTTACGTTGGGGTTACTTGTCCTCGTCGGTTGGTCGTCCCTCCGGAAGGGAAAACTGTGGGCTTGGTGGTTCGCCGTATCTTGTGACGCCCTCGTCTGCCTCTTTACGGGCTACGACTTTCTGTCTTGTGGACGCAGGACCGTGATTGTGTGGTGTTTGCGGCTATGAGCTTGTCATCCGGAATCGTTTGCGCATTTCTGTTCATCCCTGACGTACGAGAACGCTATCGACGAATTCTGCCAAATGCAACTCATCTAAATAGAATTTGAAATGATCGGTTTTTATCCGCGTAAATCCGTGGCAAAGAATTTGATCTTATGATCTTCTCCAACATTCTCTGCGAAAAGAAAAATGCGATTGCTTACGTCAGCGTGAACCGGCCGAAGGTGCTCAATGCGCTGAATATGGCCACGATGGAAGAGCTACGGACGGCGTTTCATAACATTAAGAATGATGCGGGTGTGCGCGTGGTCATCCTGACCGGGGCGGGCGAGAAGGCGTTCATTGCCGGCGCGGACATTGGCGAGCTGGCGCAGCACGACGCGGTATCGGGCAAAGAGTACACGCACCGCGGGCAGAGCGTGCTCAACCTGATCGAGAACCTGGGCAAGCCGGTGATCGCCTGCATCAATGGATTCGCACTCGGCGGCGGATGCGAGATCGCCATGGCCTGCACCATGCGCCTGGCCAGCGAAAATGCCAAGCTAGGACAGCCTGAAGTGAAACTTGGAATCATTCCCGGCTACGGCGGCACGCAGCGCCTGCCGCGGCTCGTAGGCAAAGGCATTGCGATGCAACTTTTGCTGACAGGCGAGATGATCAGCGCACAGGAGGCGCATCGGATTGGGCTGGTGAATGAAGTACTTCCTGCGGCGGATTTGATCCCGCGCGCGGAAGCTATTGCGCAGAAGATCATTGCCAATGCGCCACTTGCGGTGCAGTACACGATGGAGGCGGTAAATAAGGGCATGGAGATGACGCTGGCCGAGAGCCTGTATGTGGAGGCGGTGTTGTTTGGCGTGGCTTGCGCGACGGAAGATAAGAAAGAGGGGACGACGGCGTTTCTGGAGAAGAGGCCGGTGCAGTTCAAGGGACGTTAACTTCATCTCCGCGGATGAACGCGGATTTCACGGATGAAAAACCTTTCACAAGAGAGACATCCTTCGACTTCGCTCAGGACAGGCTCCGACACGCAGAAATCCACCGACGAAAAGATTCGGCGGAAAATGCGTGCCGGAAACCTTGACGCGTCGGGCATCCGCTTCGGAATCGTTGTTTCTCGGTTCAATGAGTTCATCACTGATCGTTTGCTTCGGAGTGCCTACGATGCGCTTTTGCGTTCCGGTGCGAAGGAGAAAGACATCGAGATCGTCCGCGTCCCGGGCTCTTTTGAAATTCCATCCGCCGCTCGCACCCTCGCTGAGACCAAGAAATGCGATGTCATCATTTGTCTCGGGTGCTTGCTGCGCGGGGACACTGCGCATTACGACGTCATCGTCAACGAAGTCGCGCGCGGGATTGGGCAGTCGGCGCAGGAAACTGGAGTGCCGCATGCGTTCGGCGTCCTCACCTGTGACACGCTGAAACAGGCGATTGACCGCGCCGGGCTGAAAATGGGCAACAAGGGATTCGAAGCGGCACTGGCGGCGGTAGAGATGGCGAATCTGAGAAGAGCCGTCGTTGGTCGTTCGTCGTTGGTCGTTCGCCAACCCAAGAAGCAAGGCGCGAAACGGGGCATGCGCAAAACTCGTCGCAAAGAGCGTTAGCCTCTGAATCTTGATTTTTTCTTCCTGTAAACTGAAGCTGTTCGTCAGCCAGTCGGGTCGATGGCCAAGTGGCCTATGACCGGCGACGCGTTTGTTTTTGCCAACGACCAACGACGAATGACCAATGACGGTTTTCCCATGGGTACCCGCCGCAAATCTCGTGAACTGGCTTTACAGATGCTGTTTCAGGCCGATCTTGGCAAGCAGCCGATTGATGACGTACGCAAGACTTTCTGGAAAGGACGAGGTGAGGTTACGCCGGAGGTCAAGGGATTTACGGAAGACTTATTTCGAGTTGCGCAGGACCGCTCCCCGGAAATCGACAAGCTGATCGAAGAGCATGCCGAGAATTGGCGCATGGACCGCATGGCCGCAGTTGACCGAAACATTCTTCGCGCCGCGGTTGCGGAACTGCTTGGTTTTCCGAAAACACCGCGGGCGGTTGTGATCAACGAAGCCATTGAAATAGCGCGCAAGTTTTCCGCGCCCGAGTCGGTGCAGTTCATCAATGGAGTGCTGGACAGTGTGGGCAAAGAGATTGAGGCTCAAGCGTCGGGCTCCAGGATCTAGCTGTCGCGGGTGTTGCAATTCGGTCGTCCCTACGGGACTTGAATCATGTCTCGCTCCTTCCCAGCGCTGAAGCGCTGGTTGCTAAGATCGTTCGCCCCTATCGGGGCTGGCGAATTCCGACGTCCACGCGCCTTTCCTTGCGGCCAGAAGGCTATGGGTTGTGGACACGCGCCGAGCTTAGCTAGCTAAGCTAGGCGCGTGTCGTCGGAGAAAGCAGGTTCCTCATCCCTGAAGGGATTCGGAATGACAAGAGTGCTGCGGCGGATGCGATGTATGTCAGCGTGAGCCGAAGCCGACAGCCTAAATCCCAAAAGCTGAAGGCGAAGGTGAAAACCAAAAGTCGAGGGCCAAAGCCAAGCCCGAAAGGTGAAAGCCCAAAGTCTGAAGCCCAAAGCCCAAAGCCTGAAGCTTCCTTACGGCTTCACTGCCACCAGGTCTGGATTGCAGGTGATGGAAACGGTACCGCTGCCGTTCTGCGCAGATGTGGTAGTGACGCCGGAATTGTTAGTCACTGCAAACGTTGCGGGTCCCAACGACAGAATCGTATAGGTACCGTCGTTTCCCCCGTCCTTCATTCCTGCGATCACGATCGTTTCTCCGACTGCGAGCGGCGGCCCCGAATTCACGACGTAACTGTAGGTTGTGTTGGATCCATTCTGCGAAACGGCGGAAATGGCAACCACGGTCTTTGGAACTGCGGTCGGGGGATTGCCCGGCCCAAAGCACAGAGGAGTCTGCGCGGGAAATGTGACCTGCTGCAAATCGGAACCTGATGACGTATCAATAATGTGAACCGCACCGTCATCAGCGCCGACGAACAGCAGATTACTAGCCGGACTCAATGATGCACTCAACGGAATCGCATTTCCTGTCAACGAAATCGCCGAAGTCGTATGATTGCCAATATTGAATACCATGATGAACGGCAGGCGCGCAGAGCCCGACGGCTGAGTTTCGCCCAAAATGTAAGCGGTGGCGCCATCCCCTGAGATGATGAACTGAGTGGGGATGAATGTGCCTTGGCCCAGATTGACGGTGTTGGCCGAATCTGTAATCGTCCCGGAACACCCGGCGGCCGAGAGTGCCGTGATGCTGACCAGGTCAATGTTGGGCGGCTCAAGTGCAAGAAGAGTTGTGGCATCTGGCAGGGCGCGAATCATGTTCGGAATCGCCGCAGTGCTCAACGTGGCGGACGGGTCCGGGGCATTGTCACAGGTCCTGCGAACGGTAATGGAGGATGGGGCACCACCCGCCAGGTAACTGAACCCGCCTTCCTCCGCAAACACAACGTCATTTGCCGCCGCGTTCAAGGATATCTTCTGCAGCGCGTCCACTTTGGAATAAATGTAGAGTGTGCTTACCTGCGGAGCCGGAGGTGGCGGCGTCGCCACAATGTAGGCCTTCAGGTTATCTGGCGAAAACGCAGCGGCTGTTGCTCCCGTGATGAGAAGTGATGTGATCGTGCGCGACGCTGCGCTGCAGCTGTTGCAGATGAAAACCTGGTTCGGTGTGTCAAACGTATCGGAGAAGATGACCGTAGAAGTATCGGGTGAAACTGCCAAGACTTTCCCGAAGGCGCTGTTGAACTGGGAAGCGGCAGAACCGCTGAAGACCATCGCGCCATTCTGTCCAAAGTGCGAGGAATCTACTCCCAGGTACGCGTTGGTTCCTCTCTCATCAAAAATTATGGAGTTGGGCGAGGCTGGCAAGCCCACTGGCGTACCCGCGACGAACGTGGACGTGTTTGAAGACTTCGTAAGCGGAACGATCGTCGCATTGCATGTCGCTTTAGTCGGATTTGCCGTAACGCATGCAGTCGTGGTCACGTATGCGGTTGGGCTGGTAGGTGCCGTGCTGCTGCTCACGTCAAAGCTGATTGGCGATGTTGGATATATCGGCAGCGATGGCTTGAAGCCGGTGTTGCAAGTTGGCGGAGTGCAGGAGGCGATAACTGATGCCGCGCCAACGGCGGAGGCTGACACGGTTCCTACGCTGCCATAAACTGTGCTGGCATTGTTTGGCGAGACCGTTGCTGAGATTGGGTTCGAAGTGTTCCAGCTTAGCGGCACCCCGGTGAGCGTCATTCCTACACTGTCCATCACTGTAGCGTTCAGCGTGGTGGTCGTGCCGGTATTCATCAGAAGGGAAGTGCTGGGATTGTTGGCGGCAGTAACCGAAATCGACTGGACTGGGCAGGTTTGAACCGGCACAGTTTGACTGGTGAGCCCGCTTGCAGAAGCGAAAATCATGCCCTGACCAGGTATGCTGGCGCTGACGATTGCCTGGTTCAACGCGGTGGTTGTCGGCGGAGTTGAGGTCAAGTTCACAATGCTCGAGCCGCCGGTAGGATTTACCTGTTGCCAGATGAACGGCCCGACGCTCGGTGTGATGTCTGTGGAGCCACTCATCGCAGTCGCCTGATAGAGCCCGCTCTCCGGTCCGAGCGGTGCACCCTTCGAGAGACAGGTATTTGAGAGCGTTGGTGCCTGCCCTGGCACCTTGCTTACCGCTATGTTGGTAATACGCGCGTGAACATAAACCGTAATCGGAGGACTGCTGACGCCTTGGGCAGTGGCCGCCAGCTGTGCTGTCCCTACCGTTCCGGGGACGCAGACTTGCGGATTGGTGAGCGAATCCCAGGTGCCGGCGCACGCCACTCCATTACCCGCAATCGTGACCACAGTAGGGTTGCTGGACAAGAAGGAAAAAGTCTCGTTGATAGTGTTATTTCGCGCGCCCTTGGCTGTAGCAGTAAAAGACAGCGTTTTTCCCACCTCAAGCGATACGTTCAAGCCGACCATGGAGGAATTCGTCAGCGAAACGCTGGTAGGCACCGGGTTCGTAATGATATTGGTCGCCGTGGTATGACCGCAGGACGCCAAGAAACAACAACTCAAGAATATGGAGGCTAACGCCGCGAGGGAAACGAACCTACCCATGAACACTTCCAATTTAGAATGAGACGCGCTGGTTCTGGAAAACAATCAGTGTAGAGGCTGTGCATTATTTGAGCAACTTCGGACGCCCCGCCTCCGAAAAGTTACTGAAACGTGAGATGCGTTCGAAACACGGTTGACGCATGGTTTTGTGGTTGTTATATTTATTAGGTTCCGCGAGTTGATCCTGACTTGCCTGCAATGCCTGTGTTTACGCTTGCCAAGCGCGCGGCGGGCACTGGAATCGGCAGTTGAGTTTTTGTACCATGTCTTCAGAAGTGAAGACCCCTCGCTGAAACGTTCCGCGAACGCCTCCCGGCAAGGGAGAATATGCGGAGCGATGCTGGCGAAACGGAGCGCCTCCCGAACAGGGCTTGGAGCCACCGTCGTCAGACCTGTCATAGGGACAAAGCGAATCTCCGGCGATGGTGTGGCCGGAAGTATGGATGCCGAAGGCATCCAGCCCTGAATCCTGGTTGAATCCGGTAAAGTTGGATCCGGGAAATTGGATTAGGTTTCCGATCTGCATGAGTTGTGCGGACGGGAATAGGAGCGCCAAGAGTGCCTACTTTTAATCAGTTGGTCCGCGCGGGAAGGAAGCATCCGCGATATAAGACGGCGAGTCCGGCGTTGCAATCGTGTCCGCAGAAGCGCGGTGTGTGCACTCGCGTGTACACACAAACGCCGAAGAAGCCGAACTCGGCATTGCGCAAAGTTGCCCGCGTGCGCTTGACCAACGGAATTGAAGTCACAACCTATATTCCTGGCGTTGGCCATAATCTGCAGGAGCACTCGATTGTGCTGATCCGCGGCGGCCGTGTGAAAGATCTGCCCGGAGTTCGCTATCACGTGATTCGCGGAACGCTCGACGCGGTGGGCGTCGCGAACCGCATGCAGGGACGCTCAAAGTATGGAGCAAAGCGTCCGAAGAAAGCATAAGAAGCGAGTTTCAGAAACCCTGAAACTTTGAAACCTGGAGTTATATGCCTCGCAAAGGACATATCGCAAAGCGCACGGTCGAGCCGGATCCGGTGTATGGATCGGATCTGGTGACGAAATTCGTCAATTCGATGATGTGGCAGGGAAAGAAGAGCACGGCCGAGGGCATCTTTTATGAAGCCCTGACCCGCATGCAGGCGAAGGGCGGCGATGAAGCGCTCAAGCTCTTCAAGAAAGCGGTCGAAAATGCCAAGCCCCTGCTCGAAGTGAAGAGCCGTCGCGTTGGTGGTGCGAACTATCAGGTGCCGGTGGAAGTGAATGCGGACCGGCGTACTTCGCTGGCGATCCGCTGGCTGGTGACATACTCCCGCGGACGTGCTGAAAAGGGAATGGTCGACAAGTTAAGCAATGAATTGCTCGACGCCGCCAACGGCAAAGGTGCAGCCATAAAGAAGAAAGAAGATGTACATCGCATGGCCGAAGCGAACAAGGCCTTTGCGCATTATCGGTGGTAGAAGAGCAGCTCTTAGCTAGAGCTAAGGGTTCAGGCCGAGAGCTAAAGGCTAATAGCTAAACGCTGGTTTTTGATGAGTACTCCCGTAAATATCGCTGGCGAACAGGAAGTTCGTAAGGACGAAAGAAAGAAAGCTGTGTCCAGAACAGTTCCATTATCGCGTTGCAGGAACATCGGCATCATGGCCCATATTGACGCGGGCAAGACCACTACGACTGAGCGCATCCTCTTCTATACCGGAAAGACGCACCGCATCGGAGAGGTCCACGAAGGCACCGCCACCATGGACTGGATGGAGCAGGAGCAGGAGCGCGGCATCACCATCACTTCCGCTGCAACGACCTGCACCTGGCGTGACATTCGCATCAACATTATTGATACTCCCGGCCACGTGGATTTCACCGCCGAAGTAGAGCGGTCCCTGCGCGTGCTCGATGGCGCCGTCGCTGTGTTTGACGCGGTCCATGGCGTACAGCCGCAGTCGGAAAAAGTCTGGCGGCAAGCCGACAAGTACGGCGTCCCGCGAATTTGCTTTATCAACAAGATTGACAAGATGGGCGCCGATTTCGAGCATGCAGTTGATACCATTCGCAAGCGCCTCAACGCCAAGCCGATCGCAATTCAGATTCCAATCGGACAAGAAGATAAGTTTAAGGGCGTAGTTGATCTGCTCTCCATGAAAGCGATCATCTGGAACAACGAGGACCTAGGAGCGGAGTACGTCACCGAAGAACTTCCAGCTGAGTTGAAAAAGAAAGCCGAAGCCTTCCACGCGCAATTAGTCGAGACCGTCGCCGAGAACGACGACGAGATGCTGCATAAGTTCCTGGAAGGGGAAGAAATTTCCGCCGCCGAGTTGAAAGCTTCTTTACGAAAATCCACGATCGCTTTGAAGGTTTTTCCAGTTGTGGTTGGGACGGCTTTTAAAAACAAAGGCGTGCAGCCGCTGCTGGATGCGGTGGTGGATTATCTGCCTTCACCACTCGATGTTCCCGAAACGCACGGCGCTGATCCCGACTCAGGGAAGCAGATCGCCCGCAAAGCTTCTGACGACGAGCCGTTTTCGGCACTAGCGTTCAAGATCATGGCTGATCCGTTTGTCGGCCAACTGACTTTTATTCGGGTCTATTCCGGACAGATCAAATCCGGCGAGTCGGTGCTGAATTCGCGCACCCAAAGAAACGAACGGATAGGTCGCCTGCTGAAAATGCACGCCAACAAGCGCGAAGACATTCAGGAAATTTTGGCGGGTGACATTTGCGCAGCGGTTGGCCTGAAGAACGTATCAACCGGTGACACAATCTGCGATCCCAAGCACCCGATCACGCTGGAGTCGATTGAGTTCGCGGTGCCAGTCATTTCAGTAGCGGTCGAGCCTAAGACCAAGGCCGATCAGGAAAAGATGGGCATGGCGCTTGCCAAGCTGGCGCAGGAAGATCCCACCTTCAAGGTTCATACCGATCCCGATAGCGGACAAACCATCATCAGCGGCATGGGTGAGTTGCACCTCGAAATCATTGTGGATCGCATGATGCGCGAGTATAAAGTCGAGGCCAATGTCGGCAAGCCGCAGGTGGCGTATCGCGAGACCATTCGCAAGCATTCCGAAGCGGAAGGCAAATACATTCGTCAGACCGGCGGACGCGGGCAGTACGGGCACGCGAAGATCAAACTGGATCCCCAACCACCCGGGTTGGGATACGAATTCGTCAATGACATTGTGGGCGGTTCGGTGCCAAAGGAATTCATCAAGCCCATCGACCAGGGGATTCAGGAAGCGCTGGAAGGCGGTGTGCTGGCCGGCTATCCGGTGGTCGATGTGAAGGTCACGCTTTATGACGGCAGCTACCATGACGTGGACTCGAACGAAATGGCATTCAAGATCGCTGGTTCGATGGCATTCAAGGAAGCTGCACGTAGAGCCTCACCGGTGCTGCTTGAGCCGGTTATGGCGGTTGAAGTTGTGACGCCGGAGGATTTTGCGGGCGCGATCATGGGCGACTTGAGCTCGCGTCGTGGACGCATTGAGGGCATGGAGCACCGCGCCGGATCGCAGGTGATCAAGGCGATCGTTCCGCTGGCGGAAATGTTTGGCTACGCGACGCACATGCGGTCTTCAACCCAAGGACGCGCCGAGTACTCGATGCACTTTGCGCGGTATGAAGAAGTGCCGCGGTCGGTGGCAGACGAGATTATCGGCAAGGCGCAAGGCGGGAAATAATTAAGATCGCGGGCGAGGGCGCCCGCGCCACACGAGGAAAAGCAGGTTCCTCACCGCTGAAGCGGTTCGGAATGACAGCGGTTTTGGTTTCAAGCTAAGAGCTAAAGGCTAACAGCTAAAAGCTGGGCAGCTGCAAGCTGATGGAAGAGGAAATAAAGCATGGCGAAAGAGAAATTTGAACGCACTAAGCCACACTGCAACGTGGGCACCATCGGTCACATTGACCATGGCAAGACCACGCTGACGGCGGCCATCACCAAGGTATTGCAGAAGCACAACCCGAAGATTGTCTTCCGGTCGTTTGATTCGATTGATAACGCGCCGGAAGAAAAAGCGCGCGGCATCACCATTGCGACGGCGCACGTCGAGTACGAGACCGCGAACCGGCACTATGCGCACGTGGATTGCCCCGGCCACGCCGACTACATCAAGAACATGATCACGGGCGCAGCGCAGATGGATGGCGCGATCCTGGTTGTGGCGGCGACCGACGGGCCCATGCCGCAGACGCGCGAGCACGTGCTCTTGGCGCGTCAAGTGGGTGTGCCCTACATCGTAGTGGCGCTGAACAAGTGCGATGCGGTGGACGATCCTGAGTTGCTGGATTTGGTGGAACTCGAAGTTCGCGAACTTTTGAAGTCGTATCAATTCCCGGGCGACGATGTGCCGGTGGTGCGACTTTCCGCACTGGGCGCGCTGAACGGCGAAGCCAAGTGGGAGAAGCAGATTGACGAGCTGATGGAAGCGGTGGACAAAAGCGTTCCGCAACCGGCGCGCGAACTGGACAAACCGTTCCTGATGCCGATTGAAGATATCTTCTCGATCTCGGGCCGCGGCACGGTGGTGACGGGAAGAATCGAGCGCGGCAAGGTCAAAGTCGGCGAAGAAGTTGAAATCGTCGGCTTCCGCGACACCCGCAAGACGGTTGTGACCGGCGTCGAGATGTTCAAGAAGCAACTCGACGAAGGCATGGCAGGTGACAATGCTGGACTGCTGCTGCGCGGCATTGGCAAAGACGATGTGGAGCGCGGCATGGTGCTGGCCAAAGGCGGATCGATCACGCCGCACACCAAGTTCAAGGCCGAGGTTTACATCCTGACCAAAGAAGAAGGCGGCAGGCATACGCCATTCTTCAAGGGGTATCGTCCGCAATTTTATCTGCGCACGACGGACGTGACCGGAGTTGCCGAACTGCCAGGCGGCACGGAGATGGTGATGCCGGGCGACAATGTGCAGCTGGTGATTGAGCTGATCACGCCGGTGGCGATGGAGAAGGGCTTGCGCTTTGCCATCCGCGAAGGCGGACACACAGTGGGCGCGGGCACGATTTCGGAGATTGTGCAGTAAGGCAGTGGTTGGCTGTTGGTCGTTGGTCTTGGGCCCGTTGGCAAGAACAAAGACAAAAGCAGGTTCCTCACGACTAAAGCCGTTCGGAATGACAAATGGTTAGGGTTGGGTGGCTTGCAGGGTCACTGAACACCTCAAGTTCTTTCCTTCCGGAGAAGCCGGAAGGGGTCAGGAAAACGAAACGTGATAGGAAACGAAAAAATTCGCATCCGGCTGAAGGCATACGATTACCGCGTGCTGGATCAGTCGACAACGGAAATCGTGGCTACGGCGAAGCGTACCGGCGCTCAAATCGCTGGTCCGATTCCATTGCCCACGATGAAGAACAAATACACGGTATTGCGGTCGCCGCACGTGGACAAGAAATCGCGCGAGCAGTTCGAGATCCGCACGCACAAGCGTTTGCTGGACATTCTCGATCCGACGCCGCAGACCGTGGACGCGCTGATGAAGCTCGATCTTCCGGCTGGAGTGGATGTGGAGATCAAAGCATTCGGGAAAGAGCATAAATAGACCATGTGGGGACAGCCGCACCTCGGCTGTCCGGCGGAGCAAGTTTCGCCACTTTCGCGGGCGAAGCGCCCGCGCCACACAGGACGTGAGGAAATGGCAAAAGTAGCAGGAATTCTGGGCAAAAAAGTCGGCATGACGCAACTCTTCGATTCGAAGGGCGATGTACGCCCGGCGACCGTGCTGCAGGCTGGCCCCTGTGTGGTCACGCAGCACAAATCGCAGACCAAAGATGGATACGATTCCGCTCAGATCGGTTTGGTTGAATTCGTAAAAGAGTCACGGCTGACGCAACCTATGCGCGGGCACCTGGCGAAGAACAATGTTCCGCCGGTGAAATTCATCCGCGAAGTCCCAATCGAAGCCGATGGCGACGCAGCGGTGAAAGCGGGAGATCGCGTGCTGGTAGAGATTTTTGAGGGCGAGCGATTTGTAGATATCGTCGGTGTGAGTAAGGGCAAAGGCTTTCAGGGCGTAGTCAAGCGCCATCATTTTGGCGGCGGCCCAAAGTCGCACGGTTCGATGTTCCAGATCACGGGTTCGATCGGTTCATCGGCGTTCCCATCGCGCGTGTTCAAAGGCATGCGGATGTCCGGACACATGGGCAACGAGCGCGTGACCGTGCGCAATCTGCGGATTTTAGGCGTGCAGAGAGATGACAACCTGCTGGTGGTAGAGGGCAGCGTGCCAGGGCCGAATGGCGGATATCTGGTCATCATGAAGGCGAAGAAGGTACCCAGAGAGCGTCGCGGATTTGCCGGCGCAGCTACGGTTGATCCGTTGAAGGCGGCGAAGAGGGCAGCCAAAAAGGGATAGCGGAACGCGGGCGAGGGCGCCCGCGCCACACGAGATAAACATGGCGACTATCGACATTCACGATTTAAGCGGCAAAAAAGTTGGCACGCTGGATCTCGCTGAGGAGGTCTTTGGCGCAATCAACGAGGACCTGCTTTGGGAAGCGGTGAAGCATTACCGCGCCGGACAGCGTGCGGGAACTCACGCAGAAGCTATGGAAGCAGAAGGGCACCGGTCGCGCCCGGGTTGGTTCCATCCGTTCGCCTCTGTGGCGCCACGGCGGCACAGTGCATGGTCCGCAACCGCGTTCATACGATTACAGTTTTCCGCGCAAGAAGCTGTTGGGTGCTCTTCGCTCAGCGCTGGCGGCTAAATTGAACGATGGCAAGCTGATCGTGGTGAACGCGTTCGATGTGAAAGAGCCGAAGACGCAGCCGTTCCGCGAAGCGCTGGATGCGTTGAAGGTTGACAAGACAGCCTTGCTGGTTGAAGTGGCGAACCACGGCAATCGCAATTTGGACTTGAGCTCGCGCAATCTCGAGGGCGTGGAACTGGTTGCCAGCAACGAGGTGCATCCGTTTCACCTGTTGCGGTACGACCGCGCGATTTTCTCGCAGCCGGCAATTGAGAAGCTGCAGCTGTCTTTGAAGAACTCGGCGTCAAAGCGCACTCACGAGGCGTCTGAAGGCGAAGGCAGAGCTCCGAAAAAGACGACGCGGGCGCCGCGGACCCGAAGCAAGAAAGCGGCGGAGGTGGCGTAGTTGAAAACGGCATACCAGATCATTCGCAAGCCCGTGATTACCGAGAAGGGGCTCGGCATCAAGGAAAACCAGAACACGTTGGTTTTCCAGGTTGCGCCAAAGGCGACGAAAACAGAGATTAAAGAAGCGGTGCAGGCAATCTTCAAAGTGAAAGTGAATTCGGTACGTACAGCGAATTATCCAGGCAAAGAGCGGCGGCGCGGTAAGTTTGCCGGTTATCGTGCGGATTGGAAGAAGGCATACGTGCGATTGAAAGCCGGCGAAAAGATGCCGGAGTACGCGCAGAATTTGTAGGACGGCAGTTAGCACTCAGCATTCAGCATTCAGCCACTGCGGCTCAGTGCAGAAGCTAAGAGCTAACGGCTAAAAGCTAAGAGCTGATTTTTATGGCAATCAAAACTTACAGACCGACAACGCAGACGTTGCGCTACCGGACCACGCTTTCGAGTGCGGACCTGACCACCGACCGGCCACACAAGCCGCTGACCGAGCCGAAATACCGGCAGGGCGGGCGCCGCAACTCCGGCGACACCACGATGCGGTTTCGCGGGGGTGGGCACAAACGCAAGCTGCGCATTGTGGATTTTAAGCGCGACAAGACCGGTATCCCGGCAACGGTGATCTCGATTGAGTACGATCCGAACCGCTCTGCGCGAATTGCACTCCTGGCGTACGCCGATGGGGAGAAGCGTTACATCCTGCAGCCGGACGGGTTGAAGGCGGGCGCGAAAATTGTCAGTGGGCCGGATGCAGACATTTTGGTCGGTAACGCGCTGCCGCTGAAGAATATTCCGCCGGGCACTACGATCCACAATCTGGAGCTTCGCCCTGGAAAAGGCGCGCAGATGGTGCGTTCGGCGGGTGGAGCGGCGCAACTAGTCGCAAAAGAAGGCGAGTATGCGCTGGTGAAATTGCCTTCTGGCGAGACCCGTAAGATTTCGCAAGATTGCATGGCGACGATCGGACAGGTCGGCAACATTGACCACGAGAACATCACGATCGGTAAAGCCGGCCGGTCGCGCTGGCTGGGCAAGCGCCCGCACAATCGCGGCGTTTCCATGAACCCGGTGGACCATCCGCACGGTGGCGGCGAAGGCAAAACTTCAGGCGGCCGGCATCCGGTGACGCCGTGGGGCCAGCCGACACGGGGATACAAGACGCGTAACAACAAGCGTACGGACAAATTCATTGTGAGCAGGGCGAAATAAATATGGCACGTTCAACAAAAAAGGGCCCGTTTATTGACGGCTATCTGGCGTCACGCATCGAGGGTATGAACTCGCGCAACGAGAAGAAAGTTCTGCGCACCTGGTCGCGGCGCTCGACCATCATCCCCGAAATGGTGGGACATACGATCGCGGTGCACAACGGGAAGAAATTTATTCCCGTGTACATCACCGAGAACATGGTCGGCCACAAGCTGGGTGAATTTAGCTTCACGCGCCAGTTCAAGGGCCACTCGATGAAGGCGGCCACCGAAACCACAGCGCGTCCGGCGGGCATACCCGGCGGACCGGGAGCAATTGCCCCTGCTGCGGGCTCAGCACCGGCGGCTCCAAAGGCATAAGACATGGAATTTCGAGCTCAAACCCGATTTGTTCGCGTCTCGCCACAGAAGGCGCGTTTGGTGCTGGACTTGATCAAAGGTCGGCGAGTGGAAGATGCGCTGAACACGCTGGCATTCACGAAGAAGAGAGTTGCCGCGAAAGTCGAGAAGCTGGTGCGCTCGGCGGTTGAGAATGCGAATTACCTGAGCACAGAAAAGAATGTTGATGTGGATCTCGACAATCTTTACGTGAAGCACGCGGTGGCGAATGACGGCCCGCGCATGAAACGGATCCGTCCGGCGCCGATGGGACGCGCTTTTCGCTATGTGCGGCGTATTGCCCACATCGAGATTGCTTTGGCCGAACGTGGCAAAAACAGCGCGGGAGATCTGGCGACGGTTGTCGGAGAAGAGCGCCCGGCGACGAAAGCGGCCGCGAGTAAGTCCCGGAGCAAGCCGACGAAGAAAGCCGTGGCAAAGAAATTTTCCGGGAAGAAGACGGCGGGGAAAAGATAGTGTTGTAGAGACGTAGCTCGCTACGTCTGAGGCGTTCGAAGCAACGCTTCTACAGGAGTTTTATGGGACAGAAGGTACATCCATACGGATTTCGGCTGGGATATACCAAGCCGTGGAAGTCGCGCTGGTTTGTCGAACGCGATTACGACAAGCTGCTGCTTGAAGACGTCAAGCTCAAGGGCGAACTCAAGGAGAAGCTCAAGTCGGCAGGTGTGAGCTCGATTGAAGTCGAGCGGCCCGGCAACAAGCTGCGCGTGATCATCAAGACGGCGCGGCCGGGAATCATAATCGGTCGCAAGGGCGCTGAGATCGACAAGCTGAAAGGCGAGATGCAAAAGCGCACCAACCGCGAAGTGTACATAGACATTCAGGAAGTGCACAAGCCGGAGCTCGATGCGCAACTGGTTTCTGAATCCATCGCGCTGCAGCTTGAAAAGCGCGTGGGATTCCGCCGCGCCATGCGGAAGGCAGTGGATTCGGCTTTGCGCTTCGGATGCAAGGGAATCAAAGTTCGGGTGAGCGGACGCCTGAACGGAAACGAAATCGCGCGGTCGGAGTGGTACCTGCAAGGTCGCCTGCCGCTGCACACGCTGCGCGCCGACATCGAATACGGTTTCAGCGAAGCGCGTACGACATACGGCGTGATCGGAGTGAAGTGCTGGATTTACCGCGGAGAGATTCTGCCGACGAAGAAGCGCGAGTCCCAGGCGGTGGGAGCGTTTTGAAGATCGGGTGATCTGATGATCGGGTCATCGGGTGACCTGAAGATTGTAGGCTAAGAGGCAAGAGCTGATTTTATGTTGATGCCGAAAAAAGTTAAGTACCGCAAGCAGCAGCGCGGACGCATGACCGGGAAAGCCTGGCGCGGGAGCGTGCTGTCTTTCGGTGATTACGGACTGAAAGTGCTCGAGCCGGGTTGGATCACCGACCGTCAGATCGAAGCCAGTCGCGTAGCGATGACGCGTTTCATCAAGCGTGGCGGAAAAATCTGGATTCGGTTATTTCCGGATAAGCCAGTCACCAAAAAGCCGGCTGAAACCCGTATGGGCAAGGGCAAAGGCGCGCCCGACCATTGGGTTGCAGTCGTCAAGCCCGGGAAAATTTTATTTGAAATGGAAGGCGTGTCGCCACAAGATGCGGCAGAAGCAATGCGATTGGCGTCGCATAAGCTGCCGTTGCGGACAAGATTCGTACAACGCGAGACGTCGTACTAGGAACGGCTTTTTGTAGAGACGTAGCTCTGCTACATCTCAGATGTTGCAGGAAACGTCTCCACGAGGATTTATGAAAGCAGAAAAGATCAGAAATCTTACTGACGAAGAACTTCGGCACCAGGAACAAGAGATGAGCGATCAACTGTTCAAGCTGAAGTTTCAGATGAATATGGGTCAGACCGAAAGTTTGAAAAAGCTGCGCGGCCTGCGCAAAGACATTGCCCGCGTAAAGACTGTCGCCCACGAGCGCGCGGCGGCCGGGGAGAAGAAATAATGGCGGAAACGCAAACTGCCGGAAGGCGCAAAGAAGTGATCGGCAACGTGGTTTCGAACCGCATGAATAAGACGATTGTGGTCCAGGTAATACGGCGCAAGTCACATCCTCTTTATTTGCGAGTGGTTTCGAAGGCCAAGAAGTTTTACGCACACGACGAGAAAAACGAAGCACACGTGGGCGACGTTGTTCGCCTGGAGGAAACGCGGCCACTTTCGAAATTGAAGCGCTGGCGGCTAAAGGAAATCGTGCGGAAAACTGCGCTGGTGCCGGAAGTGGCTGGAGCAGAGGAGCAGAAGTAGGCAGTATTGAGTCGTGAGCTTTCGAGCAGTGAGCAAACCCGGTCCGAGTAAGCTCAAGGTTCATTGCTTGCAGCTGATTGCTCGCACGGAGAAACTTTATGACTGTCATGATGCGAAGCATGCTCGAGGTGGCCGATAACAGCGGTGCACGCAAGCTTCAGATGATATTGCCGCTGGGCGGAGCGACTGGCCTGCGCGCGGGCTTGGGCGATGTGGTCACTGCCAGCGTGAAGGAAGCTGCACCGGACGGCCAGACGAAGAAAGGCACAGTTGTGAAAGCCGTCATTGTCCGCACCCGCAAAGAGCATCGGCGAAGGGATGGCACTTATATCCGCTTCGACCAGAATGCCGCGGTGCTGATCAATGACGCAGGGGAGCCGGTTGGGACGCGTGTTTTTGGTCCGGTGGCCAGAGAGCTGCGTGAGAAGAAGTTTTTGAAGATTGTGAGTTTGGCGCCAGAAGTATTGTGAGTATTGAGTAATTGGGAAATTTTGTAATCGGGTAATTTGAAACACGATTGGAATTCTTTATGGGTACTGCAACTGAGACGGCACACAAACGAATTGATATCCGCCGCAACGACACGGTCAAAGTGTTGAGCGGTCGCGACAAGGGTAAGCAGGGACGCGTACTCCGCGTGTTTCCGGACACCGGGCGCGTGCTGGTTGAGCACGTAATGATGGTAAAGAAGCACTTGCGCCCGACGCAGAAATCGAAGGGCGGTATCGCCGAGCAGGAGAGCTCGGTTTCGATTTCGAAAGTGCAACTGGTGTGCTCCACCTGCGGGCCGGTGCGAATTGGCCACTCTGTGCAGGGAGACCGTAAGGTCCGGGTATGCAGGAAATGCGGAGCGACGCTGGACAAATAATTGAGTAACTGGGAAATTGGGTAAGTTTGTAATTTGACCCTTAGTTGCAGTATTCAATTACCAAATTACCCGATTTCAAAATTACCAAATGGATTTTTTTAATGGCTAGAGACAAAAAAGATAAAAAGGGCGGAGCGCAGCAGGAAGAGCAGCGTACGCCAGAAACAGCTCGGCACAGCGCGAAGGAAGCGCCTCGGCTCAAAGACCGCTTCCGCAAGGAAGTTGCGCCGGTGCTGATGAAAGAGTTTGAGCTCAAGAACCCGATGGCGGTGCCGCATCTGCACAAGATCGTCGTGAACATGGGTATGGGCGAAGCAACGCAGAATGCCAAAGTCCTTGATCCGGCGGTGAACGAGCTCGGCCAGATCACGGGACAGAAGCCGGTGATCACGCGCGCGAAGAAATCCATTGCGGCCTTCAAGGTCCGCGAAGGCATGCCGATTGGCGCCATGGTCACTCTGCGTGGCGACCGCATGTACGAGTTTTTCGACCGGCTGGTAAATATTGTCCTGCCACGCGTGCGCGATTTTCGTGGGGTTTCGACCAAAGCATTCGATGGTCGCGGCAACTACACCATCGGCCTACACGATCAGCTGATTTTCCCCGAGATTGACTACGCGAGGGTGGACAAGCTGAAGGGCATGAACGTCACTATTGTGACCACTGCCCGCGACGACAATCAGGCACGGGCATTGTTGAAGCATTTGGGAATGCCGTTTAGGACGCAGTAAGGCGTTCAAAAGTTTGGACTAAGACGATAAAGGATTGCATGACTACAGCAAAACGAGTTAAAGACACCGAGATCCAGGCAAAGTTCGACAAGGTGTATGAGGCTAACAAGGGTAAGGCGCAAGCTGACAAAGAGCCGCGTCCCAAGTTTTCCACGCGCAAGCACAACCGCTGCAAGATTTGCGGGCGTCCGCGCGCGTATCTGCGTAAGTTCGGTATTTGCCGGCTGTGTTTCCGTGGGCTGGCCTTGCGTGGCGAGATTCCTGGAGTTTCGAAGTCGTCCTGGTAATGGATCTAAGTCCCCACCCTAAATTTCGCAACAGACGCGAAATTTAGAATGGGGCACCCGAGTTGGTTTTTACCGAGTTGGAGTTACACGGGTCGTTGCTGGTTCTCCGCTGAGGCGGAGAGAACGGACGGCTGAGGAGAAGCAAAACGTATGAAGTTGACCGATCCGGTCGCAGACATGCTCACGCGAATTCGCAACGCGATTCGTGCGCGGCACCAGAAGGTAGATGTTCCCGCTTCCAACTTGAAGACGGAGATTGCCCGCATTTTGAAAGAGGAAGGCTATATCTCGAACTTCAAGCCGACGGAAGAGGAAGGCCATAAGGTTATTCGCATCTATCTGAAATACGACAGCAACAACGAAGCGGCCATTTCAAATGTGGCGCGAGTGTCGCGTCCCGGCTGCCGCGTCTATGTGCGCCGGACAGAAATTCCACGCGTGCTGGGTGGCTTGGGAATTAATATTCTGACCACGCCGCGCGGCGTTATGACCGGGCGGCAGGCGCGCAAGCAGGGACTTGGCGGCGAGCTGCTGTGTGAAGTTTGGTAAGACAGCTTTGAGCAATGAGTTATGAGCGAGCAGGCTCGCGGCTCACCGCTCAAAGCCGATCAGCTAAAAGCTAAGAGCTTCTTTTATGTCACGAATTGGAAAAAAGCCGATCGCATTGCCTAAGGGCGTGACGGTCAAAATTGAAGGCAACACGGTCGCGGTGCAGGGACCCAAGGGCAAGCTGGACACCGTGGTGCCGCGCGGAATCAAGGTCGAGCAACAGGACGGCCACCTCGTCGCGCTGCGCGAAAACGATTCGCAGGCGGCGCTGCACGGACTGACCCGCGCACTTGTCAACAACGCGGTCGAAGGCGTCACCAAAGGGTGGACTCGAGAACTGGAAATCGTCGGCATCGGATATCGCGCCGAGATGAAGGGCAAGGGCATGGTCGTGTTTACACTTGGGTATTCGCATCCGATCGAGTACCCGCTGCCGACTGGGGTCGAAGCCGCCGTAGATCCGAAGCAGACAAAGCTTACGGTTTCGGGCATTGATCGGCAGAAGGTCGGGCAAGTTGCCGCCGAAATGCGCTCGCTGCGTCCGCCCGATCCATATAAGAACAAAGGTGTGCGCTACGCGGGCGAGCGCCTGAAGAAGAAAGTTGGAAAGACGGGAGCGAAATAGGATTTGGCAATTGGGTAATTTTGAAATTTGGTAATTTGAAAACGCTGGCGTCGAGCGCCTTCAATTACCAAATTACTCAATCACCAAATTACAAAATGAGTTCACCATGCTGACACTGACATCGAAAAACGTAACGCGCCGACGGGTGCATGAGCGCATTCGCAAGAAGGTCATGGGCACATCTGAGCGGCCTCGGCTGAACGTGTACCGATCGCTGAACCACATTTACGTTCAGGTGATTGATGACTTGAAGGGTGTAACGCTGGTTTCAGCCAACAGTGCGGAAGGCAACAAAGAAACGCGCAGGGTGGGCGGAAATCTGGCGGCGGCCAAAAACGTCGGAAAAGTAATTGCTGAGCGCGCCAAGGCCAAAGGGATAGAAAAAGTCGTGTTCGACCGCGGTGGATACATTTATCACGGGCGCGTGAAGGCGCTTGCGGATTCGGCGCGAGAAGCGGGATTGAAGTTCTAGAAGAATTGGGTAATTGGGTAATTGGGTAATTTTGTAATTTGAGAGTCAGACGTTGAGGTCGCGGCGATTTCAAATTTCACAATTACCCAATTTCACAATTACTCAATGATTGTGAGCAAATAATGCCAACTGTCGTTAAGAAAATCGACGCGGGCTCCTACCAACTGAAAGACCAGGTAGTAGCGATCAACCGCGTGACCAAAGTCGTCAAGGGCGGCAAGAACTTGTCGTTCGCAGCGCTGGTGGTGGTCGGAGATCCCTCGGCCGCAGTCGTAGGTTACGGGTCCGGCAAGGCGAAGGAAGTTCCGCAGGCCATTCGCAAGGGAATTGAATCGGCCAAAAAGAACCTGGTACGCGTGAATCTAACGCAGACCAGCATTCCGCACGCGGTCCTGGGGCGCTTCGGTTCGGGTATGGTGCTGTTGAAGCCGGCGCCTGAAGGTACCGGCGTCATTGCCGGCGGCGCGGTGCGTGCAATCATGACTTCGGTCGGAATTCAAAACGTGCTGACGAAATCCATTGGCACTACTAACCCGCACAATGTGATCAAAGCGACATTCGACGCGCTCAAGAAACTCAAGAATAAAGAGTTCGTTGCCAGCATGCGCGGTAAGGCGGCGGAGGAACTGTGATGGCGGCGAACAAAAACGGTAATGGTAAGCTGCGGCTAAAGTGGGTGCGGTCGGCGATCTGCACGCCGGTGAAGCACAAGAGAGTTGTGCGTGGGCTTGGGTTCACTCGGTTGAATCAGGTAGTCGAGCGGCCCGATACGGCGGCAATCCGCGGCATGGTAGCCAAGGTGCCGCATTTGGTCCAAATTGTAGAGACGTAGCTTTGCTACGTCTGAGACGTTGCAAGCAACGTCTCTACGAGAGCGATATGAATTTATCCAACATTCGAGCACCTCGGAAGGCTTCCGGGAACAAGAAGCGTGTGGGCCGCGGCATGGGCTCTGGCATGGGCAAGACTTCAACCCGTGGCCACAAGGGCCAGCGGTCGCGCAGCGGATCGCGCATGATGCGCGGATTTGAAGGCGGCCAGATGCCGCTGCATCGCCGCATCCCGAAGCGCGGTTTCACCAACATTTTCCGGACGGAATACAACATCGTGAACCTGGAAAAGCTGGCGGCACTAGGCGAAAGCACAATCAATCCCGACGTCCTGCGAAAGGCCGGCGTCATCAGCACCAAGCGCCCGGTCAAAATTCTTGGCGATGGCGAACTGAAGTCCGCGATTACCGTACAGGCGCACAAGTTCTCGAAGTCCGCGCAGGAAAAGATCACTAAAGCCGGCGGCAAGTTTGAGGTCCTGCAGTAATGTTTGACAAGTTCGCCAACATCTTTCGCATTCCCGACCTGCGCAAGCGCATTTTGTTTACCCTTGGCCTGCTGGCGGTGTATCGCATAGGCGGCCACATCCCGATTCCCGGGATCAACTCAGCTCTCTTTCAACAGTTCATTGAACAGAATCGCGGTACGCTGCTGGGCTTTGTGGACCTGTTTTCCGGCGGACAATTTCGCCGGATGACCATCTTCGCCCTCGGCATCATGCCGTACATCACTTCTTCGATCATTCTGCAGTTGCTGACCGTGCTCTATGAGCCCTTGGCAAGGCTTCAGAAAGAGGGCGAGCTTGGCCGCAAGAAGATCACGATGTACACCCGCTATCTGACACTGTTGCTCAGCACGCTGCAATCGATGTTTATCGCAATAGGTTTGCAGAAGGCCGGCACCTTTGTCACGAGTCCTGGCCCGGGCTTTGTCTTGATGACGATCCTCACGCTGACGACTGGAAGCGTGTTCATTATGTGGCTGGGCGAGCAGATCACGGAACGTGGCGTTGGCAACGGAATGTCGCTGCTGATCTTCGCCAATATCATTGTCGGTCTGCCTCGCGGCGTCGCCGACTTGGTTGACAAAGCCAGGAATGCAGCGTGGGGACCGCTGACGCCGGTGCTGATGGTTCTGCTCGTCGTCGTGATGGTCGCTGTGGTCGCATTCATAGTTTTCGTGGAGCGCAGCGAGCGACGCATCCCCGTGCAATATGCCAAGCGAATCATTGGTCGGAAAATGATGGGGGGCCAATCCACGCACCTGCCTTTGCGGGTGAACTCGGGCGGTGTGATGCCGGTGATCTTTGCGTCATCTATTGTCACGATTCCGCAGACGGTGCTCTACGGACTGCGCGACAACCGCTATTTCGGATCGGTAATTGAGGCGCTCAGGTGGGGAGAACCCCTTTACACCGTGTTGTATGCGGTCGGAATCATCTTTTTCGCGTACTTCTATATCTCGATTGTGTTTAATCCCAACGAAGTTGCCGACAACATGCGAAAGTATGGCGGTTTCATTCCTGGGATTCGGCCCGGTAAGCGTACTGCCGATCACATAAACGAGATTTTGACGCGGATGACACTGGTGGGGGCGCTGTACCTCATCATCATTTCGTTTATTCCCGAGTGGATGATGGTCGGAATTCATTTAAACCATCTGTTCCGTCCGCTAGGGCCATTTTTCGAGAAGTTGCCGAACTGGATATTGAACGGACTGAACGTGAATTTCTACTTTGGCGGCACGTCGCTGCTGATCGTGGTCGGAGTGGCGATGGACACAGTGAACCAGATCGAGTCGCAGCTCATTATGCGGCACTATGACGGATTTACTCCCAAGAGCGGGCGGATTCGCGGCCGCCGCAGCTGGTGATTCCGTTGCTAGTGGCTAGTTGTTAGTGGTAGTAGAGCGGGTTTCAAGAAATAGTTTTGGGAAGGGCACGGCTTCAGCCGTGCAGCTAAGCACCACCAAAAATCCGGGCTTTAGCCACCGGGGTTGCGCTTCCTAAAACGCGAACGAGTTTGAAACCACTTCTAACCACTAGCCGGTGGGTCGGAGATTGGTGGTGTCAGTAATCTTGGAACGGGAGCGGGCTGGGGCCAGTTCGATGGCGGAGCAGGTTTTGCGGAACATCGGACCGATTGTGCTCCTCGGGCCACCGGGCGCAGGGAAAGGCACCCAGTCGAAGAGGATCACAGAGCATTACCACATCCCGCAGGTTTCAACCGGGGACTTGCTTCGGGAGCACGTGAAGCAGGGAACGGCGCTGGGTGAGCAGGTGCAAGCCCTGATTGCAAGAGGCGAACTGGTTCCCGACCACTTGGTTTGCGATATCGTCGCCTGGCGATTGCGGGAACCGGACGCACAACGAGGATTCGTGCTGGATGGATTTCCGCGGACACAGAAGCAAGCGGCCTGGCTGGACGCGTTTTTGAGGTTTGAATTCTTTGAAAGTGGGCAATGGGCGGCATGGCTGCCGATTGTGATACGGATTCAGGTGGATTATAATAAGTTGTTGCTCCGGATCACTGGACGACGGACTTGTCCCACCTGTGGACGGATCTACAACGTCCACTCTCAGCCACCGCGCGTTGATGAAATCTGCGATGTAGATGGTTCTAAACTGGTCATCCGCGATGATGATCGTGATGAGGTCATACGCGAGCGACTGGAAACGTATGAGCGCCAGACCACGCCGGTTGCTGAGTACTATAAGCGGCTGGGGCGAGTAGTAACAATTGATGGCGATCAGCCGGTGGATGTGGTGACGGCGTCTGTGTTGAAGGAAATTGACGGGCACGCGTGCGGCGCGGCCGAGGGAAGCTAGAACGTGGCGATTGTCTGCAAGTCGCAGTCGGAAATCGAAAAGATGCGGCGCAGCGGCCACATTGTGCGCCAGGTCTTGGATGAGCTTCGAAAGATGGTTGCGCCGGGCGTGACCACGATGGACCTGGAAAAAGCCGCCGAGCAGAAGATCAAAGATGCGAGTGCGAAGCCGGCGTTTAAGGGTTATTACGATTATCCCTGCGTGCTGTGCACGTCGGTGAATGAAGAAATCGTTCACGGGATTCCGTCGGCGAAGCGCGTATTGAAGGCTGGCGACATTGTTTCGATTGATTGTGGTGTAGTGCTCGATGGCTATTACGGAGACGCCGCTATAACGGTTGCAGTGGGCGAGACGGTTTCAACCGAACGGCAAAAGTTGCTGGAGGTCACCGAAAAATCGCTCTACAAAGCGATTGAGCAGGTGAAGATCGGCAACAGCATCAGCGATA
This sequence comes from Acidobacteriota bacterium, assembly GCA_003224755.1. Classification (GTDB taxonomy): domain Bacteria; phylum Acidobacteriota; class Terriglobia; order Terriglobales; family Acidobacteriaceae; genus Gp1-AA145. The sequence continues at coordinate 33,507 of QHZR01000017.1, forward strand.
TTGGCGCGGCGGTGCAGGAATACGTTGAAGCCAACGGCTTCAGCGTGGTGCGCGAGTTCGTCGGCCACGGTATTGGAACCAAACTGCACGAAGAGCCGCAAGTACCGAATTTTCGCTCGCGTGGCGCGGACACGCGGTTGCGGGAAGGCATGGTTCTGGCGATCGAGCCGATGGTGAATTCCGGGCGCCCGGAAGCGAAGGTTTTGGACGATAAGTGGACGGCGGTTACGGCGGATGGCAGTTCCAGTGCGCATTTCGAGCACTGCGTGGCAGTGACGAGAAACGGGCCTTTGATTTTGACGCAGTGAGAAGCGAGTTTCGAGCTCTGAGCGGTGAGGCAAACTGAGATTGCTCGAAGCCCGCCGCTCATTGCTCGCTGCTGACTTAGGAGCGAATGAGCAAAGAAGACGCGATTGAAGTTATGGCAACGGTTGTAGAGCCGCTGCCCAATGCCATGTTCAAGGTGGAGCTGGAAAACAGGCACCAGGTACTGGCGCACGTTTCCGGTAAGATGCGCAAGAATTTCATTCGCATACTGCCCGGAGACAAAGTCGCAGTCGAGCTCTCGCCGTACGATTTGAATCGCGGACGAATTGTGTATCGCTACAAGTAACGGGTAGAAACGTAGCTTTGCTACGTCTGAGACGTTGCAAGCAACGTCTCTACACGGAGATTGGGTTTATGAAGGTACGAGCATCGGTAAAGAAGATTTGTGATAAGTGCAAGGTCATCCATCGCAAAGGCGTGGTGCGGGTGATCTGCGTGAATTCGAAGCATAAGCAGAGACAAGGTTAGCTGTGAGCGTCGAGCACTGAGCACCGAGCAAACAGCGATTGCTCACGGCTTACCGCTCAAAGCTCACTGCTAAGATCAGCAGGAAGGATCAGAAAACATGGCACGCATTGCAGGCGTCGATCTTCCGCGTAACAAGCGGTCGTTTATCGCGCTCACTTACATCTATGGGATTGGGCAGCCCCGGGCCACGCGCATTCTTGACGAGGCCAAGGTGGATCCGATGAAAAAGATCCAAGACTTGGGCGAGGACGAGGTCAACCGCATCCGCCAAGTCATTGAAGGCGAAGGGCTTGTAGAAGGTGATCTGCGGAAGGAAGTCCAGATGAGCATTAAGCGGCTCATCGAAATCGGCTCCTACCGTGGATTCCGTCACCGGCGCAATCTGCCGGTCCGCGGACAGCGTACCCACACCAACGCTCGCACCCGCAAGGGTCCGCGTAAGGGAACAGTCGCGCAGAAGAAGAAGGCGACGGCAAAGACGTAAAAGCAGTGGCTAGTGGTCAGTGGTTAGTGGTCAGTTAACCAGTGCACCGAAACTAGCAACTGACCACTGGACACTGAACTTATGGCAAAACCCGCAGCAGCAGCTGGCGCCGCGGCGCCGGAGAAAAAAGGCAAGAAGAAGACTTTCAAGAAGAAGGAACGCAAGCACGTCTCGTTTGGCGTGGTGCACATCCAGGCTTCTTTTAACAACACGATCGTGACCATCTCAGACCAGGCGGGGAACGTGCTCTCCTGGAAGAGCTCGGGCTCGCTCGGTTTTCGTGGATCGCGCAAAGGCACCCCGTTCGCCGCGCAGCAGGCCGCCAGCAATGCAGCGAACATGGCTCGCGACCACGGTGTGCGGACTGTCGAGGTACGGGTCAGCGGTCCGGGATCAGGACGCGAGTCGGCGATCCGGGCGCTTGCCGCCGCAGGCATTGAAGTCCGAAATATTAAGGATGTAACGCCGATTCCGCATAACGGTTGCCGTCCACCGAAGCGGAGAAGGGTGTGATTTAAAAACAAGCTCTTAGCCATTAGCTAAGGCAAAACGGTTTAGGCTAAGAGCTAAAGGCTAAGAGCTAAAGGCTAAAAGGTAAGAACCAAAACTAAACCGAAGCCGCCCAGGACGAAGGGTTCAGCCAAACCCGTAAACTGGACGCGAAGTGAACTAAGGAGAAGAAAACTTGGCGCGTTACAAAGATGCAGTGTGTCGTTTATGCCGCCGCGAGGGCATGAAGTTGTTCCTCAAGGGGCCAAAGTGTTTCACCGATAAATGTGCGATTGAGAAGCGCAACTTTGCTCCCGGCCAGCATGGCAAGGACCGCAAAGCTAAGATCGTAGGCTACGGTCTGCAATTGCGCGAGAAGCAGAAGGCCAAGCGTATTTACTTCACGCAGGAAGGCCAGTTCCGCAACTACTTCGAGAAGGCAGCACGGTCGAAGGGTGTGACCGGCGAGTTGCTGTTGCAGCAGCTTGAGCGCCGCTTGGATACAGTGGTTTATCGCATCGGACTCGGCGTGTCCCGTCGTCAGGCGCGCCAGCTAGTTCGCCACGGCCACGTCAACGTGAACGGACGCAAGGTGAATATCCCGTCGTTCCAAGTCAGCGTTGGCGACGAGATCGTGATTCGCGAGGCCAGCCGCAAGTTGGCGATTCTCGAGCAGGCAAAGGAATTCGCCGCGCACGGCAGCCCGCCCACTTGGCTCGAAATTGATCGCGACAATTACAAAGGGCGTGTCCTGGCTTTACCCAAGCGCGAAGATATTCAGCTGCCGGTCAACGAGCAGTTGATTGTCGAACTCTATAGTAAGTAAGGCGTCGTGCATCGTTGGTCGCTCGCAAGATCACTGTTTGCACGATGTGGTTTTAGCGAACGACGTACGGCCAACGACCAACGACGATTTCGGTCCTTTTTTCGTGCCAGATCAGCCTTTGCTGACATTGACCTGAGTCGGACCACTCAGCGAGTCAGCTTTGAGCCACATGGCCGAAGGAGAAATAAATGCTTTGGAAGGGTTTTCAAAAACCAAAACGCCTCGCAGTTGACACTTCAACTCTCACCGACAAGTACGGAATTTTCTGGGCACAGCCGTTTGAGCGCGGCTTCGGCACCACCATCGGCAATGCGCTTCGCCGCGTTCTGCTGAGTTCGATCGAAGGCGCGGCAGTTACTGCCGTGAAGATCGAAGGTGTATTGCACGAATTCCAATCTATCCCTGGCGTTGTCGAAGATGCGACCGATATCATCCTGAACCTGAAGCAGGTTCCGTTCAAGTTGAGCGGAGATGCGCCGAAGGCGATCTATCTGCGTTCCGATCAACCAGGCGTTGTCACCTCGGGCATGATCGAAGCGGACGCCGATGTCGAAGTCCTCGACAAAGACGTTTACATCGCAACCGTGAGCGAAGGCGGCAAGCTCGACATGGAAATGCGCCTTAAGCGCGGCCGCGGCTACGTCTCTGCCGACAAGAACTTCGACGAAGACCTCGGAATCGGATTTATTCCGATTGACTCCGTCCATTCGCCGGTGCGCAAGTGCAATTACACGGTTGAAGCCGCGCGTCTCGGTCAGATTACCGACTATGACAAACTGACGCTGGAAGTCTGGACCAACGGATCCATCACTCCGGCTGACTCGATCGGTCTTGCGGCAAAGTTGTTGAAGGACCACATGAATATCTTCATCAATTTCGAGGAAGATATCGAGACCGGGACAAGCTCCGAGGAGCGCAAGCCGGAGATCAAGAACGAGAACCTGAACCGCTCGGTCGAAGAGCTTGAACTTTCGGTGCGCAGCTACAACTGCCTGAAGAACGCCAATATTCAATCGATTGGCGAACTGGTGCAGAAGACCGAAGCTGAGATGCTGAAGACGAAGAACATCGGCCGGAAGTCGCTGAACGAGATCAAGGAAATTCTCGGCACCATGGGCTTGAGCTTGGGGATGAAGATTGATGAGCACGGGAATGCAGTCCCCGGCCCGACTTCGAACCAGGTGCTGCCGGCGTCGGCGTACGGCCCGGACGATAACTACTAGATTGTGGAGGCACGGGCGTCTCGCCCGTGCGTGCCTTCACAACTGCTACTGAGGTTTCGAAGTTTCGCAGGTTTCAAGGTTTCGCGAATTCCTTGGAACTTTGAAACCTTGAAACCCGAAACTGGGGTTCACATGCGTCACAAAGTTGCTGGATACAAACTCGGACGTACCACATCGCACCGCCGCTCGCTGCTGCGGAACATGGTCACATCACTCATCATTGAAGAGCGGATCGAGACCACTGTTCCCAAAGCCAAGGCCCTGCGCCCATCCATCGAAAAGATGATCACGCTGGGCAAACGCGGTGATCTCGCCGCGCGCCGCCAGGCCGCATCCTACTTGATGACCGACGAAGCCGTGCGCAAGTTGTTCGATACCATCGGGCCGCGCTTCGGTGAGCGCAATGGCGGCTACACTCGCATCGTTCGCACCATGTGGCAAAAAGGCGACGGTGCTGACAAAGCCTTCATCGAACTGCTCGGCAGCGAGCAGGTGCTGGACGAAAAGCGCCAGAAACGCGCCGAAACCCGCGCCAAGAAAGCCGAAGAAACCAAGAAGGCGATGGAAGAAGCCGAAGCCCAGCGGCGTGGCGAAGCCACCGCCGAGACCGGGGCAAAAGAAGAAAAAGAGTAAGCTTCGGCAAGTCAGAATTCAGCGCAATCCATGTGGGTCGGACATTCCTGTCTGACCTTTTTCGTTTACCCTTAATCAGACGGACGTGCACATCCACGCACATCCACTTGCCATCCTGAAACATTCAAGGTGTCGGTGAAGCGGCCGTGGTGCTCGAGTGCAAGAGGATGACATACATATATGTCTAGTGGACATGCTTTGACATGTATGCGAACCACAATCCGCCTCTCCGATGACCTATTGCGCAAGGCAAAGAAGCTGGCGGAGAATCAGAATCGAAAGAAGACAAGGCCTAGCATTCCTTTGCTCGATCGCGTGGGCGCTCGCTCGACTTAAGTTGAAGCGGGTGTCCGCTTTTGAATTTGGAATCAGCGATTCGGAGTAACGGCCTGCGGAGCCGCCGCCACAATCGAAAGCTGGGTCAAGCGGAGCGTCAGCAACTCAAAGCCGGCGGCATTCAGTCTTGATCTCGCCACGTCCGTAAGCGCCGCCACTACGGATTCCTTTTTCAACTTGAGTACATCGCTGCTGTAGGCGCTGAGCACAAATCTCGATACAGCCAGGAGAACAAACCCGAGTAGATGATTGATGTTGGTTGTTGCATAGATGGCCTTACGGACGTCCCGAATTTCGGCGGTAGCTGAGAATCCATAAACCACGGTCACGCCGTCCTGAAGCGTGACGGCGCGATTTTGAAAGCTGACCGGCGCCTGACGAATGTCAAGAAAGAAGATCTTTTCCGGCCAGTCCAAACCATGTGCCGACCTGCGCCTAGTTCGCGGACGGGCCTGCCTTTCCGATACAAAAGACCTCTGTGGTAAGGCATTAAGGTGAAAAATGTCATATGCCCAGTTGAACTCCGGGCCAAGAGGATCGAGACAAATGCGGAGAAAAAGATGCTCAGTGCGAAAATTTCCATAATTAGTTTGCCGTTGCTGCGATGCCCGCCGGTACATGCTGCGACCACAGCTCGGTAATTTCCAGATGAGCGATTTTGACCCCGACCTGCGCCAACTGGAGGTGACAGATTGGATGATGCTATCAAGGACCTTGTGACGACCTTCGACTGTTACATCTGTTATGCGCTGCGTTACTACGGCCAGTAGGGCTTCCCGAACAGTCGGAAATGTGTCATTGACCGGATCCTTCAGCTTGGTTGCAGCGAGGTAGGCGTCCTGAATTAAGAGCTCGCCGGCAACCCTGATGAGCGAAGGGTTTTGTAGAGCGTCTTGATACGGAAGGCGCTCGAGCAAGACCGGCCGAGGACGAAGATCCATAATCACAATTTGCTCTTTGACGGTGTCAATGACACAGCAGCCCGCCCCAAGCACATCGCGAAACGCTTCTTTCGAAAATCGCACGCCCTTCTGATGATCTGTCGCAAAGATGTGCTTCGTCCTTTTGATGCGTGCAACTAGCGCGACGAGCGCCGGAACTGCTGCCATAATGACAAGGGTTGCGAGAGTCGCAGTGGACATGGTGAGTGTCTCTTGTCGCATTGTGACGCGGAACGCGTGACTGCTTCAAACGTTTTGGCGGGAATCGGATTACCACCGTTACAGCCTGGCGTCTGCGGACAGCTTTAGCGAAGAAGTAACTTTGCTGCCTCGCCCGTTCGGGTTCTATATTGGCCTTGTGAAGATACCCTCGGAAATCACGGAGCCGGCGGATGGCGCACTCGTGTCGGCTCCCTTGTCTAAATTCTGCTTCTATTTCCTGTGGCTTGGAGCAACCGGCTTCGGCGGCCCGATAGCGCTCGCCGGATACATGCAGCGTGATCTCGTGGAACGACGCCACTGGGTGACAAAGGAAAACTACCTGGAAGGCCTGGCGCTGGCGCAGCTTGCGCCGGGTCCACTGGCGGCGCAACTAGCAATCTATCTCGGCTATTTGCGCGCAGGCATTGTCGGCGCTTCGCTGGTTGGTCTCGCATTCGTCGGACCATCATTTCTCATGGTGCTCGTGATTTCTGCTGCCTATGTCCGTTTCGGCGGTCTTCCCTGGATGCAGCCTGCTTTCTACGGGATTGGCGCCGCAGTGGTTGCGATCATCGCGCGCTCGGCATGGAAGCTGGCGAAAATGGTCCTGGGCAGGGACTCCGTGAAATGGGCGATCTTCTTCGGGCTTGCGGTATCCACCGCTGTTACGGGACACGAACTGGTCTGGTTATTCTTGCTCGGTGGCGTCGTTGGCTATCTCGCGAAAGCGGTTAAGGCTCCCCAGCCCCAAGTTGGCATGCTCTTTGTTCTGGCAGGTGCCGGAACCGCCGCACGTGGCAAGGTCGCTGAACTGCTGTGGTTTTTTACGAAGGCAGGAGCTTTTGTCTTCGGCAGCGGATTGGCGATTGTTCCTTTTCTCTATGGAGGCGTTGTCGAGCAGCACCACTGGCTCACCGACCGCCAATTTCTCGACGCGGTTGCCGTCGCTATGATCACTCCCGGTCCGGTCGTCATCACGTCTGGCTTCATCGGATATCTTGTCGCGGGCCCTTGGGGAGCAATGGCCGCCGCTGCCGGAGTATTCGTTCCGGTCTATCTGGTCGTTCTCTTCGTGAGTCCGTATTTTGCAAGGATCGCCAGGAACCCACAGGCGCGCGCGGCTCTCGAAGGCGTCACTGCCGCTGCGACCGGTGCAATTGCCGGCGCCGTGTATGTGCTTGGCCGGCGGGCGATTCATGACTGGACAACCGCATTGATCGCTGTCGTCGCACTGTTGATTACCCTTCGTTGGAAGGTGCCCGAGCCGTTGCTGATCGCCGGGGCAGCGGTTGCTGGCGTACTGCTCTACCGCTGAACGCTGCTAGTTCTTGCTGATCAGATTAGTGTGTGAGGCCACGCAAAGCCATTTGCGGTCCTGATAAACCCAGGTATCGGTGAATCGTCCGATATGATCGAACGGCTTGCCCTTGTAGGTCCCTTTCGAATGATAGGTTCCGATCACAATCGCGGCGTTCGAATAAGGAAATACTTGCAGGTCTTTGTTGGTGAGAGCCGTCGCATGATAATTCGGATCTTTCAAATCTTCCAGAAATCGTGCCTTGTTCATGACCGTGCCGTCGTAGTCGGTATAGATGAAGGTTTCCGGCAGGAGCTGCGCCACGGCATCGGAGTCGTGATGTAGTTGCGCCTGGTTCCACGCATTCTCAAGTGCGAGCAACTTGGTGCGGTCCACGTCCACTTCGGTCGTGGTTCGTTGCGCGGTCAGTATAGCCGTCACCAACAATAGGCAGAAAGCAATCGCAGTTTTCATTCTTCGTTCCGGAACAGAGTCTCGCAATGAGTTTACAAGCAGGGACGATCTCTGCGAAACGTTTGAGAGCGCGGAACCTTCCCCGCTATCAACTAGGGCAACGCCACTTCTCGTAGGAAATCGCGGCGTCCTGCCCGAAAATCCGGCAATGAATTACTCTGGTAGCCAAAATTTCCAGGAGCCGGGGAACCCATGGGCAAAGACAAAGACGCGCGGGGGCAGAGAAGAGAGTTTCTAAAGTTTGCGGCAACCGGCGCTGCGTCGGCTGCTGCGATCGGAGTTTTTAGCCTGCCGTCCGCCGCGGCGGAAAGTGGCGCTAAATCGAAAAGTGAAATTCCTTTCTTCAATGTTCGCCGCTTTGGCGCCAGAGGTGACGGCACAACCATTGATACTCCAGCGATCAACAATGCCATCGCAGCCGCCGCAGAAGCCGGTGGAGGCACGGTCTTCTTTCCTGCAGGGATGTACGCAAGCTACTCGATTCACTTGAAGAGCAACGTCTCCTTGTATCTGGAGTCGGGTGCCGCTATCCTCGCTGCTTCCACATCGCTCGAGGGAACAACGACTGGCGGCTATGACGCGGCCGAGCCGCAAGGATCTTGGGAGCCCTATCAGGATTACGGCCACAATCATTGGCACAACAGTTTGATCTGGGGCGAGGACATTCACGACGTCGCGATTCTTGGTCCAGGCTTGATTTGGGGGAAAGGACTCAGTCGCGGACACGTCGACGACATTGATCTTCCTAAGACTGATAGACCGGGAGTCGGAAACAAAGCGATTGCTCTGAAGAATTGCCGCAACGTCATTCTGCGTGATTTCTCGATGCTGGCTGCAGGCTGGTTCGCCATTCTCGCCACCGGCGTGGACAATCTCACGATTGACAACCTGAAAATTGATACCAACCGTGACGGCATGGACATTGATTGCTGCCGCAACGTCCGCGTTTCAAACTGCAGCGTGAACTCGCCCTGGGACGATGCCATCTGCCCCAAGAGTTCGTTTGCTCTCGGCTACTCGCGGGCCACCGAAAATGTGACCGTCAACAACTGCTACGTGACTGGCGGGTATCAGCTAGGGACGCTGCTGGACGGCACGTTCAAGCGATTAGGAGCCGAATTCAAACATCCGACCGGCAGAATCAAATGCGGGACGGAATCGAATGGCGGCTTCAAGAACATCACCATCTCGAATTGCGTTTTCGAAAGCTGCCGCGGCTTTGCGCTTGAGACCGTAGATGGCGCGCTGTGTGAAGACATCACGTTCACAGGAATCACAATGCGCGATGTCCGAAACTCGCCGCTGTTCTTGCGGCTAGGCACGCGGATGCGCGGGCCGAAGGATGCACCCGTCGGCCGCCTGAAGCGCGTTCTCATCAGCAATGTGGTCAGTTCCGCAGCGCTGCCCGAGCTTTGTTCCATTGTGAGCGGAGTGCCGGGTCATCGAATCGAGGACATCAAGATCAGCGACGTGTATCTGCAGCAGCTCGGCGGTGGCACAACTGCAATGGCGGAATTGAACCCTCTCGAAAAAGAGAGCGAGTACCCCGAACCCAGCATGTTCGGCGGCCTCCCATCTAGCGGCTTCTTCCTGCGACACGTCAAAAACATCGAGATGTCGAACGTAGAGATTGCCACTGAGCAGCCGGACGCGCGACCGGCATTCTGGATTAACGATGTCGAAGGCGCTGATTTCTTTCGCGTCAACGTTCCAAGGGCCTCACGCGCCTTCGCAATGCGCGACGTGCGCGAGTTTCGCGTCTTCGGCAGTCGGAAGATAAAAGAGACCACATTGGAGCAGGCCGCCCATCAGGAGCTCTGAGCCAAGAGGTTGGCTGGCGATTCCCATCTCCCCGACTCCACCGAGCGAAAAATGGCTTCGATCACCGCCATATTCCTGATTGCATTTTCCAGTGGGACTGGAGCTTCGCGGTTTTCGCGAATCGCACGAGAAAAGATGTCGCCTTGGATGGTGTACTGATCGCACGTCGGAAAATTCTCGGAGCTGATATCCTTTCCAAAAAGATCGCCACCATCGTCAATGAAGATTCGGCAGGGCCGGTCGTTCGGGGCGTTGAATGGAATTTCGATTTCAATGCGGCCCTTTGTCCCCAGACAATGCATATGCTGGTATGGCACAAGCTGTGTGCTGCAAGTAAATACGGCTTGTCCGGAAGGGAAGTCGAGGATGGCCGAGGCGAGGCGGTCGGTTTTCATGTCCGGATCACGCTCGATAATTCCCAGCACCCGCGACGGCTCTTCGTCGAAGACGAACCGCGAAGTAGTAATTGGATAGCAGCCGATGTCCATGAGCGCCCCGCCACCAGCCTCCGGTATGTTGCGGATGTTGCTTGCGTCACGATTGAAATAACTGAACACACCGATGATCGAGCGAAGCTCGCCGATTCGACCGGACCGGACCAGTTCACGCGTCCGCAACCACTGCGGATGCGTCCGTACCATGAAAGCCTCCCCAATCTTCACGCCAGCACGATTGCTCGCCGCAATCAACTGCTGAGCTTCGGCCACGGTCATGCTCAGCGGCTTTTCGCATAGCACATGCTTGCCTGCCTCAGCGGCTTTGATGGACCACGGCACATGCATATGGTTCGGCAGCGGATTGTAAATCGCTTCGATCTCTCCATCCGCCAGAAGCTCCTCATAGCTGCCGTAACTCTTGCGAATACCGAGACTCTTGGCCGCCTGCGCCGCGCTGCTCTTATCTCGTGAAGCGATCGCGATCACTTCACTCCATTCGCCCTTCTGCATGGCCGGCACGGCTTTGGCGAGTGCAAAGTGCGACGTACTTAAAACTCCCCAACGGACTTTGTCTGACATTCAACCTTCCTAATGCTGAAGTATCAGCCGCGAAGCGGCGCAAGAATGCAGCCCGGGCGTCAGCCCTGGGCAAGAGCAAAATGAGCAAGCTCTGAACGGCCGAAAGAATCTGGCAACCGTGCGGCGCGCGCACTCTTGGCCGCGCAACATCGACAGCGGCATAGAAGAGATCGTCCTACTCTCCCGCGGACAAAGCATCCCCGACCCATCCTGTGTCGCCTCACTTCAACCTCGTCTCCCCTCTGATCGGCATCTGCAGTGCCGGAATCCGAAACGCGCGCTGATCCGCCGATGGATGATTCACCTTCGAGGTCCTTCCCAGCATCTGCATCTTGTCGCGCGCTTCGGGCCAGTCGGGCGGCCGCTATGAATCCTGAGTCCAATGCACCAGCGCCGCCTCGTCGCACCAGTTCAGCAGCTTGCGCATGATTCCGCGGTGCGCCCCAGTCAACATAAAGGCCTTCATCGCCGATTCCGATGTCCACACGGTCCGCGTCCAATACGTATTCTGCGGTTGCCGCAGCAACGCCACAGCCAGACTTCCCTCCGCCGACTTCGCCTGCTGCGCCGCTCGAAACGACTGGATGAGAAACATTGGCAAAAATCTCCACGACCGCACGCGCAGCCGAGTCACCGAAGCGAAAGCCATCCCAATATCCTAAAATGGAGATCATCGCAAGAGCGCCGAAGCGCTCCACAAAATAGGCGCCTCCCCGTGCAGATCGCCGGTGTTGCGCTTGCGGGCTAGATAATACTGAAGATTGTTGTTCTTGCCCGTGCCTTCGCAAACCTCGCGAATGTCGCCATTCGGTTCGATGTAGCTGACCAGTCCAAGCCAGCCTTTGCGCGCTGCAGACGCGTAAGCTTTGCTATCGAGCCAGCCGTTCTTTACGCCGGTTACCATCGCGAACGTGAACATTCCTGTGGATGATGTTTCCGGCCAGGCCTCAGGATAATCTATAAGTTGTCGCCACATGCCGTCACTTCCCTGATATTTCAGAAGCGCAGCCATCATCTTGCGATAGCCTTCCATGATGCGCGCGCGGCGAGGATGATTCGCAGGCAGCCAGCGCAGCAGCTCGGTCATTCCCGCAGCCACCCAGCCGTTACCGCGTCCCCAGAAAAATGGCGCGTCGGGCGCATGATAAAAAAGTCCGTTCGGCTGTTGCAGCTTGTCGAGGTATGCGGACATTTCAAGGGCCGCGTGATCAAGGTACTTTGAATCCCCGGTGGCGCGATAGGCCTGCACCTCGACGGCGGTAATCATGTACATGTCGTCTATCCAGAAACGGGTCTGGTTAGTAAGGCCTTCGGGGGTAGGATTGTTCCACTGCTCGTCTGCCAATTTCCGGCCGAGGTCGAGATACACCTGTTCCTTCGTCTGGATGTAGATTTCGAGGGGCACGACCCCAAACACAGTTAGGTCAACGTGGGTTGGGCGCGGCACCATCTTCGCGTCTTGGTTCAGGAGTGGTTGAAACCGTTGGATGAGGCGAGCGCTGAGATCCTTGTTGCCGCTCAATTGCGCAAAGGTCAGCGCCCCATACCAAGTGACCGACTCCGGATACGTGATGAACGGCTGACTATCCTGCGACAAAAGATGTGGCGTTGCCAGAAACCGTTCCGTGACGCGTTTGCCGATCTCCTGAGGAGACGCACCCGCGGGCCACTTGCGAAACTCTTTCGGCGGCGAGCTTGAACCCGCATTGAGCGCCGCCGAAAACGCGAGTAAGAATGTCAGAACTCTCGGAAACCGTTTGCCCATGTATTTCCTCGTAATTTTTGATAATCCGCCGATGCTGCACGCTTGCTGTTCAGCGGCTTTCCATTATCTCGCCTCCTCGTAGATAATCAACGATTCCGCTGCCGAGCGATTCCATGAATTCTATGCCAGAACCCGAGACGTTTGCCGCCGGACCACCTCGTCAGGCCTTACCGAGCACGGTTGGTAAATTTCGCTGGGTCATCTGCGCAGTCCTATTGCTCGGTGTCACCAAAAACTACATGGATCGCCAGGTCATCGCGGTCCTCAAAGGGACGCTGCAGCACGATTTAGGCTGGAGCGAAATTGATTACGGCAATCTGGTTTTCACGTTTCAGCTCGCCTATGCCGCCGGCCTGTTGTTGGTCGGCCGTCTCATAGATCTGCTCGGCACTCGGCTGGGCTATGCGCTGTCGATGATCGCCTGGAGCCTGGCCTCCATGGCGCACGGTTTCATGACCGCGCTGAACGGATTTCTGGCCGCGCGCTTCGCACTTGGTTTCGGAGAAGCAGGCGTTTTTCCCGCCAGTATTAAGGCGGTCGCTGAGTGGTTCCCAAAAAAAGAACGCGCATTCGCGACTGGAATTTTCAATGCAGGGAGCAACATCGGCGCAATCCTCACCCCCCTTCTCGTGCCGTGGATCACCGTCCATTGGGGATGGCGCGCCGCTTTTTTCATCGTCGGAGGCATCGGAATCGCCTGGCTTTTCGGATGGCTGGCGGTTTACAGATCGCCTGAGGTCCATCCCCATTGTTCGCCCGCCGAACTCGCCTACATTCGCAGCGATCCGTCCGAAGCTCCGCGAAAAATTCCCTGGCTTCGCCTTCTACCACATCGCCAGAGCTGGGCATTCATTTTCGGGAAATTTCTCACCGACCCCATCTGGTGGTTCTACTTGTTCTGGGTGCCAGATTTTCTTCAGCGCCAGCACGGCCTGGCGCTGTTACAACTCGGGCCGCCCATCGTGGTCATTTATCTCATGGCCGACATCGGCAGCATTGGTGGCGGCTGGATCTCGTCGCATCTCATCCATCGTGGTGTAAGTGTCAATGTCAGCCGCAAAACCGCAATGCTGATCTGCGCGCTCAGCGTTCTTCCCATCGTCTTCGCTCCGCACCTTGCATCCACGTGGAGTGCCGTTTTCGTCATCGGACTCGCCGCCGCAGCGCACCAGGGCTTCTCCGCAAACATCTTCACCATCACTTCCGACATGTTCCCCGCGCAGGCCGTCGCCTCGATCGTTGGCCTCGGCGGCATGGCCGGTGCGATCGGCGGCATGCTAATCGCAAAACTCGTCGCTCACATCTTGCAGCTCACCGGCAGCTACATCGTCCCGTTCGCCATCGCCGGCTCAGCTTACTTGCTCGCGCTCCTGATCATTCATGGCCTCGCGCCCCGCCTGGATCCAGTGAGCCTTGACTGAATACCTGCAATAAGGCTCATTTCGTTTTGAGCGACATGGATGTCACGAGTACAGCCGCGAAGCGGCGCAAGAATGCGGCCCAGGCCGCAAGGCCTGGGTTCAATGGCGATGAGCAAGCACCGAAGGTGCGAAAGAAAATTCACCAGAGAGTACTGCGCGCGCATTTCAATGCCGGATTACCAGCGCGTTACCAAGGGTCGACCGCACTTTCCGTGAAGACAAACCCGAATCCCTGAAATCAACGGCACAAACCATCCATCCTGTGTAAAATTCCGTTTCACCCCCATGCCACTGAATATCAAACCCAAATCCCAATGTCGTTGGGACGAGCTCAGCCTCGGCGAGGTCATGCTGCGCTTCGATCCTGGCGATCACCGCATTGCAACGACGCGTAAGTTTGAGGTTTTCGAAGGCGGAGGCGAATATAACGTCGCGCGCGGGCTTAAGCGGTGCTTCGGTCTCGAGACTGCCCACGTCACCGCCCTCGCCGACAATCCCGCAGGCCGGCTGGTCGAGGACCTGATGTACCAGGGCAGCGTGCACCAGATCGTTCACTGGGTTCCCGATGACGGCGTCGGCCGCACCGTGCGCAACGGATTGAACTTCGTCGAACGCGGTTTTGGGGTGCGCGCCGCGCTCGGATGCTCCGATCGCGGCCACACCGCCATCTCGCAGATGAAACCGGACGATGTGGACTGGGAGCAGATGTTCGGGAAATACGGAGTCCGCTGGTTTCATACTGGCGGCATCTTCTGCGCGCTCTCGGAAGGCACGCCCGAGGTCGCAATCGCGGCCATGAAAGCCGCCCGCAGGTACGGCACGATCGTTTCTTACGATCTGAACTACCGCGATTCTTTGTGGAAGTCCATCGGCGGAAAGAAGCGTGCGCAGGAAGTGAACCGTCGGCTGGCTCCGTTGGTGGATGTTATGCTCGGCAACGAAGAGGATTTTTCTGCGGCTCTTGGTTTCGAAGTTAGTGGGATGGACGAGCACATTTCGAAAATTGAAACCGAAGCCTTCAGGGAAATGATCAAGAACGTAGTCAAAGAGTTTCCGTTTAAAGTCGTCGCGACAACGCTGCGCAAGGCAAAGACCGCAACCGTGAATGATTGGGGCGCGATCTGCTATGCGGACGGAACGTTTCACGAAGCAAAGTACCGCGAGAGCCTTGAGATTTACGACCGCGTGGGCGGCGGCGATTCGTTTGCCTCAGGCTTGATATATGGATTCCTCAGCGGGCAGGACCCGCAATGGGCGGTGGAATGTGGAGCGGCACATGGCGCGCTGGCAATGACCACGCCCGGCGATACGACCATGGCGACGCTGAAGGAAGTTCTGCAACTAATGAAAGGAGCCGGCGCCCGCATCGCGCGCTGAAAAGCTTTTAACCGCAGAGATGGCAGAGAAGACGCTGTAGCGTCCTCTGCGAAGCCCGGCGCTCTCTGTGGTCAAAAAGCTTTGAAGTTGAGGGGAAAGAGATCAATGACTCGCGAAGAGATCAGCAAGAGAATTGTCGAAGTCGGAATCGTTCCGATCGTAAGAGCAACGTCGTCCGCGCAGGCGAGACGAGCTGCAGAAGCGGTATGCGCCGGCGGAATTCCGATTGTCGAAGTGACCATGACTGTGCCCGGTGCGATTGAGCTGATCAAAGAATTAGTCAAGAGCCTGGGTGCCGAGGTGCTTATTGGCGCCGGAACGGTGCTCGATGCGGGTACGGCACAGCGATGTATTGACACAGGGGCAGAGTTCATCGTCGCCCCTGGATTCGACTCAGCCACGGTCCAACTCGTAAAGAGCCTCGGCAAACCGATGATGTCCGGTGCGCTGACGCCAACCGAAGTCATCGCCGCATGGCGAGCTGGTAGTGATTTTGTGAAGATATTTCCGTGCGGGACAGTCGGCGGGCCCAAATATATCAAGGCCCTCAAAGCGCCGTTGCCGCAGATTCCCATGATTCCAACCGGGGGAGTGAACCTGAACACCGCTGCGGAATTTATTCAAGCCGGAGCGGTCGCGCTCGGTATAGGTGGCGAATTGGTCTCTACCGCGGCACTGAAGGCCGGCGACATGAAGGTGATCACCGAAGCGGCGCAGCAGTTCATCAGAATTGTCCGCGAGGCTCGCGCCAGTGCCGTCAATTCTGCCGCTTCGTAAACGCTTTGCCTATCACTGCGGCGGTGTCTTCTGGAAGCGTTAGCCCACTCACTTCTTCCTGTGTAAACCAGCGTGCGTCCGCGGCATCGCCTGATGCCTGCAGCTCTCCCGAAATGTTTACGCAGAGGAAGTCAACGAGCAAATAGTGATAGCGCATGCGTTTGTCATCGTCTGGGACAAGCCGATCAAACACTCCCAGCAATTCAGTTGCGCAGACGACAAGCCCGGTTTCCTCCAACGCTTCTCGTTCCGCACCTTGGCGTATGGTTTCGCCCAACTCAAGCAGGCCACCCGGGATCGACCACTCACCCAATAATGGAGCCTTACCGCGCTTGATCAGCAGCACACGGTCGTGCTCAACAATGACGGCTCCGACTCCAACCAGCGGACGATCCGGATATTCGCGCACCATGAGGGATGTTGCCCTCCAGAAAAGCCGAAGAGGAGCATTATAGGCCCCCTTTGAAATCAAATGTCCGGCAAGATAAGTCTGCGTTTTTTCCAGGAACTGAGGTACAGAGGCCATTGGTAACCAGGCCATGTACTTGTTATTCTTGCGCGCCAGTTGAGGGCTGTTTATGGTGGGTTCAAGAGTATTTGCTCTTTCGCCGCGCCCACTAAGCACGTCCATCTGATGTATTTCGCACCACGCGTCATCTTGGAAGTGTGCGAGACGAAAAAAACTGTTGTGGAGGATTTGTTCGTGCTGAGGTTCTTACGCAGTCTCACCCCGTTTGTACTTCTACTCGCAGCAACCGTCGCTTTCGCGCAAAACGTAACCATCGTTTCCCCGAGCGCCACCACTGTAAGCTCGCCAGTCCACGTCGTGGCAAATTTTTCACCCTCCGCGCCGATCGAGTCGATCAGCGTTTTAGTTGATAACGTAGAAGTAAACCAGCAGCCCGATGCAGTTACACCCCTCGATCTTTATGTTTCGATGCCGTCAGGCAATCACCTTTTGACCGTCAATGCGGTACAAGCGGATGGGCTTCAGCTTACCGCCTCGCGTTCGGTGGATGTTTCCGCACCAGTGATGGCCATGAGCACTGCTACAACCTCAAGCGCCTCATCATCGGGGCCTAGCGATGAAACGGCAGCCATCCAAACGAGTACCTCCGGAGGCACTTCTTTGATTAGCCACATTGAGGAGAAGTCGGGTTGG
This sequence comes from Acidobacteriota bacterium, assembly GCA_003224755.1. Classification (GTDB taxonomy): domain Bacteria; phylum Acidobacteriota; class Terriglobia; order Terriglobales; family Acidobacteriaceae; genus Gp1-AA145. Next base: position 50,545 of record QHZR01000017.1, read on the forward strand.
TACATGTATCCGGACCAGGGAAACCCAAATTGCAGTTCGAAACCGTACCTCATGTCGTCACCGTCGCTGGATGGAACTTCAGGCAGGTTCTATCTCGATCCAACTGGACAGTTCAACAACTGTTTATGGCCGATCAAGTTGGGAAAGAGCACGGCTACTCATTTCAAACTCGAGACATACTTCCAGCTAAGCAAGCCATTGGTTTCTCAGGGAGTTGAATTCTCGTCCAACAAGCACATGGGTACAAAATGGTACAAATTCTCCGTTCAGTGCTCCTACTATAAAGGGGTGTTCAGCGTTTGGGACACGGCGGGGTCAAAGTGGGTGAAAACAAGTATTCCTTGCAGGCGACCGGCCAGCAACACTTGGGAGCACGTGATCGTCCAGACGGAAATCACAAATGGAAAGGCTGTGTTTCAGTCGCTCACGCATAACGGCGTGACCTACACGATCAACAAATCGTTCTACCCCAAAAAAGGCGTAAGCTCCTACAGTTTCGGCGTCCATTTTCAGATGAATGGAAATCGATCGGGCGACTCCTACTACACGTGGCTGGACAATCTCAAGTACACGTATTGGTGAAGATCGGGACGAAGTGCGGCGCCCAACTGGGCGCCGGCTGCGTGGAAGATGCCCGATTATGTAAACTTCCTGTAGATACTTTCTCTGCAAGAGTGCTGCCGAAGCACGTTACCAACTTAAGGCTCCGGAATCCGGCGTCGATTGCGCATTAGAATATTTCCATAACGCTTGCCGGAGTTTCACGATGTTTCACTGTCTAAAGACATTCCTAGCAGCAACTGTTCTCCTGGTCGCGGCTACAAACTTGACCGCTCAGGAGTCAGAATCCAGGAGTAGTGATGAACCTCCAGACGCTCAGGTGAGTGCTTCCGAAGGCGGTTCTTCGGTTAGTCATATTGAGCAGAAGTCGGGCTGGTACACATCCCCGGACCAAGGCCACCAGTTTGCAGCGAGAGGCCGGAACTCACGTCCTCACCATCGGTGGATGGAAATTCAGCAAGGTTCTCTCTTCGTCCGACCGGTCAGTTCGACGATTGCTTATGGCCGATCAAGCTGGGAAAGAGCAGAACCGCCACTCACTTTACACTCGAGGTGCAGTGCCGGCTAAGTGATCCTTCGCTTTCTCAAGGAGTTGAATTCTCGTCCAACAAGCACGTGGGCACAAACTGGTACAAATTCTCCGTGCAGTGCTCCTACAACAAAGGCGTTTTCAGCGTCTGGAACACAGCCGGCAGGCATTGGTCAGCGACAGACATTCCTTGTAAGCGGCCAGCGCGCGACAGCTGGGACCACCTGACGGTCCAAACATAAATTAGCAAAGGGAAAGCCGTGTTTCGCTCTCTTACCCTCAACGGTGAGACACACGAGATCAACAAGTCGTTCGACCCAATCACCAAGGAAGATGCCTACAGTTTCGGCGTTCATTTCCAGATGAATGGAAATCGACGGGGCGATGCCTGTTACGTGTGGGTAGATAATCTAAAGTTCACGCTTTGGCGAAGACCCGCGCCGTTCAGAGGCTAAAATCCTTCAATAAAGAGCGAGCTCGGCGCAAGTGTAAGACGCGGGTTTGCTAGAAAGTTCCATACACGACCAAATGGCCTTTCGTCCCGATATACACCTTCCCATTGATCACCAGCGGCGGCGCGAACTTTATCGCACCCGCCAAGGCATCACGCGTAGCGTTCTGGTTGGTGTTGTACAACTCCGTTGAAAGCTTAGTCGCATCATAGGCGTGGAGAACGCTCGCACCTTTTTCTACTGCCCATACGATACCGCTGCCATTTCCGTTGCCCGACACGACCGGATTACTGCCGGGAAAGGCGTAGGTAGTGGGTGAAAGGTCAGCGGGTGTTGTGGTCAGTTTGCTGGTGAGTGTATTCAAGCGAAACCGTTTTATCGAATCATTGGTTCCGGAAAAATAAACGTTCCCGTTCCAGTACGGCGGGGTACTGAAATTACGCTGCAAATCGCTGGTATTTAACGCCACGCCCACGGCATTCGGTATCGATTGCACAATTTGGCAGTCGCAAGCGGAATTGAAGTGCCCCATGTTGTCGCGGTTGACCACATAGATGCGCCCCTCTTTCCCGGCTCCAATCATTATGTGGGGGAATGGACTGGATCCAAATGTCGGCAACAGAGTTGCCAGCGCCGAACCGAGGTCCCGGTCATTCGCATCGAGGACGGATGCATTGAAGGGGGTAAAAAAATCCGCTTCCGAAAGAGTGCCGCTGACCGGCGACAACTTTAGATACGAGTTGCCCCAGTCCGGACCGCCGTCCCAAGTACCGTTGCCCGTCGCCGCATATACGAAAGTTCCATCTGACGCTAAAGGACCGCCCCAAATCCCGCCGTGTTGTCCGTTTGGAGTGAGGTTAAAGACGGCTGTCTGCGCCAAATTGCTCGCGGAATATCCGAAAATCCATCCGTGATATGGATCGGCATCACCGTAGGAAGCGTAGGCAGCGTAGATCGTGCCGTTCATTTCGAGCAGGGCCGGGCGGCCGCTGGCGGTTTGTGGGTTGAAGGTGACCATGCCGTTTACTGCGTCATATCCAGTTCCCGCAACGCTTCCAGTAATAGTCACAGGACTCCCAGGGTTCTCAGCCCCCGTGAGGAGATTAAGCGAATGAAGGCTATGCGAGTAAACTCCGGTGCTGGAGTTGAATTGGCGACTGGCGACATAGATGTTTCCAAGTGTCGAATCAATGACGGGAGTTGGCGTAATGCCGACGACCGGGGCTACACCGCAACCATGAATGTTGCCGCATGGTATCGCTGAGCCGAAGCTCTTTTTCCACAATTGTCCGCCACCATCTGCATCGAAGGCGAACACGCTGTTGTTCTCGGTTGCCACATAGACAACGTTGTGGGTGGCCCCATTCACCTTCAGCTGGGGTACAAATAATGGTTGTCCATAGACATAGCCGTCAACCGAGTACGAAAACATCTTTTTGAAGGTCGCGAGACGGACGTTGGTCGGAGTCAATATGTACTCCGTCGCGTTCACATTGTTGCGCTGAGAGCCGTAGCCCCAAGTAGTCACAGCAGGGGGCGTGGGCAGCGATCCTGTCACTGTAATACTGATAGAAACTTTGGAACTGCCTCCACATTTATCCCATTCCTTAACAATGAAAGTGGGGTACTTGCCGGGATTCAGAATGAACGACCGGCTGAAACTGTTGGCAGATACCTTGTACAGCAGATTGCCGGCAGTCGGATAAATTCCCATGGCGGAGATTCCCGCCGGACACGTTGGAGGGGTAACCGCATTGGCCGTGACGGTCACAGGAGTCGCGACCGAGCTGCCATTGGCCGGAGCAGTGATCGTGACAATTCCATTGGAAGTGGAAGCAGACGCAAAAGAGGCGAGTAGAAACAGAGTGAGTGCGGACCACTTCATAGAATCTCCAGGATGAACGGCTTATTCCTGTCTTGGCAAGCTCGCGCCGGGCGCGCCGTTCAAGGTATCGCCCCTTGCGACAGGCTGCATCATAGGAACAGACGTTCATAGCAACTGTCAAATCCTTGATTCGCGACATCACGCCTATTTCTAGGCCTATCTTCTAGGGCCATCGCGACTGTCTCTTGGGAAGCATCCCCCAAGTCATGCACCGGCTTCACGCTACCGCGGTCACAACGTCAGGTCATAGAGTTGAGACACCTCCAATCGGTAGGGTGATTCTCACAAGGCAGCCTTGGCGATCGGGACGGTTCTCCAGTTCCAACGACCCTCCATGTGCTTCTGCAATTTGGCGCGACAGCACAAGTCCCATGCCGCTTCCCGCTGGCTTCGTCGTATAGAACGGGACGAAAGCATTGGCGGGATTCATCAGGCCCGGTCCATTGTCTTGGATCGAGATGATCACGCTCGGCAGTCGATTTCCAGGAGAACACGATCTGCTGGTCGGTATCCGAGCTCTTCGATCCATTTGAATGCCTTTCTACCTCCTGCACCTGAAGAACGGCGTCCGCAGCATTGCGGATGAGATTGAGCATCTGCTCTAGTTGGTCTGGGTCGGCCGGAAAGTCTATTTCCGGGCCGGGAATTACGGCAACGGGGCTCGCGTTTCTAGCGCGGCGACACGTTTCGCAATTGGTGCGATCGAACACCTTCGTAAAGCCGGAGGGGGCATCTGCGACAGTTGGCGATAGCCTTGCAAGAAACGGTTGAGCGAAGCTGCGCGGCTTTCGATGATGCTGAGCCCCCCGTTCGGAAGTCCTGCTGTTCTTCGTTTCTAATCCCGCTACCCGTGAGTCGTGCATGAAGGCTGCCCGCGATGGATTTAATCGGAGCCAGAGAATTATTCAACTCGTGTCCTAATACCCGAATCAATCGCTGCCACTACGTCACAATTCAGAAGAGAGTTGAGGCTGCTACCGAGTTCGGTCACGTCTTGTACCTGGTTTCAAACCATGATCTCCTGTTGTTCCTGGTGCGGGAGTTTTGCGAGTGTAATCGAGCTGTGTACTTCGGTTTGCGAAGCGATTTCCTGTGCGAAGCCCTGAGCCTCCCGGTGCGAAGCAATTGCTCGCCTCTCTCCATTACGTTTCGCTCTCTGCTGACGGGAGGCTCGCTGGCGCCAAAGAGCAGTCGGAGCAAGCCATCCCAGGCTCCTCTCTTTACCCATTGACGTGTGATTGCGGTACTATTGCGGTGACATTGCGGTGAAGGGACCCGGCGTAAGCAATTCATCCGCAAGTTCTTGGCTTCTGGCTACCTGCTCTGTGTGCTCGAAGAGGAAAAAAGTGACTGTCCATTTGCGGAAGTGCGAAGCGTGACTCTGCCATTTAATCAGCAAACTCTAGGGCGGCTAGTCTTCGTTCCTTCATGCAGAATGATTACTGCCGGTTGGCCCGTCATCCCGCCAGAACCGATCATCGCTGTGCTGGAATAAGGCGGTGGAACTGCATAATCCAGTTGGTTTCCCATGTCTTTCCGGCGTCGTCGGAGAAGGCCTGTTGCCATTTTGCCGAATTAGGTGTGATGTCTGACCAGATGTAGCGCACAACGATTGGCCGGCCGTTCAAAGTGTCGTTGGCCAAGAATGTGCCGACTCCGTTGCGAAATCCACCCATCACCGGCGGGTCGAGTTCATGGGGATGCCGGCTATCGAGCCACCAAATCGACCACGACTTCATCCGCGGATCAAAGGAGCGCAACGTGACCGCTCTGTAGGTTCCTGCCGGAGCTTGCAGAACGTTATCGTCAACATCGCCCTGGCCGCCCAGCACTGGCGAGGTTCGACACGTGCCAGAGAATGTCTCCCATTCGCCGCCGTGCACCAGGCGGTGCTTCAACCGGCGGTGTTGTACCGTCCAGCTTCCCACCAGGAAATCGAAATCATGTTCCGACGAGACGCCGCCCGCCTGAGCTTTAGGTTCGGATGGTTGTGCTTCATTCATGGGCGTCGATGCGGCCACGGCAACGAGTACGAACAACAGAACAAACACAAAGTAGCAAAGGGGGCAGAATCGCATGGGTTCCTCACTGCAGCGGCGAGCGGGTAGTCGGCCTTAGTCGCAACTGTTCCGGTTTGCGCATTAACGCGGGAAGTACCGCTTCCGGAGCTTTGTCCCGCCAACCGCTCCAAGCCCGCATCTGCGCCGCGAACGAGGCATAATTCTCCTCGCTGGGCCAGCGAGCCATCCAGAGAAAGACACGGTCGTGCTCCCGGATGGCAAGCCGGGGGAAGTTATTGGGCATTTCGTTCGTCGTCAATATTGCGATGGGATGCGCCCCCAAGGCAATCATGCGCGGCAGGAGGGCCTGGTCGAAGAAGGCTGCGAACTGCGCCTCGTCCACGCCGTCGAGGTAGTAGATCGTCACGCCATACAGAACACGCGAACCCGGCATCGGCGCGCTGCTACGGAAGCTTGGCGGAGACGACATCGGACGGAGCAGCAGGACGTTGTCCGAATCGAGCATAGTGGCGTTGGCTTCCTTTTTGTGGGTCAGCCATGCCGGGCTGCTGCCGTAAAAAGCTTCGAGGGCTTGCGGCCGCGCCTGTGTGTCGCGGAAACCTCGGAGCCAGACGAAACGGTCGGGATCGTCGAGATCGCGGAAAGTTCCGATGACGTGTGCACCCACAGCATCTTGCGATTCGATGAAGTTCTTCTCAAACAAAGAAATCAGGGTGTCGCGCCTGCCCCCGTAAAGCGTGTATTGACGCATCTCGAATACGGTGTCTTCGGCAGTGTCTCCCATGACGGCTAGCGTTGGCGCGGTGAGTTCGAATGATAGGACCGCTGCGCCCGCAAGAAACGAGCGGCGCGTCACCGGCTCTGTGCGTGTGGAGATCTGCATCGCGTCCTTCATGACCGCACGATAACGGATAAAACTTGACATCTTCTGTCATGTTTTCGCAGATAATTTCTAGATGCGGGCGGACCGCCTTCTGTCGATCCTGATGATGCTCCAGCTTCGCACCCGAATCACGGCGGGCTATCTGGCGGAACAGCTCAAGGTTTCGGAACGCACCATCTATCGCGACATTGAGGCGCTGGAACGATCGGGAGTGCCGATTGTTACCGATCGCGGCCGTTCCGGCGGGCTCAGGCTGATGGGCGGGTACCAGACCAAGCTGACCGGCCTCTCCGTCGAAGAGGCGGAAGCCCTACCGTTTGCGCAGATTGGTATCGCGGCGTCCGCCTTGGGGTTCGCGGGAGCTGCGGAGGCGGCACGTCTGAAAGTGTTCGCGGCTCTGCCCGCGTTCGAGCGCGAGCGCGCGGTACGTGCCAGCGAGCGTTTTCATCTGGATCCGGCTGAGTGGTACCAGCGTCCCCCCACGCCCGCCTGCTTGAAAGCGTTGGCTTCTGCCGTATTGGCGGACCAAGCCGTGGCAATTGATTACGAAAGCTGGCACGGCAGGAAAGTTCGTGTTATCGAACCGGTTGGCTTGGTGCTGAAAGCAGGCATATGGTACATGGTGGCGCGCAATCGCAACCGGTATGCCATCTATCGGGTCGAGGGCATTCACACCATTCGAATTCTTGAAAAACGCAAAGTCCAGCGCCGCAATTTCAATTTGGCCCGCATCTGGCAGCAGGAGGTCGTGCGCTTTGAGGCCAGCTTGCGACGCGACCGTGCCACGATCCGCATTTACGAATCGGCATTGTCGCGACTCGGTCGACTAGGCGCAGATGCAGCCGAGGTCATCCGCGCCGCCACGCCCGATGCCCAAGGCTGGCGCATCGCGACCATCTGGATCGAGAGTGTACAGCACGCAGCAGGCTTGCTGCTTGGTTTCGACAGCGACATTGAGGTACTGTCACCAGCAGCTTTGCGTCGAGAGCTGGCGACGCGCGCAGGACGAATAGCGGCGCTCTATTAGACTTAGTTTCCTTGTGGTCGCTAGACAGGAAGTTAAGCAGTCTGCTACAGTTCATTCGCCCAATTCGGACCTAAGCTGCTGAAAGCGATAGTTAAAAATCGCGCCGTTTTGCAGAAAAGTTCGAAAATCGTCTGCTAGGGCCGATTACTACATTTCTTGCACGTTCGGCTTGCTGAGTGTAGGATTCGTCCGCGAAGTAGCCCGCACTGATTGCGGGCATTTTGGCCCACAGGCCCCAGGGCCAAAGCGCATCGATTTCAAGTTACGAGGAGGAAGGAATGAAGAGATTCTGCCTGTTCCTGTGCGGTTTGTGTGTAGTGTCGGGTATTGCTTTGGCGCAAGGAAAATCAAACGTCCAGTGGAAGTGCGATAAACCGGCGGTACAGCACACCATCAACGTCGGTGACAAGCCAGGCCATGCTTACGCCATCGACCAGATTGACTGTACCGCGATCAAGGGCGAAATCGCCGGCGTGAAAATCAAGTCGGGAACTGGAACCGAGTTTCTCGATGTCAAAGGCGACAAGACAACCGGTCACGGCGAATTCGTCGAAAGCATGGAGAACGGAGACAAGAACTACTACAGGTACGAATTCACGGGCACATCAAAGAACGGTGCTTTCGAGTCCGGGAGCAACAAGTGGTCCATGACGGAAGGTGGCGGAAAGATGAAGGGCGGGAAAGCCAGTGGTACTTGTACTGCAAAAGGTAATGCCGACGGGTCCACGTCGTTCGACTGCATGGGTACTTACACGCCCGCAGCGAAGTAGTCCGCTGAATGTTGCCGGAGAACGGGCCGCGCTGGACCACGAGCAGATCGGTGAGAAACGCGAGACGGTTTGGTTCAAGACACATAGGCTCCGATGAATCCGGTTATCGGTCCATTTGCACGATTTGCGCAGCGTCCGAGCCTTTCGAGGTGCTAACCGATGGACGCACCACAGGAACGACGCCAATACCCTCGTGTGAAAGTTAAGATTCCAGTCGAATTGCATCTTTCCGCAGGCTCGCCTCAGCATACGTCAATCGACGAGATTAGCCTGTGTGGCTGCTATATCGAGACCATGATGGGCTATTCGCAAGGTCTTGCCTGGTCAGTTGACGCGTCTGTGAAGGCACTCGTGACCACTCGAGTAGGCGACGATGGACCCACGGACGCATTGGGAAAAAATCTACGGTGAGAAAGCGCCAAATGCGGTCAGTTGGTATCGTCACCTTGAGACTTCGCTTTCGCTGATTGAGCGAGTGGCTTCCAGAGATTCTGCAATCATTGACGTGGGCGGAGGGGAATCGACATTAGTTGATGACCTGCTGTCACACGAGCATGAGAATGTGACGGTTCTGGATGTTTCTCAAACCGCGATAGAGGCCAATAAGACACGACTGGGGAAAGCGTCGGAACGTGTTCATTGGCTTGTTGCTGACATCACAAAGGCAGAACTCGCTCAGTCTGCTTACGACGTATGGCACGACGGTGCCGTGTTTCATTTCCTTACGGCACCCAACGACCGCGTGGCGTATGTGCGCCAAGCCGCACGCGCAGTGAAGCCGGGAGGTCACGCCTTCGGGCCGGAGGGACCAATCAAATGCAGCGGTCTGATGTGGTTTGTTACGATGCCGAGTCATTGCACCGGGAGTTTGGTGTGCATTTCCGTTTGTTGGAAAGCAGTAAGGAACTGCATCAGACGCCGTTCGGAACGATCCAGCAGTTTCTCAACGTTCACTTTACGCCAAACGTCTCGTCAGAAGTTTGATGCGCCTTCACCGGTAGCGTGATCTTAACGATACAGCCTTGCCGATCCAGACGGTTCCCCAATTCGAGAGTTCCACCATGGGCCTCTGCAATCTGACGCGAGAGCACAAGGCCAATGCCGCTGCCGGTTGGCTTTGTTGTATAGAACGGGACGAAAGCGTTGCTGGGGTTCATGAGCCCCGGCCCGGTATCTTCGATTGAGATGATCAAATCCTCGCCGCTTGCCTTCCAGGAAAATGCGACGTGCTGCTCGCCATCCGAACGCTTCGATCCATTGGAATTGTTTCCCTCCTCCTGCGCCTGAAGAACGGCATCCGCGGCGTTGCGCAACAGGTTGATAAGCATTTGCTCCAGTTGATCCGGGTCCGCCAGGAAATCGATTTCGGATCCGGGAGTAATGGCGACAGGGACTCGCGTTTCTAGCCCAGCCACACGTTTCGCTAGTACAGCGATGGAGCACTGTTGCAAGACTGGCGGGGGCATTTGCGCCAACTGCCGATAGCCTTGCAGGAAACGATTCAGTGAAGCTGCCCGGCTTTCGATGATGCTTAGGCCCCGTTGAAAGTCCTGCTGTTCTTCGCTTCTAATTCCGCTTCCCATCAGTCGTGCATGGAGGCTGCCCGCGATGGATTTGATCGGAGCAAGAGAATTATTCAACTCGTGCCCTAATACGCGAATCAACCGTTGCCAGGCCCGCCGCTCCTCTTCGCGTAACGCGCGGCTCACGTCGGATAGTACGACTAAAGTATGTGGCACTCCCTGCTGGCGAAAGGAGCTTCGCCGGACGAACCAGCGGGCATCCGTTCCGAAATGCAGTTCAACCAGAGACTCGTTTTCACATGACAGACAACTTTCTAGCCCCAACTCAGAACAGGACTCACCAATCAATTGAGCTGCATGTAGATGAAGGAGCTTTTCCCCGGCGGAGTTTACAAGTCGGAGCCTGTTTGCCGGGTCAAATGCAAAGATAGGTATATCCACCTCTTCGACCACGCGCTGCAGTAGTGCTGTTGCTTCCATAGCGCCGGTGCGATGCTTCGCAAGCAAGTCAGCAAGAGCGTTGACTTCGAGTGAAAGTTCCCCCAGCGCATCATTAGGAACCGCCAATCGTGCCCGGAACGAGTAATCCTCCTCGCGCAAGGCGCCGACCACGTTCGCCAGCGTCTGCAGGGGGCGAACAATGTGATCATGGAGCGCCGCGCCAATAAGCAAGCAAGCAAATGACTCAGCACCCAAAATCATCAGTTTTGATTGAACCGACCATGGCTGCAGCCAGATCACGATGCCGCTTACCAGAAGGGCCGGTGCCACTAACAGGATTGACAATCGGGTTACACGACGCTCAAAGGGCGCTCGCTGCCGTTTTCGTCTCTTTACTGTCGAAGGCTTGTCGACCGTTGGGCTAGAGCCCATACTTTTCCATCCGCCGATACAGAGCCCCACGGCTCAGGCCGAGAGCTTCTGCCGCCTGGCTCACGTTGCCCTGAAAGCGCTGCAGCGCCTTGCGGATCAGGATACTTTCAACCGCCTCTAGACTCAATTCTTCGAGATTCTGTGATTGTCCTCTCTGCGAACCGAGACCGAGATCCCCGGTCTGGATTTGCTCGGCGCGGCACATTAGCACGGCCCGCTCCATCGTGTGCTCCAATTCGCGAACGTTACCAGGCCAAGCGTATTGAAGAAGTGACTGCAGTGCTGTGGACTCGATCCCCTTCACTGGACGGCGGTAGCGCGAAGCGTACTGTGACAAAAAATGCACGGCCAGAGCCGGGACGTCCTCCTTTCGCTCACGCAATGCGGGCAAATGAATTTCAACCGTATTGAGGCGGAACAACAGGTCTTCGCGAAATTGTCCGGTTTCGCAAGCGATCTTAAGGTCAGCATTGGTCGCAGAGATCAGGCGCACATCAATCTTTTTGCTGCGTGAAGAACCCACGCGTTCCATTTCTCCCGACTCGATAACCCGTAGAAGCTTTGCTTGTTGCCTGAGAGGAACATTCCCGATCTCGTCCAGGAAGATTGTCCCGTGGTCGGCCAATTCAAAGCGCCCGATGCGGTCTGTTCGCGCATCTGTGAACGCGCCCTTTACGTGACCGAATAATTCGCTCTCGAAAACTCCTTCGGCGAGACCACCAGTATTCACGGCAATCAAAGGCTTATCTTTGCGGAGAGAAAGAGTGTGGATCGTGCGGGCGACGACCTCTTTGCCGGTTCCGTGCTCTCCGCTAATCAGGACATTGGCGTCGGAGGGCGCGATACGTGCGATCGTTTCCAGTACCGGAATCATGCTCGGCGCGGTTGCGATGAACTCCGGCCGGCCCTGCGCGTTAAGCAGACGGTTTTCCGCAGCGAGCCGCTCTGCCTGCTGCAAAGCCCGATGCAGCTCAACCTGCGTCCGCAGAATCGAAAGGAGGCGTTCATTTTCCCAAGGCTTCTGAATAAAGTCGCGGGCGCCGCGCCGCATCGCTTCGACTGCCAATTCCACATTGCCCCAAGCTGTCATGACGATGACAGGCAATGTGCTGTCCTGGATAACGATTCCCGATAGCAGATCCAATCCTTCGCGCCCCGACGTAGTGTCTCGGGTGTAGTTAAGATCGATCAACACTGCGTCATATTGCTTGCTCAGGAGCGCATTGCGCGCCAGTTCCGGCGAACGAACAACATCTACTTTGTACCCTTGCGGCTTCAGGAGCAGTTCGATGGCTTCGAGGAGGTGCTGCTGATCGTCAGCGGCCAAGATCCGGGGCGCAGTCCCCGTTTTTGTCAGGACTGCAGGGATACTTATTTCGTGCGGTTTGGCCGAGATTGGCATAATTATGGTGCCGGGGCCGCCATCGGAGCGACGATCGCTGCGTTTATTGCGTCCTGAATTGCGATTCCATTATGTTCCAAAGTCGCGCCGGTCGCACGATCTACCTCGACCTTCGCTTTTTCGTAAACCGTCCTCGCGGTCACCAGGTCCAGTTCAGCGAGGGCGAGATCACGCTGCGCACTCATCGTCTGGTAAGTTGAACCTGCGCCGAGCGTCTGCTCTTTTTGGGTGATCTCAAAGGTACGCTGCGCCAGATCGCGGGCTTTACGAGCCGCCTCCACCCGCGCCGTGGTCTGTTCGAGTGCGTATTGCGCATTACGGACCTCAATCCTGATTTGTTTTCGCAGCTCTTCGCGCCGCAGTTCAGCTTGCCTGTATTCGAGTTCGGACCGGTACTGATCAGCCTTAGCTACGCGGTTTCGGATGGGAATATTCAGGTTGAATCCGACGTAATAATCGGGCGCTGTGTTGTTGAACGCATTCCCCAGCGCCCCACTGAAATCAGTAGGGACGCTTGAGCTGTTGGGAACTCCGGGAATGTTGTAAACCGGATTTAGCGGGCCAGCCAATCCCGATCCTCCGTAAAACGCGACGAGCGAGAGCGAGGGCAGCAGCGCGTTCCTTGCAGCCTTGCGGCTGATTTGGCGATTGGCCAGGTCGACGTCAGACTCGAAAAGCTCTGGGCGATCGTGCAGGGCCTGCTGGATGAGATCCTGCACGTTCTCACCCGGAGGCGCAACTTGCGAGGACTGAAGCGTGTCCGTCGGTACGACGCTGACCGACTCAAGCACTGGATCATCCAGACTCTTCGTGAGCGCGTTCTTCATCAGTAGCTCTTGCAACTGCAGGCTTGTGCGCGCTACCGTCAAATCCTGATCGCGCTTTGAAACCTCGGCTTCGGCCCGCATGACATCCATTGCCGGAATGCTCTGTAGCTGAAACTGCTTCTTGGCGTTATCGAGCGACTGCTGTGCGAACGCCAAGGACTGCTCGTTCACTTGCGACTGTTCGTAGGCATTCACCAAATCCCAATAAATGTTCTCGATCTGAGTGACCGTCGCCATCACTTGATCTTTGAAGGCAATATCCGAAATGTGCTTGTTGTTCTTTGCTATCCGTAAATAACGAAGATTTGGACCAAAGCCGAATCCAGAGAGCAATTGCTGTTGGAATGAGAACCGGTACATCGATCCGAGGGCTGGAGAAAGATTGAAATACGGGCTGTTCGTGGTCTGGCGGTTGTTGTTGAACTCAAACGAAACGCTCGTGCCGGTCGCAAAAGCTTGGGCAAAGCCGAAATTAGCCTGGCCCGTGTTGAGTTGCAGCAATGGGACCCCGTAAATCCGCAGATTAGCGAGAGGTGTTGTTTGATGCTCCGCTCCCACCGAGGCAATGATGGCAGGGTCATACGAAGGCACCGCCGTGCCGACGCCCAAGGTGGACTGCACCAGGCCCGAAGCGCCCGCCCCAGCGCCGCCCGCACCCGCAGTTGTACCCCCTGCGCCGGCACCGGGCGCGCCAGTCCCGAATCCACCGACGCCTCCGCCGGGAGTGCCTTGTACTACTCCCGCATTCACGCCTCGAAAAACTCCGCCAGCTTTCGTACGCAGAATGTCCATATCCGCGATCGGCAGATTGTAGCGTGCAATCGCGATGTCGAGATTATTTTCTAACGCGAGCTGAATCGCATCTTTAAGAGACAAATATAGCTTTCCATCGCGAATGAGCTGATTCAGACGGGATGAGTTCGTGAGCTGAGGTTCGGGCGCCTGGCTCGGCGAATACGCACTGATTGGGTTGTGCGACTTCGGCATCTCGAAGGACACACCCGCGTTCGTCTGAGCTGCGGATGTTGCAGTGAGGACAATAAGGAAACAGAGCGCGAATATGTACCGAGACCAAGTGTCCCGGAGGGACAGTCGCCAATAGCCCGGCGCTTCCAGCGCCGGGTTGGAAGCATGACGACGAAGTGCTGGAGGCACGGCTGACCCTTCAGCCGTCCCTAACGGGACTGGGCGCAGCACGTTTTTTCCCCGGCGTTGAAAACGCCGGGCTATTGGCGACTGTCCCTCCGGGACACGGTGCCCGACGAATTCGTTACCGCCGCGCTCCCTCATTGCTTCACCGCCTCATACGGCTGAAGGTCAGGATTCGCTGTATCGCTCACCACCCAACCGTCACGTAACTGAATCGTGCGCGAGCCGTACTCGGCATTGACTTCCGAGTGAGTCACCTGGACGATCGTTGTCCCCTGCTGATTCAGTTCGCGAAAGAGCTCCATGATCTCCTTCGCCTGAGAGGAATGCAGGTTCCCGGTAGGTTCGTCCGCCAGCAGGAGTGCGGGTCTATGGATGACCGCGCGCGCAACTCCCACGAGTTGCTGCTGTCCGCCGGAGAGCTGGCTGGGAAATAGGTCTTTCTTGGCGACAATCTGAAAACGGTCAAGCGTGTCGGCCACCATGCCCTGCCGTTGTTGGTGGGGAATGTCTGTATATGAGAGTGGCAGATCAATGTTTTCGCGGACCGTGAGATCGTCGAGCAAGTGATAGCTCTGAAACACCATGCCGATATTGCGCTTGGCGAGTTCCGCCCGCTGCTTGCGCTTCATCTCATGCACGGCCTGATCGCGAAACCAGTATTCACCCTGCCAAGCGTCATCGAGAAGCGCGAGCACATTTAATAAGGAGGACTTGCCAGCGCCGGACGGCCCCATAATGGTGATGAACTCGCCTTCGCGAATCTCGAGGTTGACTCGCCGGAGCACAAAAAATTGCCCCGCGGGCGTTTTGTAACTGCGTTCAAGATTCTTGAGTTGAATCATGTTCCTCCAAAAGGATCTTTCCGTCGCGTACCTCACTCGTCCCGCAGCGCCACCATGGGATCAACCTTGGCGGCACGGCGGGCTGGGATGTAGCACGCCAACAACGCGATCACTCCGAAAACAATGACAACTGATGCATAGGAGACGATATCTCCCGGACTAACCTCGAACAGCAGATGCGACATCAAGCGAGACAAAAAAACTGCTGCCAGCAGTCCAATCGCCGCTCCTGCTGCGAACAGTCGCGAGCCGCTCGCCAGCACCATGCTGAGCACATCGCCGAATCGCGCACCGAGCGCGATACGGACGCCGATTTCCCGTGTCCTCTGTGTTACCGCAAACGAGAGCACCGCATAAATTCCGAGCGCCGCCAGCAGCAGCGCGATGCCGGCAAATCCGCCCAACAACAAGGTGTTCATTCGCGGTTGCGCGATGCTCGAATCAACTAGATCGCTCATGGTTTGGACGTTTGCGACTGGCTGGTCTTTATCTACCTGCGACACTTGCCGGCGCACTTCGTTCACAATACTGAGGGGGTCGCTTGCGGTGCGCACGGCTAGAGAATCCGGCCAGAAGAAATCGGCCTGCTCAAACG
>QHZR01000403.1 GCA_003224755.1 Acidobacteriota bacterium
AGCCGCACCACCGAATCGCACATCAGCACCCTTCAAATGACGCGCTCATGGCCGAGGCGAAGAAGAATGGCTGGACAGTCATCAGCATGAAGAACGATTGGAAGGCGATCTTCGCCTTCGAGAACAAATGACCCCCAAGATTCAACAGGAGGAAACGGAGCGAACGGAGACGGAAAAGAAAAACTCTGTTTCCTCTGTTACCTCCTGTTCAAAAAATACGCATCCCTTGTTCGAAAAGGCATCCAGCCTGACTGAAAGGTTCATCGGGACAAAGGCCCCGGCCTGATTGAATCCATCTACGAATGGTGTCTGGCGAAGGAGTTTGAACTGCGCGGGTTGGCATGCCTGAGCCAGAAGGTCGTTGTGGTCACCTACAAGGGATTTGCGCGCGAAGAACCACTACGGTTTGATATGCTGGTGGACGGTTGCGTTCTGGTGGAAGCAAAAGCTGTGACGAAAATTCTACCATTCACCAGGCCCAACTGCTGAGCTACATGAAGCTGCTGGATATCCCGATCGGGTTGCTCATCAACTTCCATGAGATGAAACTGATCGACGGTGTGCATCGCCTTATTCTTCCCAGCGCGAACCGATGAATCAAATTCAGCAAGAGCAATCCGAGAAAACGGAGACGGAAGGAAAACTCTGTTTCCTCTGTTACCTCCTGTTCAAAAATTCCTCTCTGGTGAGGAACTCCTGCTTTGGTCGCGACGGCCAAGGGCTACGACCCGTCCATCGAGTGGCTCAATCACCGGCTGGGCAACGGCTTCTGGGGCGGCCGGTGTCTGAGTTTGGGAGATTATGTCATGGGAGCCCACGAGGGGCGCGAACGCTTCCGGAGCGTGCTAATGTTGCCTACGCTCAGGGAATGTTGGTAAAATCAAACTGAACTTGTTGCCCAGACATTTGTGAGGATACCACCAAATCAAATGTTTCCCCAAAAAATGGATTTACACCTATTTTTGTCGAAGCCACAACTATACATTCAGTTACCATTGAGTGAATTATGCTATCTAGCGCCAAGTTAATTAGAGTCGTTGGTGTGAACCACGATACTATCAATCCATTATCGACCGATATAAAGTTTGATATGTCTGTGTAAAATCTTTGATCATTTTTGAAGCATAAAAAAGATGCCGAACAACGACCAACACTGTTCTGATCATCGCCTGGAATATAAATATTTACGATTCCTGCAAAATATTTTGAATCAGTCGTACTATTAACGATATGAGGCGGAGGGGGTTTGAATTTGATTGGAGTCGCGGGAATTTCGATAAGACTGTGTATAAAGTCCGTTACCTTTAAGAAATATGTCATTGGCTCCTCATTAGGGGTGGTGGGAAGAGGCTCGGCCCTCGCCTGCGCCGTCACCAGCGCGACCATCGGCACGACGGCGAGCGCAACCCCCGCCGTAGCAAAGGTCGTCAACATCTGCCGGCGCGTGAGCTTTGAGGACAGTGGGCGTGGGCGCGCTACCTCCGCCTCCAGTAAGTTGGCCTTGCCCAGTTCATCCAGCGCCAGCCAGGTCAATTGTTCTGCCTGGACGCGCGGCACGTTGAAGTTCTGCCGCAGCAGCTCCATCAACTGCTCGGGCGTGGTCTGGCCGTCACAATGCTGCCACACTAGGGCCGACGTCGTGTTCAAGGCATACGCTTGCTGCTGCTGATGATCAAACACGTGCAGCCCATCGCCGCCAGCTGCCGTGGCTACAGTCGTTCTTTTGCGTGGATTTTCCATATAATTCTCCTTTGTTCGTCAGTGAGAATAGCAGATATAAGCCGGGATTTCCTATTGGACCAAGGTCTTATATGCAGAGCTGACGAAAACTGGCAAAGTTCCTGCGCGGAATTCTTTTCTGCCGACGGGAGCATCTCCAAGACAACCACGAACCTGGCAAAAGCTCTTTTAGCAACCAAAACCAACAATTATGTTACAACTGTTATTCAGAAAATGGTGGGTAGTATTGTTTCAGGGGATTTTACTGATCATCCTGAGCATTTACATTTTTCAAAATCCGGTTGAAGTACTGGCCGGCATCTCGCTTTGGTTTGGATTATTAGTGCTTGCCGCCGGTGCGTTAGGGATTATTGGCTGGCTGGCTGCGGATAGACCAGAAAGAGAAGGGATGTCGCCCCGGCTTTTTCTTTTCGTCGTGCGTCATGCGCTACTCAGGAAGCCCCGCGTAGAAAATGCGCCATGAAGCACCTACTCTCCTTCCTTAAAGTCACGCTGCTCGGCGGCGTCCTGTTTGTCCTTCCAGCATGGCTGGCGGCCTTGTGGCCGGCAACAAGGAGCTACTGGCGAAAATCGTGTGGCCGCATTTCTGGGCTATCCAGATCATTCTGCTCGTGCTGATTGTGATGTACTGCACGATGCACGAACTGGTGCGCGTGATTGGGAGGGAAAAGGTGCTGCGGATATTCTTCGGACCGATGCCTATCCCGCAAGTTTGAACGAGGCTCTCACGGGCGAGGCGAAGCAGAAATAGATGGCTTCTCCTCGCGAAGCTTATCGCGCAATCGCACCGCCTTCAGCGCGCTTTGACGCCTCGGCCAATTCCCTGCCTGTTTTGCGATCGCTAATCACAAATGTGTTGTTTTCTCCGAGCGTCGACCACGGCCCGTGCGATACTTCGCTAAACTCGACGAAGCGCCAGTCGGTCACATCCGTTTCGCCTAATCCGAGATAGTCACGCACAGCGGGAGAGACATCGAGACCCGCGCCTTTGTTCAGATTGGATTTCGGACGTTCGTTGCCAAAGACATATTGCCAATAATCGGTGCGGAAAGGTCCTGCGTCTTCCCATTGCGCATAAACCGTTCGATTCCCTTTGCGAATCGCGACCCATCGATCCTTGCAGGTGGAAACGCCGGGGCCTTGGTACGCTTCTTTGAACCACGGAACGACGCGGGGCGCTTCCGGCCGGTGACCATTGACTGACTTGTCGTTGTATGGGAGGGCGCAATAAAACGGATTCTGTCGCGGCGTGAACTTTACCGGAATGTAATTGCTGCGATGCGCGGGATTTGGATCGTCCAATCCGCCATAACTTCTGCTCCAATCTTTGTCCCACGAGCTCCTGCGGTTCGGCACCGGATTGTTTCCGCTCGGCTTCTCGCCGATCCAAAAGACAGTTGTCACAATATTTCTCTTCCACGGATATCGCTCTCCTGTGGCTGAGGCACCGTGCTCAGTGTTTAAACAACCCGCGACGATCGCTGCCAGCGCACCGATCGACAGGATCGATATTGCTTTCAT
>QHZR01000093.1 GCA_003224755.1 Acidobacteriota bacterium
ACACGCCACATTTCGTCTCCAAACACCGAAAGGAACCGTCATCATTGTTGATCCCTGGGTCATGGGCAATCCGATGTGTCCGGAAAACGAAAAAGACATAAAAAAAGTGGATCTGATGCTGGTCACTCATGGACACGGTGACCACATTGGCGATGCCGTCGAAATTGCCAGGGCGCACAATCCCAGAGTGGTCGGAATTCCTGAACTGTGCGGCTGGCTACGTAAAAAGGGCGTGGAGCAAACAGCCGAGATGAACAAAGGCGGAACGCAGCAGCTGGAGGACATCAAAGTCACAATGGTGCACGCTGATCACTCCTGCGGAATCCTCGATGGCGACACGTTTGTTTATGGCGGGGAAGCTTGCGGCTACGTGATCGAATTTGAGAATGGTGTCAAGATGTATCACGCTGGTGATACCAACGTCTTTGGCGATATGGCGATCATTCGCGATCTCTACGCTCCACAGATCGCGATGCTGCCGATCGGGGATCACTACACGATGAGCCCACGTGAAGCTGCTTACGCCTGCAATCTGCTGAGACCGGAAACCGTCATTCCCATGCACTTTGGAACATTCCCTGTGCTCACGGGGCGGCCGAGCGCACTGAGCAAATTAGTGAAAGGTGTTGAAGTGCTGGAAATGAAACCGGGACAAACAATTTCGTAATTACGTGGGACAGGCGGCTCGCCTGTCCTGCTCCGCGAGCCCGGATTTGCGTAGAGACGTTGCTTGCGACGTCTTGCTGGAAAATGTATTTCGATGTACCAAGACGTAGCAAGCTACGTCTCTACGAACAGAGGACGTGTCTAGACAAATGGCAAAAACTTCTGACAAGCCGCGCTGGATGATGCACGGCATCACTGCTGAACCGGTTGAGGGCTATCTTTATTCATTGCTGCCGCCGCGTGATGAAGTCCTGGTTGAGATAGAGAATGCCGCGGCCCAGCGAGACATTCCAATTGTTGGGCCCGCGGTCGCCCGCATTCTTCATCAGTTGGCATTGATCACGGGTGCCAAGAACATTTTCGAGATGGGCTCAGCGATTGGCTACTCGACAATCTGGTGGGCACGCGCGGTTGGCGATGGCGGACGCGTCATATACACGGACGGCGATCGCAAGAACGCCGACGAGGCGCGTGGCTATTTCGAGCGCGCAGGTGTGGTGGACCGGATCACGATCAAAGTTGGAGACGCGCTGGAACTTCTCTCGGAGCAGACGCAATTGTTCGACATCATTTTTTGCGACGTGGATAAGGAAGACTATCCCCGTGCGTTTCGGCTTGCCGTTCCAAAGCTTCGCAAAGGCGGCCTATTCGTCGCGGATAACGTGCTCTGGAGCGGGAAGGTGACACAGGAGAATCCTGTAGACGCCTCGACGAAAGCCATCCAGGAGTTCAATCGGCTGTTGTATCGCAGTGCCGACCTGTTTACGACCATATTGCCGATCAGAGATGGCCTGGCAGTAGCAATCAAGGCGTAGGATGTAGCACGATGCAGATATCTCTATTTCACAGAATGTCAGATGTAGGGGAGGATCTATGGCAAAGAAAATCATTGCAGTGGCAGGCGCGACTGGATCTCAAGGGGGTGGTCTGGTCCGCGCCATCCTTGCAGATCCAAGTGGAGAGTTCACTGCACGTGCCCTGACAAGAAACATTGACTCCGAGAAAGCCAAGGCGCTCGCCAAACTGGGAGCCGAGGTGGTGGAGACCGACGTGGACGATGTCGAATCCCTCAAGCGCGCATTCAAAAATGCCTACGGCGCGTTCTGCGTAACGTTTTTCTGGGAGCACATGTCCCCGGAAAAAGAAACTAGCCAGGCCCGGAATCTGGCTAAGGCCGCTGAACATGCGGGAGTTCAGAATGTCATTTGGTCAACGCTTGAGGATTCGCGCAAGTCGATACCCCTCAACGACGACCGTATGCCCACGTTACAAGTCAAATACAAGGTCCCGCACTTGGATTCCAAAGCCGACGCGGACGACGATTTCAGGAAGCAATCTGATATTCATGCTTCCAACGGCTGATTCCAAGGTGCCAAGTATCGCTGCTGAAGACATCGGCAAGTGCAGCTACGGAATTTTCAAACGTGGCCCGGAATATATCGGCAAGACCGTCGGTATAGCGGGAGAGCATCTGACTGGTGCTCAAATGGCGGCAACCTTGAGCGAAGCCATTGGCGAGGAAGTCCGTTACAACTACGTTCCCCCCGAGGTGTACCGAACATTTGGTTTTCCCGGAGCCGAGGACTTGGGCAACATGTTCCAGTTCTTCCGCGATTTCAGCACTGAGTTGTGCGCGGCGAGAAGTATCGAGTTCTCGCGAGGTCTCAATCCCGGCTTGCAAACATTTAGGGCTTGGCTCGCGGATAATCTTGCTCGAATTCCGCTCGAACCCAAGAGGGCAACCGCATAGGGATTACCACTCTTGACCGAGATATCCGGGCAGACGTAGAGTTACTACGCCCTGCGGAGGGGGATCTTATGACAATTCTGAGAATTGCTTGTCTTCTCGTTTTCGCGTTTGCAGTTTCGGGCCTCGCGAGTGCTGCCGACGAGGGCAAGAGCATGCCCAAAGACGTTCCTGATTTCGACGTGCATGGTATAAGCATGACCGAATGTCAATGCACTGCATATGCGTGTCCGTGTCGCTCCAATGGTCATCCTGACCACGGAAGCTGCGATGCCGCCGACTTCACCTACATCAAGCATGGTCACTACGGAAAAGTGGACATGTCAGGATTTAAGGCGGTTGTGATCGGAGACTTGATTGACCACGACGCCAGCAAAGTACAGGGCACCGCTTACTTTGATAAAAGCTCGACTCCAGAACAGCGTGCCGCCTTCAGCGAGATGCTGGCATTTATGTTTGGCTGGAATCCGCCGCATATTGTTGGCAGCAAGGTCGTCTCGATCGATTTCAAAGTGGACAAGAACACGTACACCCTGGCGATCCCTGACATTCTTGAGGAAAAGGGCGTGATGAAGGTTGATAGTGATGGCAAGCCCACGCACGTTATGCCAGCGATGGACCTTTGGGGCAACAAGATCACGTACGTGGATAACGTGGTGTTCAAGTATCACGACAAGGGCGTGGGGGAATGGGACCTTTCCGGTCATCAGGCCAATGTGAAAGAGTTCCACACCACCAAGGAAATGTACGCCAACAAAAAACTTCTGATGCAGCACGGCGACATGTCCGGCACGTGGACTGCGGAGCAGAAGAAAATGATTGAGGCGATGGGAATGAAGGCGGAGTAAGACTCGGTAGTCACGAGCTCAATGGTTGCCCCATTCTTGATCGCGTTCTTTGCGACAGGGTGGGGCTTTTCATTGCATCTTAGATTGACTTCACCGCAATCGCCGTCACATCCTCCACCAGCCCGACTTCCTTTTGCAGAAACGGCTCGGCGTAGGTCACGCCGGCCATCATCCCGTAAAAACGGGCCATTGATTCTATTCGTGCGCGGATTTCCGCATGGGGAGGGAAGATGTCCTTGCTGGCTTGCTGATCGCTAAATTGCGACTTGTAGGCCATGAGCGATTCAAAGCGAGCTTCGAATTGATCGGTGATATTCACTACGAAGGTGGGCCGAACGTCGTAGTAGAGTGTGGCGTAGATGATTTTGAAAGGACGATGAGGTGTTCCCTCAGGGGCTGAAGCCGCATCTTTCTGTGATCCCTCTACGGCACGACGGGAAGTCGTGCCCCTCCCAAAATCCTGCTGCTCACCTGCCACGACGCTCGCTACCGCTGATGCTACTCGTCGAAATGCCGATTCCTCCGTCGCGGGCGAGGGCGCCCGCGCCACATGGTTTTGGCTGATGGCTAACTTCGCTAGCCCTGCGAGAAAACATGCTTCATATCCCAGTTTCGACGCCGTGTAATGATCAGGATGGCGCCCCTTCCAGTAGGGAAGAATGACTACCCGAGGCCGAGTCTGCCGGATTATGCGCGCAACTTTCAGCCGGTTCTCCCAAGTATTCTCGACGCGACCGTCGGGAATATCGAGCGTCTCGCGCCACGAAACGCGCAGGATCTTCGCAGCTTCTGCAGCCTCGCGCTCGCGATCTTCGGCAGTTCCGCGCGTTCCCATCTCGCCGCGGGTGAGGTCGAGAATGCCGGTGCGGCGACCAAGGTCGGCCATCTTGAGCAAGGTTCCGCCGCAGGTCTGTTCCACGTCATCACGATGCGCGGCAATGGCAAGGACGTCGAGTGGCAGAGAGGACATTTATTGCGCGTGCTTGTACCCAGGGCCGCGTAAAGCACGGCCGGGACGCTCATCAGTAATCTTTCCGTCCAGTACCACCGGCTTGCCGTTTACAAAAACATCTTTCACGCCGACTGAATACTGAAGAGGATCGTTGTACGTTGCTTTGTCTTGGACAGTTGCTGAGTCGAAGATGGTAATGTCCGCAAACATTCCGGGTCTGAGAACGCCGCGGTCCGTGATTTCCACGCGACTTGCAGCCTGAGAGGTCATCTTGCGAACGGCTTCTTCGAGTCCCATGGTGTGCTCGGTGCGCACGTATTCCGCCAGTACGCGAGTAAAAGTGCCAAACGATCGGGGATGGGCTTTCGTTTTGCTCAATGGCCCGTCTTCCGCCTGAGCCTCCGAATCGGAACCGTACGTAACCAGAGGATTCGAGACCGCCAGACGCACGTCTGCGTCTTGCATGATTGAAATCACGACAGAACTGTTGCCTCGGTCAGCGATGGCAATGTCCATGGCAGCATCTTTCGGACCTTTGCCCATTGCGCGACCGATGTCGTCAAGATTCATGCCTTCGTACTTGCGCAGTTCGGGATTGAGAACCTGAATGAGCAAGACACCTTTTCCGCGGCCCGATCCCAGCCACTGGTTTTCCCATGTACTGCTCGGTTCCTCCATTTCTTTCTGGGCGCGTTTACGCTGGGCCGGATCCTTCAGGCGTTCGATCATTTTGTCGGTCCCACCTTCGAGCATCCAAGTAGGGAAGCACGCGATCAGGTCATTGGAAGCGCGGTTATATGGATAAACACTCGCCGCGACGTCAATGCCCCGTGTGCGGGCTGCTTCGATACGCTTGAGAACTTCCGGCATTTTTCCGAAATTTTCCGGATACGAGGTTTTGAGGTGCCAGATAGTCGTGGGAATGTTCGCGCGCTGAGCGATGTCGAAGACTTCATCTAAAGAAGAAAAAATCTGATCGGCCTCGGAGCGCTGGTGGGTGAAGTAAACACCGCCATAGCTGCGCGCAACTTTTGCCAGCCCGACCAGTTCGTCAGTCGAAGCAAACTTGTCTGGGACGTACTGAAGCGCAGAGCTGATTCCGAACGCGCCTTGTTCCATCGCCTGGACGAGAAGTTTGCGCATCTCATCGAGTTCGGTAGGCGTTGCTGCCCGATCTTCCTTGCCGATCACGTATGTGCGCAATCCGCCCGCGCCGATGAATGTGCCCAGATTGATGGCGGGCCGGCTTCGCTCGAAGTGACGAAAATATTCGTCGAGCGAGTGCCAGTCGAGAGTCACACCATATTTCATAGCCCTCTCGCGCAGGTCCTCGATCAGACGATCGTTCACTGGTGCGATCGAGGTGCCTTCGCCTGTGATCTCCGTTGTCACACCCTGAGTGATTTTGCTGGCAGCTCGCCCGTCCACGAGGATGTTGAACTCAGACTGCCCCTGAACATCAATGAATCCTGGCGAGGCCACCAGGCCAGCTGCATCTATGCGCTTTTCGGCGGTTGCGGTGTGAAGGTCGCCAATCGCCGCGATTCGGTCACCACGAATTCCGATGTCGCCAACGAACCAGGGAGCGCCGGTGCCATCCACGATGCGGGCGTTCATGATCAGGATGTCGTACGCGGGGGCTTGGGCGTTGCTCAAACTCCTCAAGCAAATACCGACTATCAGTAGGAAAACAGAGATCAATTTCTTGCGCATGGATTTTTTGCGCCCCAGAGTCGGGATGATACACGAAGTGAAACCGTTTGGGCTTGTACATCGTCTGCGATCACTGGTGGCAACATGTATCCGGCTCACTTCTCACACGCGGTGGGGACTCTATACAAATTATTGAAGTTAGCGAAGCGAGGCTGAGTTGTGCTTCGCACTTTCGGGTTCATCCACCCACTCGCGCAGTGCCCTACCGCTGAGATTCAGCTGGATAACCGTGACCCCATCTTCGTGCTCGGAAGTCACAATCAACATGCTGATGCGTTGGTCTTTCGCTTTGGTCACAACGAGCGACCACTCGCCGTAGGCCTTCGACCACTCTTCCACGAAAGGATGCCATTCCGGCCCAAGGCACTTTTCAACTTGCTGCCTTAGCGAGTATGTATCTCGTGCGAGAACGCGGAATTTTGGAAATTCTGCAACCTTCATGCCACTGACTCCAGAACCGATCATGAAAGGTTTCGCGAGCCACAGCCCGGGAATGCCGTGTTGCCGGACTGAGTATCGAACCTCAAGCAGCCGGACAACCGTGTTGATTCCAGTTTCAGCGCTCGCCGATGCGCACGAGATGAATATTACGGCCAAACAGAGGAATTTCATTTTTTAATCTCGGCCTTTGGCTTCGACGTTTCCTTCTCGGAAACATGCAGGTTCTTCGGTATCCCAAAGCTTCCGCTCAGGTCGCTGAGGTCACCGGGACTGATGGGGCCATCGAGATGAACAAAGGTCAGCTCCTTCGGCTCCTCGACCAGAATCGCCATGCCAAGGCTCTGGTTGTTGACCATCTTCAAGTAGATGACGACGTTTTCTCTCTCTGTCTTATTGTGCACATCGACGATGTGTATCCACTCCGGTCCTTGTAATTGGGTGCGAATTGGATCGACGTCGGATTCCGTAAACTCCCCTTCATTCTTGAACTCCAAGCTATGCACATAGATTCCGTTCAGCTTAGAAACGAGATGTTTTTCGTTCTCATCTTCCTCCATAAATTTGGAGGCGAATTGCAACATCTTCTTATCTAGGGAGACGTTTACCACGTCGTCGGCCTTGGCGGCGAGCTTGTCCCAGCTTTCGGGAACCTTGATGGTCTGGGCGGGGGCGCATATCGCGGCCGCTACCACAATTGATACAGAAAGCAATGTTCGTTTCATCGATCCTCCAAGCTAACGTTCCGACAAATGCCGCACCCTGGCCTCAGCGAGCTGCATCTTCGCCCCGGTGATGCGCAATGCGAGCATGACTTGCTGCCTTGCCGCCTCGCCCTCTGCGCGGCGACGCTCCTGCTGGAACATCCAACCGCCAGCGAAAACTGCAATGCCGAGGGCGCATGCAAGCGCCCAGCGCAGACTGGGGAGATGCAACCACGGCTGCGGCCACGGCTCTGGACGAGCCGGTTCAAGACGCGCAAGCACGCGCACTGTGAACCCATTCGGGGGTTCTTGACGGTGCAGCGCACTCTTTAATTGGTACTCGAATTGATCTTCTTGTCTGTGATCCATGGTGTTAGGTCCTTTTCACCGCTCCCGCCTTTTCGCGCAACATTTGCAGCGCGCGTTGCAGCTGGCTTTTCACGGTATTCACCGGAATATGAAGAGCCGCAGCGATGTCTTCAGGATCCAGGTCCTCCTGGTAACGCAACACGATTACCATGCGCATGTGTTCGGGCAACGTTGCAACTAGCCGCCGCAGGCGCTCGTGAGTCCATTGATCAACATTCGCTGCAGGAGCAATCGGCTCAGGTAGTTCCTCGATTTGCGCCTCTCGACGCCGTTTCCTCCGCCGTCCTTCATCAATGCAACGGTTCAGCGCGACGCGACGCAACCACGAAATCAGGTGCTCCGACGATTCCAGTTCGTTCACATGAAGATGCAGCTCTAGGAACACATCCTGCGCAATCTCCTCGGCTGCGGTGCGATCGTGAAGAAAGTGATACGCGAGGCTGAACACCATAGCCTGATGCGCCTCGACCAGCTCCGCGAAATCCGATGTTCTCGTCGGGCCTTCTGCAGTGGTGCTCAGGGCCATCGTTCATCCTTCACTGATAATTACGCTGCAGACGTCGCCGCGGAATGCAAAGAATTCTGGTCTCCAGATTGGGACGTTCCGCAGTGCATTGTTATACTCACCCCCATGCTGAAGCAAACACTGGAAGAAGGCCGTAAGCTGGCGGACGCGGCGCTAGAGCGTCTTCTTCCACCGGCCGAACAGCGGCCGACTTCGATTCATGCCGCAATGCGTCACAGCGTGTTTGCTGGGGGCAAGCGAATCCGTCCGATCCTGTGCATGGAGGCCGGCAGAGACGTCAGTGGCAACTTGCCTGCCGGAATCGAAGAGCTGGGCGCGGGATTGGAGATGTTGCACACGTATTCGCTGATCCACGATGATCTCCCTGCACTCGACAATGACGATTTGCGCCGTGGCCGTCCGACGTGCCACAAAGTTTTCGGCGAGGCAATTGCCATTCTTGCGGGAGATGCATTGCAAACCCAAGCCTATGAAGTATTCGCAGGGTTACGGTGCCCGGCGGAGGCACGCGTCAAGATCATCGAAGAGATTGCTAAAGGCACGGGCACGGTGAATGGGATGATCGGCGGACAGGTGGTTGACCTTGAGGCTGAACGCATCAAACCCGATGCAGGAACTCTGGAGTACATTCATCGGTCGAAAACTGCGGCCTTGATTACAGCCAGCCTGGTTTCCGGCGGCATCTATGGAGGTGGAAGTCCGGAACAAATACGCAGTCTGCGTGATTTTGGGCAAGCTATCGGCTTGGCCTTCCAGATTGTGGACGACATTCTCGACCTGACGCAAAGCTCGGAGCAACTTGGCAAGACCGCTGGCAAGGATGTGGCTTCTGAGAAGGCGACATACCCTGCGCTGTTCGGACTGGATGAGTCGCGCCGGAAAGCTGCGATTCTGCTCGATTCGGCAAATCGGGCGCTCGACGGCGTCGGTGCAAGCGCTAACGTTTTAAAGGGCCTGGGCCGATTCCTTATTGAGAGGCAGAACTGAGGAAAACCGTCGTTGGTCCTTGGTCGTTGGCAAAACCGCGAAGGAAACAGCGCTCAGTGCTTCTCAACTATTCATTCATGTTGACGAACGACCAACGACGAACAACCAACGACGATTCACCGATGTTTCAATTCTTCTGGCGATCATGGCGTCTAAAACGTTATACTTGCGATACTGAGTTCCTCAGAAGCGCACCTCAGAATCACTTCTCTTTGTCGAGACCAACAGTGAAAGAAGGCTAATGAAGAAAGCAAGTTCGCCGCGGGTGGCCTATTTTTCAATGGAAATTGCGCTGGAGCCGGATATTCCGACTTACAGCGGTGGGTTGGGAATTCTGGCTGGGGACACGCTCCGCTCGGCCGCCGATTTGGGTACCCCGGTGGTTGCGGTGACGCTGGCCTATCGCAAGGGATACTTCCGCCAAATTCTTGATCCGGCAGGGAACCAGTTCGAGCAACCGCAGGATTGGGTTCCCGAGCAGCAGTTCACCGAAGTCGGACCGCGCGCGTCAGTTGAAATCGAAGGCCGACAGGTTTTAGTTCGCGCCTGGAAGTACACGATTACCGGAATTGGCGGCGACATCGTTCCGGTCTTGCTGCTCGACACTGACCTGCCGGAAAACTCGGATTACGATCGCGGGCTCACGGATTCTCTCTACGGCGGTGACCAGCGTTATCGTCTGGCCCAGGAAATTGTGCTCGGGCTTGGCGGCTTTCAGCTTCTACAAAAGGTTTATTCCGGGCAGATCGAAACCTATCACATGAATGAGGGCCACTCGGCCCTGCTATCCCTCGGCTTGTTGGAGCGGCGGCTGGAGCAGAGCTTCGCGGGACGACTGAAGCAGCTCGACATTGATGGTGTGCGCAACATGTGCATTTTCACGACACACACACCGGTCCCCGCGGGACACGATCAATTTCCGCGAAGTCTGGTGCGCCAAATTCTGGGACGAGAACAGGTTTCGCTGCTCGACGAAGCTGAAGCCTGGGAAGGCGAGGCGCTGAATATGACTTACCTGGCGCTGCGTTTCTCGGGATATGTGAATGGCGTGGCCATGCGCCACGGTGAAGTCTCGCGTGGAATGTTTCCGGCTTACGACATCAGTGCGATCACCAACGGTGTTCACGCTATAACTTGGACTTCTCCCGCCTTTAGCGAGCTGTTCGATTCCTATATTCCCGGGTGGCGTGCCGACAACAACTATCTGCGCTATGCCATCAGCATTCCGTTGCCGGCAATCCGCGAGGCCCATGCAGATGCGAAAACCGAGCTCTTCGCGGAAATTAGCCGGTCGTTCGGCGTGCAACTTGATCCAAAATTGCTGACGATCGGTTTTGCCCGCCGCGCCAGTACCTACAAACGCGCCGATCTGTTGTTTCAGGATGCTGAACGGCTGCGCCACATCGCTCGTGACATTGGCCCAATCCAACTAGTTTATGGCGGCAAGGCTCATCCGCACGATGAGGGTGGCAAGAACCTGATCCGCCGGGTTGTCGGTGGTGCGGGCGGCTTGGCTGACGTGATCCGCACCGTTTACGTCGAAAATTATGACATGCGCTGGGGAAAGTTGATTACCTCGGGCGTTGATCTCTGGTTGAATAATCCGATGCGGCCACAAGAAGCTTCCGGCACCAGCGGAATGAAGGCGGCGCTGAACGGCGTGCCCAGCTTCAGCGTCGTGGATGGGTGGTGGGCGGAAGGGCACATCGAAGGCGTGACCGGTTGGGCGATCGGAAGCAGCGAAGTGGCAGAGGATCCTTCGGTCGAAATTGCCGCGCTCTACGACAAGTTGGAACGTGAAATCGTGCCGATGTTCTATGGTCGTCCGAACCGCTACACGGAAATCATGCGTTACGCGATCGCGTTGAACGGCTCATTCTTCAACACCCAGCGCATGGTCCTACAATACATCGCGAATGCCTATAAAATGCAGCGGGAAGTGGCGGTGCCGTTGGCAAAAGTGTGAAAAGAAGCTATTAGCTATTAGCTTTTTAGCTAAAGCCAATAGGACTAAGGCCAGTGTCTGAAGGCCAAGAACCAATCGTATTAAACTCGCAGTGCTGCATTGCTTTAAGCTAAAGGCTAAAAGCTAAAAGCTGTTTTTCGGCGATGGAGTTCGCCACAACCGTCCGCCAGACGCGGACTGATAACTCCTACCACTTTGGTTAGGAGAACTCCATCGTGCGCGATCTGCCGATAAGCGACTTTCTGGTCATTTCAGCCGGCGCAATTCTAGGCGCCAACGCCCGCTGGTTCGTCAGCCGCTACGCGGCGCGAATTCTCGGCCCAGTCTTTCCTTACGGGACGCTGTTCATCAACGTGAGCGGAAGCTTTGTCGTGGGTTTTTTCATGATTTGGGCCAGCGCACGGGTGCTTCTCGATCCACGCTGGCGTTTGCTGGTTGTGGTCGGCTTCTGCGGGGCATTTACGACGTTTTCTAGCTTTGCCTTCGAAACCATGGCGTACTTCGAGCAAGGCCAGTTTTTGATGATGCTCGGGAATTTCTTGTCGAATAATCTGCTTTGCCTCGGGTCGGTGGTGGCCGGGATGGCGGCGGCGCGGTCGGTGTAGTCTGGCGCAATTATGAGTTCTCATGCGATCCAAACCGACCGGCTCGATTTGAGGACCTTCGCTGAGTCTGATATTCCCGAACTTGTGCCATTGATTGGAGCACGCGAAGTCGCCGTCACTACCCTTCGCATTCCTCATCCGTATGAGGAGAGGCATGCCAAAGAGTTTCTCGCCAGCGCAATTGAGGAAAATGAACTGCGCCTGGTAATCAGGTTGCGTAGGGACGGTCGCTTATGCGGCGGCATCGGGCTGCATCCTGATGACCAACACCAGCGTGCCGAGCTCGGCTATTGGATTGGAGTGCCGTTCTGGGGCAACGGTTATGCGATCGAGGCGGCCCGTGCCGTTGTGCGTTACGGGTTTGAACATCTAAATTTCAACCGGATCTTTGCGGCGCATTTCGCGGGGAATGATGCTTCTGCAAGAGTTCTGCAAAAGATAGGCATGCAATACGAAGGTCGCATGCGTCAAGCCATTCGGAAATGGCACAAGTTCATCGACCTTGAGCGCTACGCGATTCTTCGTGAGGACTACCTATCAACGGAAGAGTAGAATGCCTAACGCAATGGCTGTTCTAGTCACGATCTATTTGAATGAGTCTGACAAGTGGCAGGGGCGGGCACTGCACATGGCCATCCTGAATTATCTGCATGACGAGAACGTCTTCGCGGCGTGCACCTTCCACGCCGTTGCCGGATTTCTGGGACGCCAACGGGTCAAGACGAGTCATCTGGTTGACGCTGGGGGCAAGCTGCCGATTGTCATCGTCTTCGTTGATACAGATGAGCATGTGAATCGCGTGCTTCCCAAGTTGAAAGAGATGGTAGTGCTGGAGCAGGGAAATCTGGACTAGGTTCGATCCTCCAACCTAGACAATAAACACCAGCGGAGGCGCAAATTTGACAGCCTCCTTACAAACCGCACTACCTTCAGGTCTAAACTGCTTCTGAGGGCAGATGAGGAGCCGCATTCTGCTAAGTCCAAAATACACAAATCTATGGATTCCCCTGATACTAGGCGCAATCGTGTCCGTGCCTGCCTGGGCGCAAGAGCATCCGATTGATACCGCGAGTTCAAAGTTGACCGTCCGCGCCTTCAAAACAGGCCTGTTCTCCGGTTTTGCCGACAATCATGAAATCCAAGCCCCAATTACCGAAGGCAGCATCGACGAAGCGGCTGGACGCGTGAAATTCGCCGTGGATTCGCGCCGGATGAAAGTCCTCGACCCGCAAATGAACCCGTCACGAAGGCAGGAAGTTCAGGAAAGGATGTTAGGGCCAGAGGTTCTCGATTCAACTCGCTTTCTGCAAATCACATTTGATTCCACCAGCGTCGAGCGGTCTAAGGATCTTTACGTGGTGCATGGACAACTTTCGCTTCACGGCGTGACACGGCCGATCGCGGTCAATGTGCGCAGCGAGAGTGGCAGATACAAGGGGACGTTTACGCTAAAGCAGAGGGATTTCGGGATCGCGCCAATCAGCATTGCAGGCGGGACTGTTAAAGTCAAAGATGAGCTTCAAATCGAATTCGATATCCGCACCGCGCCCTAGAACCGGCGTAGTCAAGCCACGAGGTGACGGAGTCCTGTGCTATCAGGAACTGCCGCCAACAAGATCCCCCTCATATCGGATGACGGGCAGCAATCATCCGCACCGACATTCAGGCTGCGTGTCCACATTTCTTCATCCGCAACCCTGTGATTGCAGACAATGCGCGTTTCCTGAAAGTCGCGCTTCAGCGATTCCACCTCGCCAAGGCTTGCGGTTTCGAGATCGACAATGATGGCAAACGGCTGGTGCTTTGCTGCGGCGTGGCGCAATTCATCGACGGATTGGGCCACGTGTACACCGTGAAACGAGTTCGCAAGTGAGTGGGCCAGCGTCTGCGCGACGTTGGGGTCGCTTTGGAGCAGGAGAACATGGGTCTGCTGCATAGGATCCTCGGTTCCTGCCGCTGGAGACGGCTGCTGGGCTCTGGCAGTGACGCTGCCCGAGCGGGGGAGGTTTTGCCGCAACGCACCGTTCGCTTTTCGTCAAACCCAGCGCCGCGCGCTAGCGCTCGAACGGTTCGGCCTGAATCTTGCCGTTCTGTTTCAGGAGAATCTCCACTTTGCCCTCGGCTTCTTCCAATTCCTTTCTGCACGAGGCGGAAAGCTGCATGCCCTCCTCGAACAGAGTCAGTGATTTCTCAAGGGGCACTTCGCCCTGCTCCAGCTCCTGGACAATCTTCTCCAGTCGCTGAATGCAATCCTCAAATTTTGGCAAAGAGGAACTCCTATTTGCGGATTTTACACCCGATGTCCCTAGCTGCTATACCGTGAAGAATGTAGCAAAACGTTTTAGAAGTCTAAGGGTGATCAAATCGCAAATTCCTGCCTAGCTGGCGCCTGCTCCCGTGCTCCCTAACGCTTCCAACACGTCCACCGCAGAGGAATACTTTCCGAGTGGAGCGCTAATTTGAGCACCTTGCACCATGCCGCGCACCGCCGTCAGCATTTCGCGCGCGATGGAAATACCTTCCTCGCGGGCGGCTTCGGGTGATGGAGCGCGCGTCATCCGCTCCAGGATCGAATCCGGCACCGAGACCCGAAGTTCATCCTTCATGAACTCCGCGTTGCGCACGCTGACCAATGGCCAGATACCTGCGATGACCGGAATGCGGCAGTGCTCGATTCGGCGCA
Source organism: Acidobacteriota bacterium (assembly GCA_003224755.1). GTDB lineage: Bacteria > Acidobacteriota > Terriglobia > Terriglobales > Acidobacteriaceae > Gp1-AA145. Next base: position 14,205 of record QHZR01000093.1, read on the forward strand.
GAAAATTCTCTAGCAGAGACAGATCGAAAACTGGCTGCGTGACGGCAAATTCGGCACCTGCTTGGACCTTGTACTCGAAGCGATGAATTTCTTCGTCAATGTTGGAAACACCGGGATTTGCGCCGACCCCGATGGCGAATCCCGTCCCATTGCCGATGGGATTGCCACCAATATCCAGGCCGCGATTCAGATTGTGAACAATGTTCACCAGTCCGATGGCATCGACGTCGAACACTGCGGTCGCATCTGGATATCCGCCCATTTTCGGAGGATCGCCGGTGATGCAAATCAAGTTTCGGATTCCCACCGCCGCCGCGCCCAGCAAGTCTGACTGTATGCAAAGCACATTGCGGTCACGGCAGGTGTAGTGCAAAATTGCTTCAATCCCAGCCTGCTGCTGCAAGAGCACCGACAATGCCTGATTGCTCATGCGGGCCGAGGCACGTGGGCTGTCGGGAATATTGATTCCGTCCACGCCGACAGATTTAAGGAAACGCGCGCCCTCAAGCTCCTTCTGAATATTCGTTCCCTTGGGAGGAACGATTTCCACCATGCTGACAAACTGGCCCTGGGCAATCTTGGCTCCGAGACGCGATCGTTCCGAAAGTGGAACCGTTGCGATGGCACGCGGCACTGCTGTTTTCGCGTTGATTTGCGGATCCGACGCCCTGGTGCGGGCCTGGCTCGCGCGCAGAGCCGACTTCATAACCCGGATGTGCTCCGGGGTTGTTCCGCAGCAACCACCCACCAGCTTCACTCCAGCGGCGACGAATTTCCTGGTGTAGCTCGCCATGTACTCCGGCGAACACAAATAGATGTTCCGACCCTCCACGGACCGCGGAATTCCCGCGTTCGGTTGCGCGGAAACGGGCAGGGAAGTCGCGGCCCGCACGCGCTCAATGGCGTCAAGCATGGCAACGGGCCCGACGCTGCAGTTGCAGCCCATCACGTCGGCACCCCACTGTTCCAAGCGTGGCGCAAAAGTTTCCGGAGTTGAGCCGTCCAGGCAGTTGGCTTCCTCGTCCACTGTGACCTGCGCGATTACTGGGACCTTCGGATTTAGTTCTCGCGCGGCCAGCAACGCCTGATGGAGTTCCTCGACGTATCCGAAGGTTTCGAGGATCAGCAGGTCAACCCCGCCTTCGAGCAGGGCTGCGATCTGTTCGCGGAAAGCGTCTTTGGCTTCCTGGAAGGAAGTTTTTCCCAAAGGCTCAATTCTGATGCCCAAGGGCCCTACAGATCCAGCGACCCAGGCATCGAAGCTCTTTGCAGCTTCCTTAGCAAGTCGGGCCCCGGCGAAATTGATTTCCCGGACTTTGCCCCCCAAACCATGCCGATCGAGCCGGTAGCTGTTGCCGCCAAAGGTGTTGGTTTCAATGATCTCCGCGCCGGCCTGCAGGTATTCATGGTGAACGCTTCGTATAAGGTCTGGCTGCGACAGGTTCAATTCGTCATAGCAGCGATTGATGAAAATACCCTTCGAGTACAACCACGTGCCCATCGCACCGTCGCAAAGGACGGCGGAAGTCTTCAGGCGCGCAAGCAAATCTCCGGGCATCGTATTGAGAATACAGTAGCGTCATCCAATTTGCATTGGTGCTCAGGATAGAGACGACCGAGAAATTGTTGCGCGACCCTCTGATATAATCCGCTCTTCGCATCTAACTATTTATCCTTCAATTTCTCTTCGGAGTCCCAGGGGTTGAAAAGAACCTTAAGTGCCCTTTCTGTCTTCGTTTTCCTCGGTCTAGGCTTGGTGTCGTGCAGCCGCTACAAAGCTCCCCAAACTGGAGGCACGCGAAGCGGACTGAAGTTTCGGGCGTTTGTCTCGAACCCAACCCAGCCTGCCCGGACTGGCGGAGGATTTCCCGGCCTCAACATTATGGACGCGTCCAAGGATGCGTTGAGCTTCTATACGGTCTCGCTAAGCACCTCCGAGCCCGATGCCGGCATGATGGTGGAAAGCCCAAAGCGCGACCGCACTTTGGTTTTCAGCCCCTCCAATAACGGTCTGGCCATCGTGAGCAATGCGCAGGAGAGCGTCGCCCTGACAATGACCCTGCCGGGCGCAACCGAAAGCATGTTCGTTTGGACCGACAACACCACAGCCTTTATCGCGGTGCCGAGCGTTCCTATCGCGGGGCAGGCATCTCCGGGCGGGGTAGGCGGGGTTAATATCTCCAGCGGAGCAATTACTGCGACCCTGGGCATCCCAGGCGCCCGCTTCCTGGTACCCAGTCCAGACGGAAGCAAGATTCTAGTGATTTCCGATAGCGCGAATGCCGTTACCTTACTCGATCCCAGCCTCATCACGACTGGGAACCCATTGACACCGATTTCCGGAACATTTGACAAGCCGGTTGGCGCTGTCTTCAGCGCGGATGGCTCCAAGGCTTATGTGCTGAATTGCGGGCCAGAATGTGGTGGAATCGCGGCGAGTGTTGCGGTAGTTGATATGAATACCAGCGCGATCCAAGGAACTGCCATATCAGTCCCGGGCGGAGCGACCGTCGCACTACTCCAGGGAACAAGTCTTTTTGTTGCCGGAACGCCTAGTGCTCCGGCCAACGATTGTAGCGGTGTGACTCCGGCGACGGCAGCGACCAGTTGCGGCCGGCTCACGGTCGTTGACACCGTCGCATTGACGCCCGCAACGCCGGTGACTATTAGTGACGGGTATCACGATCAGATGCAGATGGGCGCAAATAGCCAGCTGTTCGTCGGTTCCCGAAACTGCACCAACATCAATATTTCCGGTGGCGAAGTGCGCGGATGCCTAAGCATCCTGAACACTGGTACGGGAGGCGGCGTAACTGCTCCGCCTGACAACGGGAACGTGACCGCAATTGAGCCTATTCCTAATCGCAATGTGGTTTATGTCTGCGAGGGAGGAGCTTTGCGAATCTATGACACCACTACCGACAAACTGCAAACCACGCCGGAACAGCCGAACGTGGTCGGCCAGGCCATCGATGTGAAAGTGGTGGATTTCTGAGGAATTGAATCATTGAATCATCAGAGCATTGAGTCATTGAAATGCCAACGTGGTGGTTCTTCAATGATTCAATGGCTCAATATTCAATGATCCAATTCCTCATTTCGGCTCTAGCAGCAGCCGATGCGTCGCCGATTCTTCCACTGCAGATTTTGAAAAGGGCAGCATAAACGTGTAGCCGGTGTACCATGCCTTCCATTGGTCCATGTAAAACGGACTGAGAAAGTTTCCCGACTGCCCAGTCACAACGTTCAATGTGGAGGCGTCAAGATTCGAGAGGTCGGCGGTGAATCGCTCGGAGGGCCCGTAGTCTCGGCCGGAAGCCTTCACCGTATATCCGCTTCCCGATTGTGCCTGTTCGCCGGGGCCGGTCCACCGATGCAAAATGGGGACCTTTCCTAACACAGGGTTTTGAATAGTCACGCTATTCTGTGGCCCCCACTTCCAGGAACTCAAGTCTGCCGGGGCCTGCTTGAGCGCAGCATTCACGCCAGCAGCAAGCAATTCGTTGTAATCCGAGTAACCGGAGGGTAGCCACGGTGTCGGCTGATGGGCGAGAATATTCTCCAGCCAAACCATCTGCATCTGCCACGTATAGCTCTTCCAATTCAAGCTCGATCTGATGATCTCGTTGCTTTCGGGCGCCGGCCCGAGCTTTGGTTCCAGAAGCAGATGTTTCAATTCCAACCTGGTTTTTGAAACGATGGTTGGCGCGGCCGAATCAGCGCTCATCTGCCCGTTCCATTCGCGCAGGATGTCTGCAGCCTTACGCACTTGGGCTGATGGCGCCTTAGCATGATCAATGGCGTAGACGAGCTTGTCAGCAACGAAACGGTCGAGCTCGGAATATACGTCGGTTTGCAGCGCTAGCATGTCGGATGCTGAAAACTTCTTGCCTGATCCAAGAACGCGATAAATCCGCTCCGTGCGCCAGGGCGCTTCCCACTGAGTGCTGACTGAATAGGGATATCCATCTGGAGTGATGCGGCCGTTTGCCGTGCCAATAATTCCTGACGCGGGATTCACCACGCTGGGCAGCTTTTCAAATGGGATGTAACTCGTCCACTCGTGCCCGTTATTGCTTCCGTCTGCGGGAACGCTCCCGTCGCCAGAGGCACGAATCGGAACCTTGCCCGTGGCCTGATAACCGACATTGCCATCAACATCCGCGTAAACGACGTTCTGTCCAGGGGCGTCAAAACCAGAAAAGGCGTTGCGAAAGTCTTGCCAGGTCTGTGCACGGTCAACACTGTAGAAGGGATTGCGAATGCCGTCGTAGAGAGTCCAGCGAAGCGCCAGTTTTCTGGTCTCGCCCGGAGACAAGTCAGACACGATCGGCCCATGCCGGGTAACTGCCACAGTAATCGTGACGTCAGGCTTGCCCTTGACATGAATCACTTCACTGCGCACGTCAGGCTTCTTCCAGCCGTCAGGGGTGAGGTATTCGCAGCTATCGTTGAATGTCTCGACGTACAAATCTTCGACGGTGGGACCGACGTTCGTGAATCCCCAAGCCACGCGGCGATTGTGGCCGACGATCACATATGGATAACCAGGAAGCGTGACTCCAGCCACATCGAGGTCGCCGGACTTCAAGTGGGCCTCGTACCAAAGGTTCGGCATCTGGTGCCCAAGATGCATGTCATTCGAGAGCAGGGGCTTGCCGGTCGTGGTGTGCGCGCCTGAAATGACCCAATTGTTCGATCCCAGGCGCACCGGTTCATCGCGCAACATCTGTCCGATCCAAGGGCTGAGCAGTTCAGAGATCGGCTCCGAAAATACGGCCGCCAACGAGCGCGGCGCAGAACTTTGCGCGGGAGGGGCTGCGTCTAGTGCCGGAGCCGGCGCAGTTGGTGGATGATCGCGCCAGGACGTGTTCACGTAAAGATCGGCTGTCAGCTCTGGGCCGAGTTTGGCCAGCACTTTCTCGCGGGTATTTGCATCACCTGGGCCAATACTTAGAGTTTCGACCATCTGATAAGCGATGGCTAGTGAGTCTTGCATCGTCCAGGGTCGCGGCTCATAACCGAGAATACGAAACTCCAGCGGCAGCTTATCGCGATGGGAATTGATGAACGCATTCACGCCGCGCGCATAGGCAGAGAATTGTTGCCGGTCATCGTTGGTGGCCGACTGCAATCCTTTCTCAGCTGTTGCCCTGATTCCCAGAATTCTCTGCCGGCGATCGTGCTCCAGGGCAATGTCACCAAAAATTTCGGCAAACTCACCGGTTGCCGCCCTGCGCATCAGGTCCATCTGAAACAGCCGGTCTTGCGCGGTTACATATCCCTGCGAGGAAAAAAGATCGTCCAGGGTTGCGGACTCAATCGTCGGGACGCCGTGGCCATCACGCGTAACACTTACCGGCGCGGAGACACCCGCAACGGGCAGCGGCCCGTCCAGTTCCGGCAGCGCGGAGCGGGCGACACTCAAGAACCAGCCGATGCCCACCACGATCACCGTGATCAAGCCAATAACGATGGCCCCCAAAACTCGCCAAGTCCGCGAGCTGACGCGTGTGGTTTGTACTGGAGAGACGATCTTTGAGGCCATGACGAAACTCCGATTGTAGGGTGCAGGGAGGGGAATGACAAACGGCGGCAATGTATGATCTCTAAAGCTTAATCATGATCTGCTCAAAGTGCTCCGCTGAGATGCCGGAGATCAGCGTCTATTGTCCCGCCTGTGGCCATCCTGTGAACGAGGCCTCCGATCCACCCCGTGCCAACGACGGTACGGACAAGCTATTGGCAGCGTTCGCCTATGTTGCCGTTGTGCCGGCAATCGCCTTCTTGCTTGTTCCTGCGATCCGGATTCGTTCATTTGTTCGCTTTCACGCATGGCAAGCGTTGATGTTTGTGGCGGCAAGCTGCGTGCTCGCAATGATTGTTAGACTGCTTTTTCTGGTTTTTTCTGTTCTTCCGTTTGGGGGATTTCTGTTTGCCTGGCTTCTGGTTGGGGTGGGAGGGATTGCGGTCGTGATTATGTGGGCGGCATTATTGGCAAAAGCAGCGCTCGGTGACCGATACGAGCTCCCGTTTCTTGGGCCCTGGGCCACAAGGCTGTCGCAATAACGGCGGTGCTGATTTTTCGGGACTTAACCCGCTATTTACCTTCTTCGCTTGACAGGAGCCCGCCCGAAGTGGCATTCCTATTTCCTTTTAGTCGGAAGTGGGTGAGGCATAACCGGAAAGGAAACTTTTGAGAGTTAAAGTGTTTTATCACGACCGGTGTTTTGATGGCGCGTCCTCGGCGGCGCTATTCTCGCGCTTTTACGCGGAGAGGATTCGAAACGACGTTGAATTCGTTTACTCAGGCCTATTGCATCGTGCCGGATCGCTCTTCAACGAGGACGACTTCGATGGCGACGAGAATGCCATCGTTGACTTTAAATATTCCAGCTCGCCGAACATTACATGGTGGTTCGATCATCACGAGAGCGCCTTCCTAACGCCTGAGGACGCCGCCCATTTCGAGCAGGACCAGAGCAGCAGCCGCAAGTTCTATGACCCTGCCTTCCGGTCCTGCACCAGCTTTATTGCGACCATCGCAGAACAGCGTTTCGGATTCAACCCAGCGCCGGTGGCGGAGCTCGTGCACTGGACCGATATCATTGACGGCGCGTTGTATCCGGATGCGAAGACGGCTGTCGAAATGAAAGAGCCGGCCATGCAGTTGACCATGGTGATCGAGTCAACGCAAGATCATGAGTTCATTCCCCGTCTGATTCCACTTCTGGCAGCTCGGCCCTTGGCGGAAGTTGTGACCGCGCCCTTCGTGGCGCCGTTACTTGCGCCGCTTCTGGATCGCCATGGGAAATCAATGGATGTGCTGCGTGACCGCATTGAATCTCGCGATGGGACGCTGTTCTTCGATGTCACAGACCACGAACTTGAAGGCTACAACAAGTTTGTACCGTACTATCTGCATCCAGAATCGGTTTACAGCATAGGCCTGAGTAAAAGCAGTTTTCGCGTGAAAGTTTCTGTAGGGTCCAATCCTTGGGCGCCATCTCCGCCCGTGGTGAACCTGGCGAAAGTATGCGAGCGCTACGGCGGAGGCGGGCATGCCAGAGTGGGCGCAATTTCCTTCGACGTGACCCAGCATGCGGCGGCAAGACGCGCGGCGCAGGAAATCGTGGAAGAACTGCGTGCCAGTTTCCGCGGCGCCGATGGGCGCTCTTAATGAAGTCCAGCATTGACCATCTGATTCCTGGAAGCACAGAGCATCGCGCTCGGGTGCAGGCGTTGCGCACCGTTGCTTTGATGGAATTGGTGAAGGGTGTGCTGGTGCTGGCAGCAGCCATCAGTCTGTACTGGGTTGACGCCAGCGATGCCGCTGGTGCGTTTTTAAACTATCTCCACATCAGTCCAGATCGCCACTTTGCGCACCTTCTCCTTCGACTGGCAGACCGCTTGAGCAACGTCAAGCTCTGGCAGTTGACCTTGGGAGCATGCATCTACTCAGGATTGCGCTTCGCCGAAGCGTTCGGGTTATGGCGGGCGAGGGCATGGGCGGAGTGGATCGCGCTGGTTTCAGGTGCGATCTATCTTCCATACGAAATCGCGAGACTGGCCCACCGTGTGACACTTCTTCACGTCGCTATTTTTTTGGTGAATCTCGCAATAGTTGCGTTCATGTTCTACTTGCGCATCTATGTTCCCCGCAAGGAAGGTCCCGTGCCAGCTGACCGCGGCGTCAATTAGAATCTCATTTCAATTCATTACACTTCATCCGGCGCCTCTTTGCTAACCAGAAGGAAATTTCTATACACGGGCGGTTTGACCGCAGCTGGTGCAGCCGTCGTCGGAAGTGTCGGGTTGGTTGAATCGAAGCATCCTGTAATTGTCCGGATCGAGATCCCGCTACGGCGTCTGCCACGTGAGTTCGACGGATTCACTATCGCCCAGTTGAGCGACTTCCATTACGAAGATCACTTCTCGGTCGTCCCAATCCGCAAAGGTGTGGACCTGGTGAACGAACTTCGCCCGGACCTGATTGTGCTTACCGGCGATTTCGTGACCGTACCGATCGTGGAATACCATCGTGGCAACGGCTACCGGTTCGCGAAGAACTCTGGCCCTTGTGCGGAGCTCTTGAGCAAATTGCGAGCGCCGGCAGGAGTATTCGCAGTCCTCGGCAACCACGATGGCGAGTCCGATCCCAGCTACGTGGTGCATGCACTTCAAAGACACGGTATTCCAGTCTTGATGAACCGCGCGCTTCCGCTCGAACGCGACAAGGCGCGCATTTGGCTTGCTGGCATTGATGATGTTCTCGAAGGCCGTCCCGATCTTGCCGCGACCCTCAGCAAGATTCCTTCCGGAGAAGTGACAATCCTGCTCGCGCACGAGCCGGATTTTGCCGACCAAGTGGTATTTGCTCCCGTGGATCTCCAGCTGGCAGGGCATTCGCATGGCGGGCAGATTTGGATTCCCGGCATCGGCGCACCTTGGCTACCTCAATTAGCGAGAAAATATCCGCGCGGTTTCTACCAAATCGGAAAACTTGCGCTGTACACAAACCTGGGTATCGGCACGATTCGCATGCCAGTGCGATTGAACTGTCCGCCTGAGGTTACGTTGATCACTCTACGAACACTGGAGCCGAGTAAGCGCACGTAGGTGCTCTCTTGGCGATCTTCGCGCACTCCTCGCGCTCTTTGCGGTTTAAAGCTGTTCTCTTCGATTGAACGCTCATGCGACAAGAAACGATCCGAATAGGCTGTATAAGAGCACTGCAAGCACCAGAAGCGTGAATAGCAAATACATCCTGTCGTTCTCCAGGGCAAACACGAATGCGGAAGAAATAACGCGCGCGATCGGCGTGGCCACAAGCAGTAAGAGGCCGAGTTGCATGATTCCTCGCGCGTTCCCCGAGAATGCGTGGCGAATGACACCGTGGACCGTTTTGAGCTCCTCCGGTTCACCGTGAAACGTGTGATAGTCCACCCGTGCCCAGGGATGAAAGCCGAGATACATTACCGCCCCGCTCAGAACCACGAAGGCTGATATCACGACCCCGGCGCGCAGGAGATTGGCGATCGCGTTTTCCAACTTCTGTTCGTCCAGATTCCTTGAGCGCACTAGAATCCTCCTCTCAGCCCTTTGAACACCATCTCCAGACCCAGCAGCACGATCACGCCACTAAAGACCAAACGCAGCAGTTTGGTTTGGGTTTTCACCAGTACACGAGTTCCCATTAGAGACCCGATGAGTACGCCAAGCATCACCGGCATGGCCAAGCCGGGATCGATATAGCCGCGGCTCAAGTACACTCCGGCGCTTGCGGCGGCCGTAACCCCAATCATGAAATTGCTGGTGGTTGTCGAGACTTTGAAAGGAATCTTCATAGCCTGATCCATGGCTACGACCTTAAGCGCGCCGGAACCGATTCCGAGAAGGCCTGAGAGGGCTCCGGCACCAAACATGACTCCAAAACCTGCCGGGACGCGGTAAACGTTGTAACTGCGAATTCCGCTGGTGTCAGGAAATGTGCCATTCATCTTCAATTTTGTGGCGAGCGGATCGGGGGGCTCCGGTGTTTCGGTCCTCGGCCGCGTCCGCCGAGAGACGTAAGCCGAATAGATGAGCACTACGCCTAAGAGTATCGCTAACGCGCTGGCTGGCACTTTCGCAGTCAGGTAAGCGCCGAGCAATGCCCCGACCGTGGTGGCTATTTCCAGAAACATCCCAATGCGGATATTCGAGAACCCTTCCTTCACATAAGCCGCTGCCGAACCCGACGACGTTGCGATGACCGACACGAGCGACGCGCCGATGGCGTAGCGAAGGTCCACTTTGAAGAACAAAGTGAGCAGCGGAACCAGTACCACGCCGCCACCCAGCCCCGTTAAAGCACCCAGGAATCCCGCGACTAACGCTCCAGTCCAGACCAGGAAAGTGAATTCGATTACGTTCATGCGAA
>QHZR01000409.1 GCA_003224755.1 Acidobacteriota bacterium
TCCGGCACCTCGAAGCCCTGAATTCGCGCTCAACATGACACGTTTCCAATCAAATGGCCTCAATTGAAAACAGAGTTATTTCGCCGTCCTGACTATATGCGGCTCGCGGCGATGCGCCCTGTGTCCTGGAAAGGGATTCGAGTATGCGATCCACCCTCGCTACAGTGCCTAGCACGTTAACTGGGTCTGGGTTCGTCGTCGAGCCCGTGGAGCACACGCTCAATTTGAGCTTGAATGCAGGTTTCTATGGTCAGCTTACTACGACTGCTCTTAAAGTGCTGGGGAAGATTGTGCTGGTGTTCAACTGTAACCGCTCCAGCAGGCAGGCTACGGAACAATTGTTGTTTTGGGTTTGCGACATAAAACCGTTAAGCAGATCAAATCCCTTATCAGACACGAATGAAAAAAACTAAAACTCGGCTCGGGCACCTCCTATCTGGGTAGCCTGTTTGATTCGCCTGCAACAAAGAGCAGATAATAAACAACTATCCGGAGAATACAATGTACCAATCGATCGTGTCTTCTACCCTGGCGGACGTAGACCTCGAGCCCGACTCAATTCCATCTGGGTGGCCCTTGAGCGGCCAGCCTGAAACGCGGAGTAAAGTTCTCGGGAAGAGCCGGGACCGGCTTGGATATGTCGTACTGTGGGAGTGTGGGGCGGTAAGCTACAAATGGCACTACAGCAAGGACGAAGCGTATATTGTTCTATCCGGCGAAGGCTTCATGACCGACGAAAAAGGCGTGGAACGCCGTTTCGGCCCGGGAGACGTGGCATTCTTCCCAGCCGGGACCAACGCCACCTGGCGTCACCCTGATCATTTCAGGAAGATCGCTGTACTCAAAGACTCCATCTGGCGACCGCTGGCATTCGGTTTGAAAGCATGCAGCAAGCTTCTCCACATCGCCGGGCTATCGGGCAAGTTGACGCTTGTCCTTCTCTGCTCTACTTCGTTCGTGCTTCGTTGAACCAGCGGCACACGAATGGGCCTAAGCTCCGGCATGCGCACGCAAAGTGACTGTCGAAGCCTGAACCCGAACTTAGGGGGACAAGACTACAGGTGAAGAAGAATTTGAAACTCCGACCCGGCGACTTGGTGGAAGTAAAGACTCCGGATGAAATCGCCAACACGCTCGACGCCGCAGGAACTCTAGATCAACTGCCATTCATGCGGGAAATGGTCGAGTACTGTGGGCGAAGGTTTCGGGTATCCCAAAGGGTGGTGAAAATCTGTGCCTCGGGAATGAGATCTGGCCTCTTTCTGGGGGAATTTAGGACAGATGACGTTGTCCTGCTGGACGGGTTGCGCTGCTCCGGTGCGGACCACGACGGCTGCCAGAAGGCATGCGTGATTTTCTGGCGTGAATCGTGGCTCCGCAAAGTCGAGGATGGGGCCGAGGCATCAGTGGTGCAGCCAGCAGCCAGTGAGCAGCTCCGGGCGCGCCTCAAGACCTCCGTCAGACCGAACACCTACTTTTGCCAGGCAAGCGAACTATTGAGAGCCACCAGGAAGTTGACAAAACTGGAGCGCTATTCGAGATGGGTTAGCGAAATCCGTGCGGGCAACTGTAGCCCGCTGCAAATGGCCTGTCGAATAGGTATCTTCGTGTTCTGGAAAGTCCGCTGGATGCTTCTCGGTCATTATGGCCGTGGAAAGACCAGATCCACACCCGCTGAAACGCTGAAGCTGCAGCCCGGAGAATGGGTGGAAGTCAAGCCCGTCGAGAGCATCTTTAAAACGTTGGATCAGCACGCGAATAATCGCGGATTATGGTTTTCGCCGAACATGCGCTTGTTGTGCGGGCAGCAACGACGCGTGGAGAGAAGAATTGTGAAGCTTATCGTCGATGGTACGGGAGAGATGCGCCAGCTCCACAATACGGTGTTCCTGGAGGGCTCGCATTGCGGATGCGCCCACATCGCATTCGGCGGCTGTTCCCGCTGTGAATTTGTCTATTGGCGGGAGATTTGGCTTCGCCGATCCGATAATTCTGCCGACACGTCGACCACAATGCGCAGACAGGGCAAGTGAAGCTCCTTCGATTGGGAGCGTTCGCGGCGGTTCATCAGTGAAGACTTAAACCTGGATGCTATGAATCAGCTGGGGATTATAACTCGGGAGCAAGAAGCTTAGTATGTGCGGCATATCTGGACTGTTGAAGCTCGATTACAGCCAAGCTGATTCTAGTCAGCTCGGCACGATGATTGCAACACTTCGCCACCGCGGACCAGATGCGGGGGGTGTCCAAGTGTCGGGTCCCGTCGGATTGGCCCATGCCCGGCTGAGCATAATCGATTTGCAAAGCGGTGCGCAGCCAATGTCCACTGCTAACTCCCAGTTGTGGATCACATTCAATGGCGAGATTTTCAACTACATCGAGCTCAGAGAGGAACTGGTAGGCAAAGGATATCAATTCGCGACTCGCTCCGATACGGAAGTCATTCTGCACGCCTATCAGGAGTACGGCGAAGACTGTGTCAATCACTTTAATGGTCAGTGGGCATTTGCGATCTGGGACGCGACGGAACAGACACTATTCCTCTCTCGCGACCGCGCAGGCGTTCGGCCATTGTTTTATACGCAGACTTCGGATAGCTTCCTGTTCGCGTCCGAAATCAAAGCCCTGTTTGCGTGTCGGGAGGTACGCCGAGAAATTGACCCACGTGGCATGGACCAGATCTTCACATTCTGGGTGACCGTTCCTCCGAAGACCGTATTCAAGAATATTTTCCAGCTGCCGCCAGGTCACTCGCTCACCATAAAGAGCAATCGTATTCGCGCACAGCAATACTGGTCAGCTTCATATGTGCGCAATGGAGAAGCGCACGACAGGAGCGAACAAGAAGCGGCGACGGAATTATTGCATCTGTTGCAGGATGCAACCCGTATTCGCCTACGCTCAGACGTGCCTGTCGGGGCGTACCTCAGTGGAGGCATTGATTCCACTCTAACGACGGCGCTTGTGGGGAGAGTCGCTGGCAGCCGGCTGCGCAGTTTTTCCATTGCGTTTGAAGATCGGCAGTTCGATGAAAGCTCGTATCAGCAAGAAGCGAGTTCGTTTCTTGGGACTCAACACTCGACTGTTTCTTGTTCAAACGCTGATATCGCGGAAGTCTTTCCGGAGGTTATTCGGC
>QHZR01000410.1 GCA_003224755.1 Acidobacteriota bacterium
TGCCGCAACCCGCACGTCGAATCTTCTGCCCGGCCGCCGAAAAATATTCCGACAGCAAGTCGAACGTTTGTAGTCGCTCCCTAAGCCATCGTAAGATTTGTCGCATGCTGGAAGGCAAGCCGAGATTGATCGGCGTTGGCCTATTAAAGGCGATTGAAGGTTCTATTTCATCATCCGCTCTGCCCAACGAATTGCGTCCTCAATAGCGCAGATCGTAGCAGGGACTTGCGCCTCACTGCCGTATTGAGCAAGTTTCCTTGCTGCTAGAATGCTGGCCGCAATCAAGAGCACGCGCTTGCGACCCTCATCCACGGACGGAAGTCTAGCACTTTCGCCTTGCATTCGCCAGCAGTGGGGTGGCGATTTGAGGCTCCTGCTGGATCGTATTTTTCTGGCCAGTTGAGAGAAGATCGAATCGGAACCGGCGTTATCCAACGAGATCATCTGCGCAGCAGCCGAAGGCAACTTGACATGACCTTGGACGATTTTCGTCAATCACTCACCGCGCCCGATCCGCCAGCGGGACTCACGCATGCCCTTGCCGGATTGTGGTGGGATGCCAAGGGCGATTGGAAACGAGCGCACGAATCCGCCCAGCAGGACGAAGGCGTCGAGGGTTCGTGGGTTCACGCCCACTTGCATCGTAAGGAAGGCGATCAGGGGAACGCAGCTTATTGGTACAGTCGGGCAGGTAAGCCAGTTTGCCGAGATTCACTCGACGCGGAATGGCTCAGCATCGTGAGAGCTTTGCTGGGATGAGCGGTTCGAAGTCTGTTCTCCGGCACTGGGAGTGGTGCCATCGCCGATGCGTTCCCATGGGCGAGCAGATAATGGCTAGCTTGATGCCATTCAATCGGAACGTCCTCCTCGTCGAAGAAAGCTCCATCTGACCAGCGTCCGTTCTCATGGTCTACACAAATGCCATCGCCAATCGGAAAAATCCAGTCCCCGCGAGACATCTCCCCCTCCTCTTCTCTGAATTTGATGCTTTCGTCTTGTCCGATTCGGGTGCACTGGGTTGCGAGCCGCCCTTTACGGCAACAGTTCGTAAAGCTGCTGCATGAACTTCGCAGCGTTCTTCAGCACGTCTAGTTGCTTAGCAGTCATGGGGTCAGGATCAAACTGCATAACGTCGTTGCGAATCTGGCGTACTTCCTCCAATTGTGTAGTCAAAGATGCTTGGTCAATGTTCAAAGCGAGTCTAGCCCAGACTTGCGGTCGTTGAAGCAGCCTAATGTATTCTCCAAAACTGAGATCGGATATTGATTTTGGCATCGGAGCAGTCGTATCCGCCGAGGCAAGCCACTCAAAGTCCTCGGGCGAGACCTTATCTTGAAGCAGTTGCCGAATGTGAAGTTCAATTTCCCTCAACAACAAGAACGGCTCTGCGAGTTGCTGAAACTGTAGGCTGAGATCGCTCGCAGTGACTATTCCGGTGATCCTGCGGTCTTGAGGGTCACGAACAAGCACATATCCATGTTTCACAATCGTGGGGATCGCGTCGAAGAGGGTGCCATTGCCATCAACTACCTGTGCATCTTCCCGGCAGTGCAGCACTCGGCAAGACTCTCCGCCGATTGAATAGCGCGATGCAATCGACTTCCAAGAAATCATGCCTTTCACCTCACGCTCGCCATGCATGATCGGAAGCTGTGAGTAGTCGAACTGCAACATCTTTGTGACAGCCTTGTTCAAGGCATCGTCTTGTCCCACTGTCGTCACTGGCTTATTGGCAGCAGGAAGGCTCCCGATTCTGAAGGTCGGGTCTGCGGGCTCCCTCAGCACTGTTTCGACAATTCCTTCAGATGCCACCACAATTGCAGGTTGCGGCTCCTCGGCTGACCCAAGTTGAGGCGAATCAACCCCCTCCTGCTCTTCCGGCGAGGAAGCCTGATCCTCGTCTAGCTCGTCTTCATCGATCTCGGCTCCGGCAGGAATTGCGGCGACGACGTTACTGGTGTCCTTGAGGCGTATGCGGATTTTGCCATCGATCCATACCGATTCAAAATCCGGTTCGGTCACCAAACTCAAGCTATCTAGCGCGGTTCTGATGTCATGTACCTTGTTCAACCCACGCCGTTCGGCTTTGAACATCCGCAGAAGATCACGAACCGTTATGCGATGGATACGACGCCCCTCTTTGAGGCGCGTGGACAATCGATCAATCTCTTTGGGAATCCACATGAAAACCCCTACGACCTGCTAAACAGTACTGTTGTTGCCTGCCGCCATTTTCAGATTTGGCCGACAGGAATCCGGCAGACCCTTGCTTAGCGTTAGCAGGTAGTCGTTGGCCTCGCTCGCCAGCCGTGAAGCTCTGGCATCCAGAAACTCATGATATTTCTGCACCGCGAACTCCTCGCGCTTCCAATCGACAAATTGCTGCTGGAGTTTCTCTTCCGAGATCGTGTACTTGTCAAGATACTTCATCGGGTCTTGATTGCTGATTCGGATGTTAATGTTCGGACCGATGACTGCAATGTTAGCGAGGGAGTCGATCTTTTCCGGCTCGACTTTTTTGTTAAGGAACTTCTGCGGATAGATGTGATGCCACTGCGGGCGGAAGTTAGCCAAAAGTTCCTTTCCGTCGAAGCCGAGTCGGGTGCCAGCCTTATCCCAATCCTGCGCTCCGTTCTTGTACACGAGCAGATATAACAGGAATCGCCAGAATTTCCCGTCCGTGTAGTCTCTTCGGAATTCTTCGGCTTCGATTGGCTGGCTCGCTGCTAAACGCTTCATCAGTCCAGCAATGCCTTCGACCAGATTCGATGCGGTGGCTGCTTCCTTCAAGTCCTCTTCAAGGGCTGTTGCGCTCGAACCACTATAACGCCCGAATCGAGATGCCTGAACAAACCAATAGAATGCTGAATCAAATCCGCCCTCTTCAGGGAAGCGATCAAGCAGCGCGACAAGCGTGACGAGTGCGGCTTGCGTTGGCAGAGGGTCGTCGGATAGAACTCCATAATTCTGGAGACGGTGAATCGTCCTCTTCCATCCCTCACGGCATTTCTTCCACGCAGGTTCAATTTGGTCACGACTCCAGAAACTATCGTTGATCTCTTTGAATCGAACTTTCTTGATCCCCACCGCAGTCAGGCTTTGGAACAGCAAATTCGGATCGACGTGAAAACCAGAGTCAGCCAGCACGTTCAAGAATGGCAGGAATTCGTCCCGAACCCAGCCCGGATTCTTGGATGCAACCACTCCGAGGTAGATGTCGGCTTCCGTCACTCGCGTACCTCGGGAATTCAGGCGAGAAAAGATTTCCACCACGTCTTCAAGCTCGTGGTTCACGGTTACGCTCAGGATGTCCTTTTCGCGAATCTTACGAACCCGATCCAACCGAGCATAGACTTCCATCGCGTCCATACCATCACACAGTCCTTGAACTTTAATGTCTTTTGCGAGATTGACGAGTATCTTCTGGTCGTTCTCACCGGTCTCCTTTCGTCTTTCGGATCGCTGCATTTGCGACGACAAAGTGGGATTCGTTTTTAGCGGCAACGTCAAACCGGATGTCATATCGCTTCTGAATTTTGTTCCAATCATCCGCCGAGCCCCACCAGTACGGTTTTCGACCGAAGAGAATCGCCAGCGCGGTGGTACGCTGCTGGCCGTCAACGATCCACAGTGCTGGCGTGACACCATCCCTTGCCACGCGCTCCTCCTGATGGGTGTCGCTGTTCCAAAGGAGTAGACTGCCCACAGGAAAGTCCAACCACAAGGACTCGGCCAAGTCCCGCACCTGAGTCGCCTTCCAGACGAAGCCTCGCTGGAATTCGGGCACACTCCATTTGTGGCAGACTGCACGGTCAACCAGTCCCCAGATTTTTGATCGATTGATTGACCTATATCTCCTCTCCCCTTCCCAGCTATTCCGGTGGGCCGACTTTCATAATGTATGCCGTATCTTGCCCAGTTATATCGAATACCCGTCTTACAGGTTTGGTTAAAAGATTGAAGATTTCTATTGATCTACTCTTCAACCATGGTTATCCTGTTTCGTGGAGCGTATATGACCGACATTTCTTATCTCGACGAATCACAGATCAGGGCACTTTTAAAGGCTGCTCGTATGAACCGTCGCGATTATCTGATGCTACTTTTGGCATATCAATTAGGTCTACGTGCGATGGAAGTTTGCCCGATGCAGGCGGGTCAATTTGACACATCGACTGACAAAGTATTTCTAACAGTTGCTCGATTGAAAGGGTCAAAGAAGACGCGGCACGAATTGGCTCCTGAGACCGCTGCCTTGGTGCGCGAATACATTGCAGGGATGGGGCCGAATGAGTATCTGTTCAAAGGAAATCGTCGCACAGCAGGCAGTCACATCGGATACACCACGTTTTATCATGCGTTCTTGAAATACGCGAAGCAAGCGGGTGTCCCTCTCGACATTGCCAGCCCGCATATTTTAAAACACAGTGCAGCAATGGGCATGCTGCCGAACGGTGTGAAGATGGTTCAGGAACATCTGGGCCACAAATCGGGAAACTCTTCAATGATGTATTTGAGCGTCAAGCGGTCGGAAGTTGATGCTGCCGCGCATCGGTCATTGGTGGGTGCGCTGTGAGTAGAAAAGGCTACGACAGGAAAGTGGCATGTCGCAACTGTGAGTCGCGTATTGAATCGGATAGGAGCGGGCGCATGATCTCAGACTACGCGTACTCTCGTGAATCGCGTGATGCCCGAACGCTCGCACAGTTCTGTTAGTAGTGCCTGGGCCGCATTCTGGTAAGTCTTACTGGGGTCGGACGGGTCCGACCACACAGCGTCGTAAACGATCTGTGCAGCTTCCTTCAGGTCGATGTGTAGGGCAGCTTCCATTAGATCGGCTCTTTCCTGTAGGTGGTCATAGCAGGGTCTGCAGATCGCCGCTGGTTCGTGGCCGCCCTGATGGTTCTCTTTCAGGCTGCAGCGGAAACTGGCTGCCGCATTGATCTGCACGTGGGCAGAGAATGGCTGTGACTTGAATTCCTTCGAGAAGGGTTCGCGTTCTTCCTCCAGTTCATCTGCGTCAGGCAGGGATTGAGCATTCAGGCCCGCCGGAGCCGGGAGCTTGG
>QHZR01000411.1:0-1364 GCA_003224755.1 Acidobacteriota bacterium
TACTACGCTGCGCCGAATCCTTGTGATCGACCCGTCAGGTTACACCTTGTCCTCGCGAAAACTACCGAGCCAGACTTTCTTTCGACTGCCCCTTACAAATAACCTCCCTCTTTGAAATCGGCGTCGAGGCACAAATACCTCCGTGCTTGTGCTCGACGGCGTTGCGTGTGCGACTGTACTAATTGCATCTTCGGATTGCAAGACGGCACTTGACGGATCATTCTTTTCAGCCGAAACCTGGTCTCTCTTCGCGGATTGAAAGGCGGCGAGCTCAGATGTTTCAGCAAGCAATGCGCTTTCGGTTGCCGTACGCAAATCACCCGGTGTTTCATGTCCATTCGCCATTGTTCTGAACTCCAAGGAAGAGGAATTGGTGTGGGTAAGGGGAATGGGTAGGGGAGAATGGGCGAAGGGCGAAGGGCGAAGGGCGAAGGGCGAAGGGCGAAGGGAATGGAGTCCTCCCTGTGGATGCTGCAAGGGAGGCCGTAACGCGGCGGCCAGCTGGCCGCCGCGTTACGGCGCTGATGGTTCTCGTTTTTGTGGGCGCTGTTTCATTTGGTTTGTTGTAGGAACTCGCAAAACAGAGGGTGGTAGAGCTTGTATCGCCCTCGTCCTGTGCGTATCAGCAGGCCCTTCCCAACGAGCCGTGCGAAGTATTCCCGTTGGAATTTGCCGCCGAAATGGTCGGCTGACACTTCACCCTCGCCCAAACTGGCAAAGTGATGGATCAGTTCCAATTCCTTCGCGCTCAATTTCGAAACATCCGAACTGAACTTCTCGCGGCCTAATTGCTCGAGTATCGCCGGCCATGTTGTTTCGAGCGTGTGCGCCTCAATTTGCTTCTCTGTGGTCATCAAGTACTTACAGATACAGGCAAGAAAATACGGGTGGCCGATGGTTTTTTTGTGAAGCCATGCCGCAACCTTTTCCGAGATGTCGAGCGGTAGGCCGAATAGGGGGCGTGCGTATTCCAGCATCTCTTCCAGCGTGAAAGGCTCTAGATAGAACTTCGTATAAAACCGCACTGCTGGGTCGGCCAGGGGCCTTTGTTCGGGCAAAATAATCGGGCTTGGCTGAGAAGCAAACGCTGTAATTCATGCCCTCGATGCCGAACCACTGAAATTGATCTCTGATCATCAGTGCGAGATCTTCTTTGCTGATACTGGTGATGTTCTGAAGGTCATCCAGGAAGAAAATCGCGCCCTTCAGTCCCGCCGGCCGCAAAAAATCATCCCAGGCCTCTGTGAGCATGTGTCTGAGGAGAGAGCTTCCCGAGCTGAGAAACAGGCGCGGGGATTCACGTTTCAAGGCAAAGCCGCCGAAATCGACCCGCTCGAATCTCCAATTTCGAAGCTTGGCGCGCA
>QHZR01000411.1:1398-5080 GCA_003224755.1 Acidobacteriota bacterium
TGGCTGAGAAGGACCTCGGCCAGTCGCAAGTAGTCGGGGATGTCGGTGGAAACCGAAACGAAAACGGGCAGCATCGCGAACGGCGGTTGAGAGCAGAGAGCAGCTAACTTGAGCAGCAAACTGCTTTTGCCGATTCCCCAGTCACCCAGAATGGCGAATGAAGCAGTTCTGCCCGTCACCAAACCCTGCTGTAAGGCTTGGCAGAAAATGTCGATCTCCCGTGTTCGACCAACAAACTCATCCGGTGTGACGCGGAAATTGGGCTCGGGAAGCATGTCGCTCCTCCAAAATCACGAAAATCACAATCGTCAATTTACGCTTGTGATTTTTGTTACTTTCGTGGGACAGACCGAGAGGCGGCAGGCCTGCCGCCTCTCAGCACAGAGGTGGGAAGACCACGTGGGTCGCTACTGTTGTGGGTGGGAGTTCGAGCGGTCGGACCGACGTTTTGGGATTGAGGGCTTGGCTCTCAAATGATGCGTAGTGGCTGACCGCTTTCGATCTGCTGATCCCTTACGTTTGGAGTGAAGTACATCCGTCTTTACGTGTCCTCATTCGTCTAGGCCGACGTAGGAATCCAGTACATCGCTGATTCGGGCATAGATGCGATCCCACTCTTTTCGGAGCTTTTGTCCTTGGCGTGGTTGGCCTCGGCAGCAACGCACCCAGCCAGGTCATCCAAGTCGTCCAAAGTAAAGTGAAAAACCGCTCGTTGGTTTGAGGCTGGAGCTACGCGCAAGCGGCCAAGCAAAGCTTCGTCGGCGAAGGCGTGCTCCAAAATCAACTCTCGTTCTCGGTCACTCAACTCTAGCGGCACTTCTTGACCAGGCCGAATCCGCTGACGCTCTTTGCTGGGGAAAGGCTCAAACGCTGCTTGCAGAACCTCAACAGCAGCGCGTAAGTCGTCCATGTTGGGCTTGGCCATGATCGCTTTCCGTTTTGCGACACCTGCTGAATTTGGCTTGCGCGGAGCGCGGAAGATTTTGCGGAGCTTTTTGTTGACGGCGTCGATGGAAAAGGCTTCGGGATCGAAGCTGTCGATCCAGTCCCGCATATTCTCATGATCTTCGTGGTTCGGATCGGCGAGGGCCTTCAGTATGTGGTAGAAGCCGGGGATTCCGCCGCAGTCTTCCGGCGGAGCCGCAAGCTTTCCCTCAATACAGAGTGGATAAGGAACGTCGAGTTCGGCAGGCAGGATTTTCTCAACGGTGAGCGTGTGTTCCCAGGAATCGCCGAGGTCGTAGGTATAAGTCGCCTTCGCACCCACCGTGTTCAGCAAATTCGCACTGCCGGCTGAAAAATCGATAGGCTTGTTCCCGGTTATTGAGCTGATAGTTGTGCGTGCCCGGGTCGCGGTTTTCGTACCATTGGAAAACATCCTCTTTCCCATAGAGCTGGAAGAAGGGCTTCACGCCATCGTAGATGAGGGGCTTTACCAGCGGTGCGCGAAAACAGCAGTCGTCTTCGGCATCGTAGATCAGCAAGGTGGGCCGTGGAGCCATCATCGCGGTAAGGTGCGTATAGTCCAGACCCGCGAAAAGGTGGGTGCCGTTCTGTTCGATATCTCCCAAGTCCCCATTATTTCCGCGCTTCCACCTTTGTAGACACCGGAGAATAGCCTGCCACCGGAACGGCCGCTTTCACCCGCTCGTCCAGAGAACTCAGAAAAATGGTTTGCCATCCGCCGCCGGAAAGGCTTGTGACGCCCAAGCGGCTACGATCCACACTGGGGTGGTTGTAGAGATAATCAAGACCACGGCGCATTTCCAGCAGGAAGATTCCCAGCCCGTTCGCACCCACCAGGTCGAGGTGCGCACCGTACCAATGCTGATTACCCTCTTGGCGAAGTTCCCCGAAGAAAAACCATTCCAAGTTGAGGGCCAGGATTCCATGCTTCGCGAAATTGATGCATCGCTTTTGCTCGTACTCCACGGCCTTGCCCGGTGGGCCAACGTGACCGTTCACGTTCAGGATTGCTGGCACTAATCCCCTGCAGCTTTTCCGGCTCGTAAAGAATCGCAACCGACTGAAAGCCCGGGACGATCTCATAGCGAAGCTTCCGCAGCCGGTAACCTTGACCTGTCTCGATCACTCCGAGGTCTTCAAACTTGGGCGGAGCGTTGACCCATTCATCGGGCCAGCCGTGAAAGACCACATCCTGGAGCAAATGCTGGCGGAGGCGCTTCGCTTGCTCCGTCCATTGCTGGGCGTTCGTTGCCGAAGGTGGCGGAGCAACGCGGCTAAGAATATAGGACTTGACCTGATGCACAGCGACACTGGGTGCTAGAATCTCTTCGCCTAGGACTTGGCTGATTTCATTCGGCTCACTTTGGCCAAAGACATAACCAGGAGCAAACACGAAGGTGAGGAGTGGAAGACCCAATAGATAGAGGCGGCGAAACGAAAACATCAGGACCTCCTGACTGGAGCTGTGCCCCCCTAGCAGTCGTACTGACTGTACCGCATATCACAAAATTAGCTGAGAACCGATAGCGCGCGTTTGTATTACGATGGCAGGCGCGCCGGGCCTTGGAAAGGAGGGATCCCATGAGCAATCCACTAACGCGCAGAAACTTTCTATGTAACGCGGGAGCAGCAGCCGTCATCCCGGCCTGGTGGGATTGGCTTCGAGGAACACCCTGCAATGCGTCTCCATTGGGCGATGAGGCCGCGGCTTCTCCTGGAACAACAGATCGCATCGTCGACATGCACGTGCATTTCGATGAGAAGAATCCGAATTTCATTAGGGACTTCCTGAAAGTGTCGGAGCGGTTGAATCTCACCGCGTGTTTGCTCACGCCTTTTGCGAACCGAAAATTGGTCGCCGACGCGGCGAAGCAGCATCCCACACAAATCATTCCCTTCGGCTTCGTGGACCTGGACGCTCCGGACGTGGTCAAGCAAGTCGAGGAATTGCACGCGATGGGCTACCGCGGCCTCGGCGAGATGGAGTTCGTGAAGAGGCCGTACAACGATCCATCCTATTTCCCGGTGTACGAATTGGCGAACCGCTACGGCTGGATCGTTCTTTTCCACACCGGCATCGTGCTGCGCAGAAAATTCGATGAGCCGGAGGACGTGGCCTCCGGGCGCATGCGGCCCATTTACCTGGAAGAAATTGCCCGGCGTTTTCCGAAGATCACCGTGCTGGGAGCGCACTGCGGCAATCCGGAATACGAATGGGCGGCGGAAATTGCGCGCTGGAATCCTAATGTATTTTGGGACCTTAGCGGTTCTACGCTCCCGAAAATGCAGGGCCGGCTCGCGGATTTCCAGAAAATCTTTTGGTGGTCGAACACGGAATGGCAGAGCCCCGAATGGAAGGCAAAGAAGCCGGACAGCGACCCGAGCGCGTTTATCAAAATTGTCTTCGGGTCGGACAACGGTCTGGACGGGATCGAGTCGGTCGTGAATCAGTATCACGCCTTCTTCGAAGCGTGCGGTCTTCCGGCGCACACCCGGAAAATGATCATGGGTGGAACGCTGGCCCAGATGCTGGGGCTTCCTGATGGTCATTAAGGTATACGACGACAAGGCTTCTCTGGGACGCGCAGCGGCGGAACGGGCCGCTGTTTCTCTCCGCAACGCGATTCAGAACAGCGGCAGGGCCCGCATCATTGCCGCGACCGGCGCGTCGCAATTCGAATTTCTCGACGCCCTGACCGCCATCGAGTGGCCCCGT
>QHZR01000094.1 GCA_003224755.1 Acidobacteriota bacterium
TACGGCTTGATCAAGCCAGAAAAGATGAGCTTTGCGCGCTTCTCGACCGACGACACCGCGGGGAAAATGCGCGGCTACGTTGGCGAAGGACGCTTCACTGACGATCCGCTAAATACGTTCGGCGGCGCTGGCGTCGTAGAAATTCTAGGAATGCAGAAGCTTTTGCACTACATCTGCAAGAACGGATTTGAGCACCACGTCGCGGCAAACCTTTCTACCGTCGGTGCTGCTGTTCACGAAGCTGCCACGCGCTATCTCGGGTGGGATATGTACTGGCATCAGCCTCCCGATGGGACGAACTGATGCCGGTGGTCGCGGGAGTTGATTTCGGTACTCTAAGCGTCCGCGTGTCTGTCGTGGACAGCGTGCGTGGCATGCTCGCCTCCGCAGTCTCTGAATACCCGTTACATCGCAAACGCGAAGATCCGGAGTATGCGACCCAATCGCATGACGATCACATGCGAGCATTGGCCGCAGCCACGCGCGATGCCGTGAAGCAGGCGGGGATTTCGGGTGACAAAATAGAAGCGATTGCTCTCGACACGACCGGCTCTTCGGTAATTCCGGTTGGCAAAGATCTTCAGCCGCTCGGCGAATATTATCTGTGGTGCGACCACCGGGCCAAGGGTGAAGCTGCCGAGATCACCGCGGCGGCGCATCGCGAAAAGCTCGAAGTCATCGAGTGGTGCGGCGGCGTGTATTCATCCGAGTGGGGATTTTCCAAGCTGCTGCATTGGGTGCGCCACAATCCTGAGAAACGCGATGACTTTGCTTCCGCATTCGAGCATTGCGACATGGTGGCTGCGACGCTTTGCGGCGTCACCGATCCTAAGAAGGTGAAGCGCAGCATCTGCGCCATGGGGCACAAATGGCTGTGGAACGCGAAACTGGGTGGCTTGCCTCCGGAAGAATTTCTGACCAAGGTTGATCCCTTGTTGGCAGGAGTGCGCGAGAAGCTGGATGGCGACTACACGACTTCGGACCAAATCGCGGGAACGCTCTCGCCACCTTGGGCTGAGAAACTAGGGTTAAAGCCCGGCATTCCGATTCCAGTCGGCGCGTTCGATGCGCACTGGGACGCAATTGGCGCGGGTTGCCGCACTGATGACATGGTCAATGTTGTAGGCACTTCCACCTGCATTATTGGAATTACTCCGGCGGCAAATCTAGTGCCCGGTGTTTGTGGCGTAGTGCAGGGGAGTGTCCATCCGCAGCGGACAGGCATTGAAGCCGGCCCAACTCCATTGCGGCCCGCGCTGGGACAGATGTAGCGAGCCTCAGCAACGGACTCGAAAAATATCGCGCTGGTCAAACCGGACTGCTGCGCGTGACTTGGGACAACGGTGATCGCACTGTTCTCGTGAATCCGAACCTCCGCGGAATCACGCTGGGCTGGAATTTGCAGAGCACCGCGCAAGACGAGCTTTTCGCCGCCATAGAAGGCACCGCGCTGCACACGCGCGTCATTTTCGATCGGATGGCGACGAACGGCGTACGCGTACAGCGCGTGATAAATGCGGGTGGAATTCCGCAGAAAAACGAAGTGCTGAATCGCGTGTACGCGAACGTACTGGGCCGGCCAGTGCTGGTTCCAACCAAGAGCGTGACCAGCCTGGGATCGGCGATCTTTGCATTTTTGGCCGCGGGAACATTCAAGACCATTGAGGAAGCGCAAGACAAAATCTGTCCGCCATTTCGCGTGTATGAGCCGGACGCTTCAGCACAACGGGTTTATGACGACCTGTACCGCCTCTTCAGCCGCTTGTACTTTGGGTTTGGTGACAAAAGAATGGAAATGGGGGATGTCCTGCCAGCGCTCATCCAACTCTCAGGGCCTGGCCAGAAAGCGTAAGGTTTTCTTTGCGCCCTTTTGCGAAACCTTAGTGCCTTTGCGGTTAAATGCTTCTTCTTCGTCAAATCCAGAAAAGACTTAACCGCAAAGATCGCAAAGCTTGCGCAAAGATCGCCAAGAAACGCCCGATCTCAGGAGTTCGACAGGAATGAGACAAATTCTGCAATGCGTCGCGTGGCTCACGATTATCTGCTGGTCTCTTGCCGCATCAGCCCAGAGCACCGCAGCCCCCACCCCTCCAATGGGCTGGAACAGCTGGGACTCGTATGGAACGACTGTTACCGAGACCCAAGTCAAAGCCAATGCCGACGCCATGTCCCGCGACCTCGCAAGCCATGGCTGGCGATATATTGTGGTGGACATTCAGTGGTATGAACCGAACGCTCAAGGTCACGATTACGCTCCAGGCGCGAAACTTGCGATGGATCAATATGGCCGTCTGCTTCCCGCTGTCAACCGCTTTCCCTCTTCGGCGGATGGGACGGGGTTCAAGCATCTTGCCGATTACGTGCACAGCAAAGGCCTGAGGTTCGGCATCCACATCATGCGCGGAATTCCGCGCCAGGCCGTGGAGCAGAATTTGCCTATCAAAGGCACGCAATACCGTGCCGCAGATGTCGCCGATAAAGACAATGCCTGTCGCTGGAACCCTGATATGTGGGGTGTGGACACGACCAAGCCGGGCGCGCAGGCTTACTACGATTCGCTGGCTGAACTGTATGCGTCATGGGGTCTGGACTTCATCAAAGCCGATGACATGGGCAGTCATCTCTATCAGCCGGCAGAGATCAAAGCGCTCGCGCTCGCGATCCGCCAGGCTGGCCGACCCATTGTGTTGAGCATTTCTCCCGGGCCAGCGCCGCTTTCAGAAGCCGAGTTCTTTGAGAAGTACGCGCAGATGTGGCGCATCTCGGACGATTTTTGGGACGACTGGAAATTGCTCAAGAAGCAATTCGACTACACGCGTGACTGGGCGGAGCTTGTGGGCAAGAATAATACTTGGCCGGATGCTGACATGTTGCCACTGGGCCGCCTGCGCGTCACCGCAAAAGAAGGCGGCGGCTCTCCCACAAAACTTACCGCGGATGAGCAGCAAACACTAATGACGCTGTGGTGCGTCTTTCGCTCCCCGCTGATTTTCGGCGGCGACCTGCCCAGCAACGACGCCGCAACAACTGCTCTAATCACTAACGGCGAAGTGTTGGCTGTGGATCAGCACAGCAGCGGAGGTCATCAATCGCTTGAGGAAGGGGCGATTCGCACATGGACTGCCGTCGCCCAGGGTGGAATGGAGTATTACATCGCGGTCTTCAACCTTG
The DNA here is from genome assembly GCA_003224755.1 of Acidobacteriota bacterium. GTDB lineage: Bacteria > Acidobacteriota > Terriglobia > Terriglobales > Acidobacteriaceae > Gp1-AA145. The sequence continues at coordinate 3,172 of QHZR01000094.1, forward strand.
GCGATGAGGCGACAACCGTAAATCTTCCGTGGAACAGGTTTTTCCACATCGGCGCCAATGCGGAGGTGCGGGATCTCTGGGCGAAGAAGGCGCTCGGGCGAAAGGCCGGCATTGAAATTGAACTGCGTCCGCATGCGAGCGCCTTATTCGGAATCACGCACCTGCAGTAGAGACGTTGCTTGCAGCGTCTTTCCAGAACCCGGCAAAAATTTCTGGCTTGCAAAAAGACGTAGCGAAGCTACGTCTCTACCCAGCGCTCGTTAACAACTTCAAAAACCGGTAATAGAACTCCACCGCGTGATAAAACGAATCCTGCTTGATTCGTTCATCTTTGCCGTGAGCCCGAATGTCATCACGGTCAATTGCCTCACCTGAAATCCCATAAGTAGGCATGCCCGCAGCATTGGTGTAAACACCGTCGGAGGCGCCACTCGCCTGGTCAGGTATCACCGGCAATCCCGGCCACATCTGATCGGTAATTGTCTCTAGCGATTTCATGACATCCTCGCGCAAGGGCGGCGGCACTACTGCCCTCGTCTTAGGGCCCCCGCCAATCGCGCCGACGTAGCGAATCGCAATCTTCGCGTCGGCAACGATTTTTTCTAATTCCTTTCTGATCTCTTCCGGAGTGTGTCCGGGTTCAATCCGGCAATTCACGTTCGCCTCTGCATGCTGCGGTAACGCGTTGTTGGCGTGACCGGCATTCAATCGCGTAGCCACGCATGTCGTGTGAAGAATGGAGCTGTAAATCGGGTCTTGCGAGAGGCGCGCAGCCGCCTGCAAATCCGGCGGCTCTTTGGCGACGGCCATCATGTCCCCAGCCTTCTGTCCTTTGTCCACCTTCGACATCCGTTCGAAATATGCCCGCGTGATGTTGTTTACTTCAACGGGAAATTGGTAATGCTCGAGCCGGTTCAGGCCTTCCGTCAGGTGATAGATCGCGTTGTCCGGCACCGGCAACGAGCTGTGACCTCCAGGGCTTGTCACTGTCAGCGTATAGTCCGCGTAGAGTTTTTCTGCCGGCTCAATGGTCATCATCAGCGGCTTGCCACGGTCCGCAACAACCCCTCCACCATCGTGATTGAGCACGAACTCCGCATCAATCCAGTCGCGATGATTCTTGATCAGCCAGTCAACACCATTTGACTGCCCGCCTTCTTCGTCGGCAGTGAGAGCAAGGATGATGTCGCGGTCGGGAACGAAACCTTCCTTTTTGAAACGCAATAGCGTCGTGACCATCACCGCGTCGCCATCTTTCATGTCCTGGGTACCGCGGCCGTAGAAGTAGCCGTCTTTTTCTACGAATTGAAATGGGTCGGTGGTCCAATCCTCGCGACGGGCTTCAACCACATCGAGATGTCCGATCAGCAGCACGGGTTTCTGCTTGCCGGATCCGTGATAACGCACGACCAAATTTTTCTTGCGCTCATTTGGGCCGCCGATGTGGATATCGCTCTCGGGAAATCCAGCATCGCGAAAACGTTGTGCCATGGCATCGGCAGCGGTGCTCACATTCCCCACAGAATCTGTGGTGTTGATTTCGATCAGTTGCTTGAAGATGTTGTGAGAGAGCTGCTTGGTCGAATCGTCAAGCTGAGCGCTGCAACTGCCGCCAAGGAGTGCCGCACAAAACAGTAATCGTAGTTTCAAGTGTTCCCCCGGAATTAATTCAAGTGCAGAATCAAAGATTTTAACCGGAAATAGCGGATCAGCGGGTGGGTAGAATCTCGAGCACTTGTCGACGGGCAATACTAAGTTTAGTAGCTTTCGATCCGAATTGTTTGCGACCAGATGCTAAACTGCAACATCCGTTGTCGTGAGGAAGAGTATGGCAACTGTCTCCGCCGCTTCAACAGGTTTAGCCGAAAGCGTTAAAACGTCACCTGTGGTTTCAAGCGTCACGCGCCTGGCATCCGTGGACATTCTGCGTGGGCTGGTCATGATTATCATGGCGCTCGACCACACGCGTGACTTCCTGACCAATGTTCCGTTTCCGCCCGAACTGATACCTAATACCAACGCTGCGCTGTTTTTTACCCGGTTCATTACTCACTTCTGCGCACCGGTATTTGCGTTTTTGGCGGGAACGGGCGCATTCCTGGCCACGTCCCGAGGAAAATCAGTACACCAGGTTTCGCGGTTCTTTTTCACGCGCGGATTGTGGCTCATCTTTTTGGAGCTGACGATTATCGATTTCTCGTGGACGTTCACCCCCTGGGCCGCTGGCGCAGTCATCTGGATTTTGGGCTGGAGTATGGTGTGCATGGCGCTCATCGTACGGCTTCCGGTGCGTTGGATCGCAGTGTTCGGCGTTGGCATGATTGCGTCCCACAACTTGCTCGACCGAGTAAACCTGGCGTCGTTCGGAAAGCTGGCATGGCTCTGGACATTACTGCACCAGCCCGGTTCCATCCAGATAACTCCACACTTCACCTTCGTTGTTCTGTACGTGCTGATTCCGTGGGTGGGCGTGATGGCGGCCGGGTTTGCCTTTGGCGCAATACTTCTCAGGCCGGACCGCCGCAAATGGGTCTTGACGCTGGGGTTCTCCATGACCGCGCTATTTCTGCTGCTGCGCGGATTCAATCTCTACGGGAACTCCACCTCGGGTGTCCCGTACTCTGTTGGACCGTGGCATGTGCAGCCGACGCTTTCGTTGACTGTGATCTCGTTCCTCAATGTCGAAAAATATCCGCCGGCGCTCGATTACCTGCTGATGACGCTGGGACCGGCGCTGATCCTGCTGGGCCTGATTGATGGAGTTAAGGCTGAACGCGGCGTGGGACGGATTCTGCTGGTATATGGCCGAGTCCCAATGTTGTTTTACGTCCTGCATCTTTACCTGATCCACACCCTCGCAATCTCGGCAGCGCTGGCCTTCCATCAGCCTGCGTCGTGGCTCTGGCACGGCGCGATTTTCTTATTGCCGACGCCTGCGGGTTACGGCCACGGTTTGCCATTCATCTACGCTATGTGGATTTTGGCAGTTGCAATTCTGTACTTGCCTTGCCGCTGGTTTATGGAATTCAAAGCTCGCCATCGAGATTGGAATTGGCTGAGCTATCTGTAAGGCGACGACTGGGGCATCAAACTCGCAAATGGAATAGTCCCCGCGTGAACTTGACCTAAGGCGTGGCTTCTGTTGCACTTACCAGAAGCGATATTTCCGTATCTTATGTTCTCGAAACCAGGAACTGACATGAAAATTCTTCGCAGTCCCATATTGATTGGTGTTGTCGCCGCTTGCCTAATTGGCACGACTCCCGCATGGGCCGTCAACCGCGACATCGTCGAATTGCAGACGCAGGTGCAAAATCTTCAGACGCAGCTCACGCAGATGCAGCAATCGCTCGACGAGCGCATGGGTGTTCTGAGGCACTTGATGGACCAGAACACGGACAGCATCAATAAGGTCACGTCGGCCATCACCAACATGCAGACGACTTTGCAGAAGCAGCAAAGCGATACCAACAACCATGTGGACCAGCTCTCGGGCCAATTGCAGTCGCTGAACGATAGCCTGGATGAGCTCAAGGCCCGCCTGGGCAAAGTGACCAAGCAGCTGGAAGATGTGCAGGCCACGCAGCAGAGCCTGGCCTCGCAGGCAAGCCAGCAAGCTACGCAACAGCAGCAACAACAGCAGCAGATGGCGGTACCGCCTCCGGATGTTCTATATAACAATGCGCTGCGTGACTTCAACGGCGGCAATACCGACCTCGCGAAGCAGGAATTCAGCGATTACGTGAAGAATTATCCGAATACCGATTACAGCGGCAACGCGTATTTTTATCTTGCTGAACTAGACTTTCGGGCAGGGAATTATCCGCAGGCTATTAAGGGCTACGATCAGGTACTGCAGAGTTTTCCAGACGGGAACAAGGCTGCGTCAGCTGAGCTGAAGAAGGGCTTCGCGCAGATCGAGGCAGGACAGAAGGATTCCGGTATCACAACCCTAAAGCATGTGGTGCAGCGGTATCCGAGATCGAACGAAGCGCAGCAGGCCAAAGAGCGACTGAGAAAGCTGGGAGTGACCACGGCGAGCAGCGGCAGAAGGGCAGAATAGATCTTAGTAAACCCGAAAACTGACCTCGACGTTTAGTAGGACCGCAACGGTCTGGCCATCTCTGGTGGCTGGATCGAATTTCCAGGTGCGCACTGCATCAATAGCTTTCTGGTCCAGCCCCAAGCCAAGCTTCTTGACAACCCACACGTCTTGCGGATTCCCATCCGGGCCAACGATGACGCCAAGCACAGCAACTCCTTGATACTTGGCCCTCCGCGCAAGCTCAGAATACTCAGGATCGGGCGCGTTTAGCACCTTTGGAGCTTTAACCGTCGCACCCACGCGAAAGAGTCGTTCACTGGCGAATAGTTCTTTAATCGGCTCGCGAGGCTGTGTTGGAATCGGCAACTCTGGTTCTACTCTGCTCGAAACTTTTCCGTGATCAGCGCTGATCACGACATAGACCTTTCCGTCAACGGGTTTTCCGTATTGGATTGGAGGCGAGTAACGCCACTTGCGAACGGCATCCAATGCGATGTTTGCGAATACTTGATCGCCCCCGAGCACTGTAAGGTTGCTAAACTCACCCGCGGCGGAAATTGCTCCCGCGAAAACAACCGTCTCGTACTTCTTGCGCAGTTCCTTTGGGACCTTTGGATTGACCACGTGAAGCGGCTCGCCAATCTGGATAGGCGCAGGTTGTTCAGGCGAAGCAGATTCGCTCGTCCCAGCTTGCGCCGCGCTTGACCCGACAAAAAGTAAGGCTAGTACACACAGAACCCCAACCCGAAGGATAGTTAGCCGCTCCTTCATCGGGCGCTCGCTCCGCTGATTGCTCCAACTCCCGACCCCGCCACGATCCTTCCCACCACCGGCGCGATCTGCCTCACCTGCACCATCAATTCATCGAACTGGTCGGGATAAAGCGACTGCATGCCGTCGGACAAAGCCTTGTCTGGATCGCAGTGGACTTCGATCAACAACCCATCTGCGCCAACCGCAACCGCCGCACGCGAAAGCGGAGTGACTTTGTTGCGCTTGCCCGTACCATGGCTGGGATCAACCACAATCGGCAGATGGCTGAGGCGCTGGACGGCAGGTATCAGGCTCAGGTCGAGGGTGTTGCGCGTGTGATCGGCAAAGGTGCGAACGCCGCGCTCACAGAGGATCACGTTGTAGTTGCCTTCGCTCATTACGTACTCGGCGGCCATCAGGAATTCTTCGAGAGTGGCCGACATGCCGCGCTTCAGCAGAACGGGTTTGCGCCCGCGTCCGGCACGTTTGAGCAACGAAAAATTCTGCATGTTGCGTGCGCCAATCTGGACCACGTCGGCGTATTCTTCAACCAATTCCAGCGATTCGCTGTCGATTGCCTCGGTGACAATCTTTAATCCGAACTGGTCCCGGATTGCGGCCATAATCTTGAGCGCTTCTTCTTCCAGGCCCTGAAAAGAATACGGCGACGTTCGCGGTTTGTAAGCGCCACCGCGAAAAAATTGCGCTCCTGCGCGCTGCACGCGTTCGGCGACGGCAAATGCCTGTTCGCGGCTTTCAATGGCGCATGGGCCTGCAACGATCGCGAGCCCCGGTCCGCCGAAGGTCGCGTCAGTTCCTGGGAATGAGACGACGGTGTTGTCTTCCTTCATGTCACGGCTGACCAGTTTGTATGGCTTGGTAACGCGGATGACTTCCTGGACGCCGGGCATCTCATCGAGCGTGCCGGGTTCGACCTCCCCCTTATTTCCGGTGATACCAATGGCGGTGCGCTCGGCGCCAGGAATGGAGTGCGCGCGATATCCGAGAGATTCTATTTTGTCGCAAACCCGACGGATGTCCTCCGCCGAGGCGTGCGCCTGCATGACAACCAGCATGGGGTCTCCTGTGGATTACCAGTCTAACTGTGAACGAGATGTGCAGCAACGGGTCGCAAAATGGAACTGAGCGCAGAGACGTTGCTTGCAACGGCTTTTGCAGAGGCCCAAGATGAGGAATAATGATGCACCTGAACCATGGCGCTTTATCGAGACAAATATCGGATAGAGACCACGCGATATCGAGCCCGAGACTACCGCTCACGAGGCTGGTATTTTGTCACCGTATGCAGCCATCAGAAGGAACACATTTTCGGTGAGGTGATCGGTGGGGAGGTGCGACTCTCGCGATCCGCTCGCTTGCGGAAACGGAGCAAAAAAATCTGAGCAGTCATTACAAGTATGTGGCGGTCGATTCGCAAGTCGCCATGCCCAACCATGTCCACGCAATCATCATGATTGAGGGCGACCACGCATTTTCGCCTCACCCCAAAGGGCTACCAAGTCTGACTGGAATTTCGCCGGCCTGCGGATCTTTGTCTGCAATCGTTTCGATCCTACAAGGCTGGAGTAACCCGCCGATGCCACGAGTTGGGGGGTTGAAACAAACCATTTGGCAGCCACGTTTCTACGACAGGATTTTACGGGGCGACGCAAATATCACCGCGGTTAGAGAATACATCTGGAACAATCCTGGCAATTGGAGCGACGACTCCGAAAACCAGAACAGAACATTGTAGGGGTCGCTCTCGCACGAGTTGGCTTCTCGGCGCTGCAAACAAGACGTTGCAAGCAACGCCTCTACGGCAACTTATAGATGGTTCACGGGTGAGCTTCAAGCATTACTTGCCATCGAGCGAAAAGGTCAAAACCGTCATTCCGGCTACGAGAGTGATTTGCTGCTTACCATCCACCAGGTAGGTGATTGGCGACGCCGCGATTTGCATTCCCGTGTTGAAGCGCCAAAGTTCTTTGCCCTTGCCTGATTCGAGGGCAATGAAGACTGAATAGTCTCCACCGAACACGAGTCCACCGTCGGTCGAAGAAGACCGCCCATGACGATGCTTCGCTCGCGTGGCGGAAAGCGATATTCCCAGCGCAAGTGTGCCGTTGCGGCATCGAGTCCACGCACGGCAGTCCAGGTGGGCCGGAATGTAGCGAATCCGCCAAGATAGTTTCCATACAGCAGCGTAATCGGTGGCCCTTTCTGATAGACGTCGGAGCCTTCCATGGTTGGAACGTACATTGTTTTTAGACCCGGGTCGTAAGAGGGAGACCACCAGTTGGTGGCGCCTTGCGAGTTCGGAAGAGTTGGTGTCCGGCTTGTACCCTCTCCGGAGTTGCTGGAGGCGCGAAAATTGAGGAGTATGGGTCTTTCGTCTTCCGCATGCGGTCGGCATTCATCGCGCTCCCGCGATGCAGAAAGCGACTCATCTCAGTCCAAGAGAAGTCCTGAATTTCACCTGTCGCCTCGAGCGCAACCAATTCGAGTCCCTTGCGGACAGGACGGACCGCAACTGCGGCGATGAGTAACGCGAGCAACCCCCATGCAAGGCGTCGCAGCCATTTCATTAAGCTCATTGATCCCTTATTCACCTGTAGAAGGATTGCTGATGTGTGCGGCACCTTCGGCGTTGGCGAACGATTGCTTTTGGCGTTCAGGCGGGACACGTACAACTGAATCTTGTCTGAATAGAGTACATTGCTCGCGCTAGATTGCCCACTCTGAGCCGGAACGAGCCCGTCAAACGTGCTTTGCGACAAATATACTGATTTTCATGGCGCGAGCAGGCTCCAACTCGATGGCACGGGAACAAGACATCCTAAAAATGCCGCCTCCGAGTCAGCCGCCAAAGCTGACTACGCGCCGTATCGGGATACACACGTCCTCTGCTGGTGGGGTTGAGAATGCGGCTGAACGCGCATACCGGTTGGGCTGCAATGGGTTCCAGATGTTTTCATCGAGTCCCAGGCAATGGGCACAGTACGAGTTGGCACGTCCGCAATGCGATGAGATGAAACGGCTGCGTGAGAAGTACGATTTGAAGCCTCTGGTGATACACACGAACTATCTCATTAACCTGGCAAGTATCACTGAGGACTTTCTCAAGAAATCTATCGAGGCGTTTCGCGGAGAGATCGAGCGGGCACTGGCAGTATGCGCCGAATATCTAGTTTCGCATCCGGGTTCGTTTCGTGGCGCCGATCGGGAGAAGGGGCTTTTGCAAACTGCTGCCGCGATCGCAGCAGCAAGTCACGGACTCGACCTCGTCAAAGGCGGCCTCACGATCCTGATTGAAAACACGGCTGGGGCGGAGTATTCGTTGGGAAGCAGCTTTGAGCAAGTGGCGGAAGTTATTGAGCATGCGCGCCATCACGTTCCCGTCGGCGCGTGTATCGACACCTGTCACACTCACGTGGCGGGATATGATGTCGTTTCGGAAGAGGGTTTTCGCGACACGATGACGAAGCTCGACGCGACCATCGGTTTGAAGAACGTGCCGGTCTTTCACTGCAACGACGCGAAGGCAGCACGCGGATCGAAGCTCGACCGCCACCAGCACATCGGGAAGGGAACAATTGGGCCTGAGCCCTTCCGACGTTTGTTGAACGATCCCCGGTTGATGGACGCAGCCTTCATTGCTGAAACGCCGATTGATGAGCCGGGGGATGATCGCAGGAACGTGGCCGCGTTGAAAGCGCTGGTACGCTGATCGCCTTGCCGTGTTTTTTTGGATTAGCAAAAAGCTGCTTTGGTTTTGTGTAGCGTTTTTGTATTCTGTGCGGACGATGGGTCGCCTCATTATTTGGCTGCTAAGCCAACCGCGTTCCTGGCAGTTGCAGGAGTCGTGCTCGGTCCTTACTTCTTCTTTCGCGGATTTCGGCTCTTGCAATTGAAGCGCCGAGTCATGAATGTTCCAACGTCCAGCATTCGGGCGGCTGCACTTGGGCCAGTGGAAGTGAGCGGAAAAGCGATCGGTCCCTACACGCTGGTTGTGCCATTGAGCCAATCGGACTGCCGCTATTACCGTCTGGTCGTCGAGTCGAATCCCAGGGGTGATCTTGGAAAGCGCGTGAACGAGATGTGTGCGCCGCTTTTTCTGGATGACGGCACGGGAATCGTCATGGTTTATCCAACGGGATCAGAGCTGCGCTTGAAACCTTCCTACCAGCGGGCCGAGTACGGCAAGCTGGCGATGGCACTGACGAGCAGGTATCAAACAGAAACGCCGGAGTTCTCTCAGGAGTACAGCATTAAGGCTGGAGAGACGATTTTTGTCCTGTGAAATCTGTGCGAAAGCGTGTGGGCGCGAAAGAACGCCGAGATGGAACCCGACGAGTTATCTCGAATCGGGCCGGGATTCGTTTGCGAAGCCGAGGCTGATCTGCAGCGGCGCGATGCATTTCGATTCTTGAATCCCGCGGTCCCATCCGGCGCAACCCTCGAGACCCCTATAAAATTCGACCTGAATCCGCCGGTGATTCTAACTAAGGGTAACGGCCCGTTTTGATCTGCACTGGTACGGAGCGCGAACTGCTGACAACGCTGGGCTGGAGATCCTTAATGTGTATTTGGGGCGGGCCTGTGGCTGCGCTGTGGGGAATTTGGGAGCTGCTGGTGGTCCAGCCGGGGCTGCTCGGGTCGCCGTTTGCCAACTGAGATTGCTCGCGGGCGGGGCGCCCGCGCCACACAAGCTTCACATTGTAGAATCTAATTCCAATACCCATGCCGCAAGACGAGCAGACCATTGTGCGCGACGAGCGCTACAACGCGCAGCAGATCGAAGAGAAGTGGTCTGCGCGATGGCAGCAGGATCCGACGCTCTATGCCGCGGAACCGGATTCCGCGAAGCAGAAATACTATGTCCTGGAAATGCTGCCCTATCCTTCGGGCGCACTGCACATGGGACACGTGCGCAATTATTCGATCGGCGATGCGCTTGCCCGCTACATGTGGATGAACGGGTACAACGTCTTGCATCCCATGGGATGGGATTCGTTCGGGCTGCCTGCGGAGAATGCGGCGATTTCGGCCAACGTGCCGCCACGAGAATGGACGCTGCGCAACATTGCCAATATGAAGGCGCAGATGAAGCGACTCGGGTTCGCATACGACTGGTCGCGCGAAGTCACCACGTGCCTGCCGGATTATTACAAGTGGAACCAGTGGTTTTTTTTGAAGCTCTACGAGCACGGATTGGCGTATCGCAAGAAAAGCAAAGTCAATTGGTGTCCGAAGTGCGCCACCGTGCTGGCGAATGAGCAGGTGGTGAACGGCGGTTACTGTTGGCGTCACGAAGATACGTTGGTCGAGCAACGGGAACTGGAACAGTGGTTCCTGCGAACTACAAAATATTCGGATGAGTTGTTACGCGATCTCGATCGTTTACCGGGTTGGCCGGAAAAAGTCCGCACCATGCAGCGCAACTGGATCGGACGCAGCGAAGGCGCGCTGGTAGATTTCCGCCTCGATTACTCCGGTGGCGATGTCATCACGGTTTTCACCACACGCGTTGACACGATTTACGGTGCGACTTCGGTACAACTCGCTCCGGAACATCCCATTACAGAGGAGCTGGCTGCGCTCGATCCCGCCTTGCGGCTGAAGGTAACGCAACTCATTGCCGAGCAGAAGAAAGCCAAAGAGAGTGGCGACATTGGGGAAATTGAAAAGCACGGTGTCAACACGGGACACCTCGCCGTCAATCCATATAACGGCGAACGAGTGCCGGTATGGGTGGCGAACTACATTCTGATGGATTACGGTACCGGCGCCATCATGAGTGTTGCGGCGCACGACGAGCGAGATTTCGAATTCGCGAAGAAGTATGGAATTGAGATCAAACAGGTGATTGTGCCAGCAGATGAGGGCGGACCTGGAGGGCCGCCCCTAAACGAAAAAGAGCTTCCGTTTACGACCTTGGACGGCAAGCTGATCAACTCGGGCGAATTCACAGGGCTCACTTGCGAAGAAGCAATCAAGAAGATGTCTGCTTATGCCGAGCAGCACAACTTCGGCAAGGCGACAGTGACTTACCGTTTGAAAGATTGGGGCATTTCTCGCCAGCGTTATTGGGGAACGCCTATTCCGATGGTGTATTGCGAGAAAGACGGAATTGTTCCCGTGCCGGAGAAAGATCTGCCCATCATTCTCCCCGACAAGGTTGATATCACCTTGACCGGCGGCTCGCCGTTGCAGCGCGTGCCGGAATTTCTGAACACGAAGTGTCCGAAGTGTGGCGGGCCGGCACGGCGCGAGACCGACACCATGGACACATTCGTGGATTCGTCCTGGTATTTCTATCGCTACACTGACGCGCACAATGACAAAGCGCCATTTGATTCGAAGGTTGCGGACTACTGGTTCCCGATTGATCAGTACATCGGCGGCGTCGAGCATGCGATTCTCCACCTTATATATTCGCGCTTCTGGACCAAGTTCATGCGCGACATCGGGCTGATAAAAAATGATGAGCCGGTGGAGCGATTGTTCACGCAGGGGATGATCATCAAATCCGGGGCCAAGATGTCGAAGAGCCTGGGCAACGTGGTCTCACCAGACGAAATGGTGGAACGCTACGGCGGTGACAGCACACGCATGTACACATTGTTCGCGACATCCCCCGATCGCGAGCTCGACTGGCAAGACGAAGGAGTTGCCGGAATCTATCGGTTTCTCAGCAAAGTGTATCGGTTCGTATCGCGGAATTGCGCTTCTCGCCGCGAAGGGGAGACGTTGCAAGCAACGTCTCTGCAGAGTAATGGTTTGAAGCCCGAAGCCGGTGCCATTCAGCGAAAGCTACACCAAACAATTAAACGCGTGACGGACGATTTCCAGGGACGCTGGCACTTTAATACCAGCATTGCCGCGATCATGGAGTTGGTGAATGAGTTGTCCGCTACTGAAGACCATGTGGCGCGGACGCCCTCGTCCGCGATCCCCGTTCCTTTATTGGCAGATGTGCAACGCAACCTGGTGCTCCTGCTTGCGCCCTTTGCTCCCTACCTCGCGCATGAGCTCTGGGAGATGCTGGGAGAGAAAAGCAACTTGCTGAAAGAACCTTGGCCGAAGTTGGATCCGGAGCTTGCGAAGGAAGACGAGATCGAGATTCCGGTACAGGTGAATGGCAAGCTGCGAGGGAAGGTTGTTATGCCCGCCGGGGCCCTGGAGAATGACGTCATCGCGAAGGCGCTCGCCGATGAAAAAGTTCAGAGTTATGTCACCGGAAAAGATATCGTGAAGAGGATATTTACCGGCAAGCTGGTGAGTATCGTTGTGCGATAAACCTAAGCTCATGCTCTCTAACCAACCTCAAATCTCCGCTCCGACGAACCCTCTTGTGCGAACTCTGCTTTCTAACGATGCATTTAGATATTCTTCCAGGCCACGTAGGGGCGGGTGCCCTCACCCGCCCGGTCGCGTACGCGGGGCCGGGGCGAGCAAGGCTCGCCTACCCGGACGAGGGCGTCCGGGCCTACGTGTGCAGTTTCAATTGTTGGCATTTGTTTTGTTGGTTTTTGTTCCGATTTTTGCTCAGTCCATATCCCGCGAGAATCATGACTGGCCGGTCTATGGCGGCGCTCTAGAAAACCAGCATTACTCGCCGTTAACTCAAATCAATAAGTCCAACGTGAAGCAGTTGCAGGTTGCGTGGACGTTCGACACTGCAGAAAGCGGCGGACTGCAGACAAGCCCAATCGAAATTGACGGCGTTCTTTTCGGGATCTCGCCTTCGCAAAAAATCTTTGCCGTAGATGCCGCCACCGGCACGCTGAAATGGAACTTCGACTCCGGCGTTCCGGGTACACAGCCCGACCGCGGCCTTGCTTTTTGGAGCAGCGCGGATAAGAAAGACCGGCGCATCATCGTCGGCGTTATGAATTTCGTCTACGAGCTCGATGCCGCCACTGGCCAGCCAATTGCGACCTTCGGCGATCACGGCCGCGTTGATCTGCGCCGAGACTTGGGGCGCGATCCGGCAACTGCCTTCATCGCCCTTACCAGCCCTGCAGTTGTTTACAAAGACGAGTTCATCGTGGGCGGACGCCTTCCCGAAACTCTCCCTGCAGTTCCGGGGGACATTCGCGCTTACGATGTGCGAACGGGTGCCTTGCGTTGGAGCTTTCACACGATTCCTCATCCTAGGGAATTCGGGTACGAGACCTGGCCCCAAGACGCGTGGAAGAACAGCGGCGCTGCGAACAACTGGACCGGTATGTCGCTGGATCCGAAGACGGGGATTCTCTATGTACCAACCGGATCGGCTTCGTTTGACTTTTACGGCGAAGACCGCGTCGGAGACGATCTTTTTGCGAATTGCTTACTAGCGCTGGATGCTGAGACGGGCAAGCGCATTTGGCACTTTCAGGCGGTAAAACACGATCTGTGGGACCGCGATTTCCCCTCGCCGCCGACGCTGGTAACCGTGCGGCGCGAAGGGAAGGAGATCGCCGCTGTTGCCCAGACCAGCAAGCAGGGATTTGTTTATGTTTTTGACCGTGCGCAGGGTACGCCTCTGTTTCCCTTGCAGTCGCGGAAGTATCCCGCGAGCGATATCCCTGGAGAAGTCACGGCTGCCGAGCAGTCTCTCCCCACCAAACCAGCGCCTTTCGCCCGTCAACTTTTTACCGAAGACATGCTTACCACGCGTACACCCGAGGCGCATCAGTGGGCGGTTGAAGAGTTTCACAAAATGCGCAGCAACGGTCAGTTTGTGCCTTTTACCTTGGGGAAGGATACGGTGGTTTTCCCCGGTTTCGATGGCGGCGCGGAATGGGGTGGTTCTGCTTATGATCCGGATAGCGGCGTCCTGTACGTAAATGCGAATGACATTCCATGGACGGGCACGCTGGCCAAGAACACGGGAGACGAATCGAGCGGGCGGGGGATTTATCAAATCCAGTGCAGTGTCTGTCACGGCGACAACCGGACTGGATCGCCGCCAACTTTTCCGTCATTGATAGGTGTGGGGGACCGGCTCGGCAGGCCAGGAATTGCTGCTGTTATCCAGAAGGGCCGCGGGCGGATGAATGCCTTCCCCAACTTGGCTTGGGAAGAAATCAACGCCGTTATCGATTATCTGACCAGCGGCGAGAACAAAGAGCTGTCCCCTGGCAATCCGCTGCCTCCGGTTATGCCTTATCGTTTTGGCGGCTATCGCCGCCTCTTTGACCCCGAAGGTTATCCCGCAGTCGTGCCACCATGGGGAACGCTCAATGCGATCAATTTGAATACCGGCGAATACGCATGGAAGATCCCTCTGGGTGAGTATCCGGAACTGGCGGCGAAAGGCATAAAAAATACCGGCACCGACAACTACGGCGGCCCAATCGTCACAGCCGGCGGCTTGTTATTTATCGGCGCAACCAACTACGACCGCAAATTTCGCGCCTTCGACAAATCCACGGGAGAGTTATTGTGGGAAACGACGCTTCCGTTCTCCGGCAACGCTACGCCCGTTACCTACGAAGTGGGCGGCCGCCAGTTCATCGCAATCGCCGCTGGGGGCGGAAGAGACCCGAGGTCGAAGTCGGGTGGAGTCTATGTCGCCTTCGCTCTCCCTAAATGAAGGCGTGCTGATGACTTAGGTTGCCTCGTCATCTTCTAGATGGTTTTTACATGGCTCTGGCGCAACTCAGCTGTGCTGTCACTCATCAACTTGCAATACGGAATTTACATTCGCCGAGGTCAATTCGTACTCCCGGGATCCCGGAGGCATCTCTTCCACTATGAAAGGCGAGGCAAAAGAACGCTGGATGCGTCTGTGCGAGCAGGCGGCCCTTGAGCAAGATCCCGAAAAACTGATGCAGTTGGTCGTCGAGATCAACCGGCTGCTTGAGGAAAAAGAACAGCGACTGCTTCGGACGTCTCAACAGCAGGCTGAATCCTGAAGGTGGAGGCCCCGGGCAGAGTCGAACTGCCGACAAGCAGTTTAGGAAACTGCTGCTCTATCCATCTGAGCTACGGGGCCGGCACAACCTACTCTAGAATAGTTTAGCAAGAGCCCGACCTGGTCCCGACCTACTGGCCCCCGGTTGCCTGCATCCAAAGCTTCCATGTTTGTGCCACCGCGAGTCCGAATCAAGCCTATTACGGTGATTGCCGGCGTTATCGTCATGATCGCGGCACTGCTGTACTTCGCGTTGAACCGCAGTCATGAGGTGCGGCCGCAGACTCCCCCGATGCACCAGGAGCGCTAGATTCGCCCCAGACGTGCATTTGGGACATCCGGCCGGCCCCTTAAGCCCAAAAACAACAAGCCCAAAAACAACTTGACGAAATGCAGCGAAAAGGGCAATATCTCTGGCACTCAGAGTTGCCGGACTTCCCCCCGCGACTCTCTGTTTCACGGATTTTTAGAAGTTGCGCTAGTAGCAACGCCCGCGTTGCAGGAGTACGCCGATGGGATCGCGTCCGGCCTATGTTTTGTGTCTCGCAGTAGTGTCATTTGTTGGCGTGGCCACGAGTCTTGGCCAGCAGGCCGCGCCGCAACCGCTGATTACCCAGCCGATCATTGAGAGCCAGTTGGTCACGCTGAAAGGGAATACTCACCCTCTGGCCCAGCCGAAGTTCGATATCGGTGCCGCGCCTCCGAATCTTTCCATGCAGCGCATGCTGCTGGTTCTTAATCGTGACCCGCAGCAGGATTTCGCGCTGCATAGGCTTCTAGACGATCAGCAGGACAAGGCCTCGCCTATTTATCACAAGTGGCTTACGCCGGATGAGTTCGGGACGCAATTTGGTCCGTCTGATCAGGATGTGCAACTGGTCACTGGATGGCTGCAGACCCACGGCTTTCAGGTAAACCGCGTCTCGCATGGACGCACCGTGATCGAGTTCTCAGGTGTGGAAGCCCAAGTCGAACAGGCATTTCATACTCAGATACACCAATATTCAGTGAACGGCCAACTGCATTGGGCCAACGCCAGCGATCCGCAGATACCGGCGGCATTGGCGCCGGCGGTAGCGGGAATACTGTCTCTGCACAATTTCCCGCGACATTCGATGACGCATCGGGTGGGAACCTACTCTCAGGCAACAAAACAACTCACGCGGACAAATCCGCAGTTCACGCTGGGCTTTGGCTGTTATCCAAACGGGACTTGCTATGCGGTAGGGCCGGCAGACTTCGGCGCCATTTACAACGCTCAAACACTTTGGAATTCG
>QHZR01000095.1 GCA_003224755.1 Acidobacteriota bacterium
TCTTGCCATTGCACTGCCGAATGCCTACTTTGCGGGGCACGGGCTTCCGTCCATGATCGTGAGCTCTTAGCTTAATCCGCCGAACCGCCGGATGCGGACCCGCATGTCCTGGTGGTGTGGCAGGGGAGAGCGGGCGACCGCTCCCCCTATGCCGATTTCCATGGGCTCGCGGATTGGCAATGTCCTTGTGGGGACGGGCGCTCTCGCCCGTCCGGGCGAGCCTTGCTCGCCAAATCGCGCGATGCTCCGCATCGCCGGGCGGGTGAGGGCACCCGCCCCTACGTGAGCCGTGGCGAGATCGACGTTGCCTTTCCGCAGAGACAGCATCATCGGCAGGCACCGCTCACAAAACACGAGGGTGCCGCCCACCCTTCTCGCGCTCCTCGCGAGAGGGTGGGGGAATTTGACCGGCCGTGTCCCTCCAGAGAACGGAGGCACAAGGACAGGGCACCAACAACTGAACGAAGTGATTCTGCGGTTGAAACGGTGCCGAGCTGGCATGCCTTCCAGCCGTTGCGTTGTAACTTACGCTACAACATTCGTCAGGGTTCCAATGCCGTCAATCGTGATGCGGATCTCATCGCCGTGCGCCAATGTGAATGTGTCCGGCGGAACGATGCCGGTGCCGGTCAGCAGAAAACATCCGCGCGGAAAAGAGTTGTCGCGATAAAGATAGTCCACCAGCATCTGCGGGTCGCGTTTGAGTTCATTGAGAGTAGTTCGGCCGCTGAACGCAGATTTGCCGCCGCGTAGAATCTCAAGCCGAATTTCAGTCGAGCGGGGCAGCGAACCAGACCCAAGCAGCACGCATGGTCCGAGCGCGCAGCTGCGGTCATAAACTTTGGCCTGTGGAAGGTAGAGAGGATTGTCGCCTTCAATGTCGCGCGAGCTCATGTCGTTGCCGACGGTGTAGCCAATGATCTTTCCACGTGGGCTGATGAGCAACGCCAGTTCCGGCTCAGGCACAGACCATTTCGCGTCGCTGCGGATCGCAACCTTTCCGCCCGGCCCCACAACTCGATGCGGCGTGGCTTTGAAAAAAAGTTCAGGTCGCTCGGCGTGATAGACGCGGTCGTAGAAGTCGCCTCCGCCGGCCGATTCCGATTCCTCCATGCGGGCGTCGCGACTGCGATGATAGGTCACGCCCGCAGCCCAGACCTCCTGTGAGCCAATTGGGGCAAGCAGATTCTCTTCGAGGTTTAGTGCGGAACCATCTGCCGTCGGCAAGTTTGCGATCGACGCCTCCAAAAAGCTCTCCAGGTCATCGCGCACCATGAGTTTGTCGCAGGAGAAATCATTGGCTAAGTACCATCGGTCCTGGTGCTCGATGGCGATGCCTGATTTGGTGTTGTAGAGCTTCAAGGGTGTGGGGGCAGTATAAATTGTCGTCGCGTTGTTCAGGGCACGACGTCAGCGGGCCGACATATTGCGTTAATCCAACAACGGCCGTGCTGACCCGCCTAACAGTGATGAATTCATATTGGCGATGTTGTGATGGCTTTCGGCCCCACCCCAGGCAAACATCAACGAGACCATGGGGAAACCGCCCGCCCGTAAATTCAGCCCACCCGCAAAACTATGCTTGAGATGGCTGAAGCCCAAATCACCGCGTGTGAGCGCAACCCGGCCCTGGTCCGCCATCAACTTCAACCCGAACGGCCCCCAGATGGAATGCTCGAAACTCTCTTGCAACAAGAGAAGATTCGGCGCGCGAAAACGATAGTCACGATAGCTGCCCAGCGTGAGCGCGCTATCGATGTCTTGCCCGCCAAGCGTCTGTTGAAAATAAAACGGCACGGCGCTCGAAGCCGAATTGATGGACTCTGAAAGCAGCAGTCGCACCCCCACCGAGCCGTTCAAGTTCCGCGTGCGTGGGATCTCGGGACATTTTTCTCCTCCAGGCGCGCACGAATCAGGACCAATTCTCTCTGCGCTCTCAACTCCCGGTTGGCTACTTCCATACAAGGAGTAGGTGTGGTCGAGATCCACCGTCCATCGCAAAAAAGAATTATGCGAACTCGATGAAGCAAAGAATTGCTGAAATTTCCCGCTGTAATTAAATTTCAGATTTCCGATCCCTGGCTTAATGCGCACGCCTTCGCCCAGTTGAGCGAATCCCGGCTGGCTACTTAATCCCGGGGCCGTCACCTCCGAATACAGAGTTTCAATCGATGGCGCCGACTGCCCGTGCTCCCCACGGATGTCAACAAATCGCCCGTTGACTTCTCCCAGCAGCGCCAGATTCAACCAGCGAATGGATTTCCACTCGAACACCGGCTTGATCGCGCTGGCCCCAACAATAGTTTCGTTCATTCCGAAAAGCGACTTCCCGGCAAGCGCTGTGTCATTGCCCAGGCCAAAGAAATTCAGCTTATTCAGAGAAATTGTTTGCACATAGAAATTGAAGACAGTATACGGGTGGGTGGCTTGAATACGGGGCGTCGCTGGGTGCGGCGTGTGAATCATCTTCATATAACCACCGGCGCGCCACGCCCCGCTGAATGCACCCACCGCATCGAAATCCCAACTCATTCGCCAATTTCGGGTGTTCTTAGACCAAACGAATGCTCCGCCCAAGCCAAATCCGTTCTGTGGTGGCATGCTACCCGCGGCTATGTGGAGTGGATGATCAGTAAACAGTGTGTACGCACACACGGGCACAGCCTTAAAGCTGGCCTGGCAGGCATCAGCCACACGCTCGCCCTCGCGCCGCAACTCTCCCTGCAGAGCGCTCTCCTGCGCCAATGCAAACGTGGACACACCCACCATCACGAACACCACACTCCACCGCATGCCTGCCTCCCGGAAGCAACCGCCTCTACTTTTTTCTGCGCTTCGTAGTCTTCGTCTTTCTCTTGGAGCTACTTTTCCGCGATGGTCGTTCGGCGGCAGCGGCAATCACCAGCCCGCGCCTGCGCGCCGGTTTCGCCCGCCGCTTCGCAGCATCGGCGTGGGCCTGATGGATCGCCTCCGTCACCTCGCGGATGTAGTTTGCCGCCTCGCCTTCCGTCCTGATGGTATGGGTATAAATGTCGCTCCGATACCGCAGTGGGAGCCGCCTCTCCGCGTGCTGTAAATGTGAGACTTGAGCTAGTAGCAACCCATTGGCTGGCCGATCCGGATACATCGCCTTCTTCGACGGTCTGGGAACATGGATGACTTCCATTGGTTCACTCCCTTCTAAACGTCAAACGTCGGACAATCGTCCCGCATGTTAGCCAGCGAGAGCAGGTTGCGGTTCGCATCCACCGGCGCTACATTCGGCTCAATGAACACGTCGGCATTGATTTCCCGTGGAGACCGATTCGGATCGTCTGCGAGGAAGAACTTGGCTAGGGTCGCTGGAATCGAAGCGTGGTCGAATACGCGATCCACTACCGTGTTTCTCGGAATCCACGGAGAAATCAGAATCGCCGGCACCCTCACCCCCAGTCGGTCGAACTTGAACGGCTGATTCGTCCCTGGATCGGCCTCCGAGGAGTGAAACTTGTCGGGCTTGCAGGCTGGTGGCGGAACGTGGTCATAGAGGCCTCCATGCTCGTCATAAACCACCAGAAGAGCCGTGTTGGGCCAGAGTTTCGGGTTCCGCCGGATATGCATGTACACTTCAGCAATTAAGAACTCTCCCGCCTGCACGTCATGGTCAGGGTGCTGATCGTTGGCCACTTCGGCTCGACAAAAGAATATTCCGGCAATATTCCCTTATCGCAGTCTTTCTTGAACCGATCGTATGTGCCGAACAGTTCAGGCTGGTTCTGAAGCAGATTCACGACCTCCATCGTCGAACTGGCCGTGTCGTAGTAGTAGATTTTCGCCGTGTGCTTGGGAGTCGCCTTAATAAGCCGCGTGTAAATGCTCTTGATGGGCTCGATAACGTCGAACGGGTCCATATCCACTCTGCCGAACGAGGTCCCGTAATGCGCAAACGCCCGGTTGCAGATCGTCGGCCCCGGGATCGATGCAAACCAGCGGTTGAACACAGCAAATTCCAGCGCCAGCTTGGTCAGCACCGGCAGATCACTTTGCTTGAAGCACGGCGCTGATTGAAATAGCTCTTCACAAATCCCTGCATATTCGCAACTCGGCCCGGACTCGTGTCGCCGCCAAATATCTGTATATCCACCGCCGGAAAGTGGTGGTCAGGATCAGGATTCAGCTGGCCCTGAAACTCCGCCAACGCTTGCGCTTTGATCAACGCCCCGGTCGTGTCCGGATTACTCAACGGGTCGCTGACCCCATCAATCCGTGCATCTACCGCCTTGAGCGATCCCAGCATGTGGTCAAATGACCGGTTCTCCATCATTAGGACGACGATGTGTTTGAGCTGATCCAGCCCGGTTGGCATAGTTACACTTCTCCTGATTTTGTGAGCCGTTACTTCTATAAGCGGAAGAATCTGCGATCGTCCGCCTCGGACGAAGCTGTGGAATGATCTTAACTGGGAGCGCGCCTGCGAAAAGCTATCCCAGGTACAAGTGATTGGGGAATTCTGTCCTGAGCAGTGAAACTGCAATCGCGGTTCGTATTAGGGCACGGCCGTCAGGGCCTGTCCTAAGCGCAGTCGAAAGGCAGCCACATATTTTGGTCAGGCAAAACAGGCAGGCGGGCGATCGCCGGGACGACACACCAGATTGCAAGATTCCGCCAACCCACTTGTACACTCCCTTTCGGTAATCCTTGGTAACCATACGGTTTGCACGGTCCAGCCGTAGAATGACCATGTCCGAACGGCCATCCCAGGATCGCTCCAGGTATCGCCGCCAGGATGGTCATTCGTTTTGCCGGTCAAACCGGGAAAAGCACGGAGCTGGGGTCCGCAATCCTATGGCGTTTGGTTTCGGGTTCAACAAGCAGAAAGTCCTGAGTGCTGCGGAGAAGTTCGTTCAGCAGGGGAAGTTAGAGAACGCCATTTCCGAGTACCAAAAAGTCCTCAAAGCTGATCCCAAAGACCTGACTGTGATGAACACGGTTGGCGATCTTTACTCGCGTTTGGGCGAGCAGGACAAAGCAGCGGAGTGCTTTAAGAGTGTCGGCGATGCTTATGCCAGCCAGGGTTTCACGGTCAAAGCTATCGCCATGTACAAGAAGCTCAGCAAGCTCAAGGCTTCCATGGAGTGCGTGCTGCGGCTAGCGGAACTCTATACTCAGCAGGGGTTATTCAACGATGCGCGTGCCCAGTACCTGCAGGTGGCTGAAGATTTCTTGAAGTCAGGGCAGCTTGACCAGGCAGTCCGCATTTTCCAGAAGACGCTGGAAATGGATCCAGACAACGTCCCGATGCGCACTAAGCTGGCCGAAGTTTACATCCGGATGGGAAAGAAGGATGAAGCCTGGAAGATCCTCACTGCGGCGGCGGAAAGCCTTCGCTCCAAGGGACAACTCGCAGCGGCTGATGAGATTCTGCAGCGTATGCTGAAGCTGGAGCCAGGAAACAGCTACGCTCTGGTGCTACGTGGAAAGGCAGCTGTCGAGGCCGGCGACTTCAAGGCGGCGATCGAATCACTCGGCAAGGTTGCCGATCTGGATTCGAATACCGACGCTCTGAAAGCGCTGTTTCATGCTTACCTTCGAAGCAAGCGCTACCCCGACGCGCTAAACCTGGCGGGCAAGCTCGCGAATGTTCATGACGATCTCTCCGCGGTGGCTGAGTACACCGATGCGCTCATGCAGGCGCAGCAATACAAAGACGCGTTGCCGGTTTTCGAGGAATTCTGTGACCCGCTGCTGCGTACGGACCAAGCCAAGCTGCTGGAGAATCTGCGATCGCTGATCGGGTACCTGAAGGACGACTCCCAGGCACTCGAAACGCTTCTACAGCTCTTTCAGAAGGCAGGCGAGAACACTAATCTCACCGAAATTTATGAACTGCTGGCCCACGCCAATGTGCAGTCGGGCGATCTGGAAAAAGCGCGCGAGTATTACCTCAAACTTACGCAACTGGAACCCGAAAACCAGATCCACGCGCAAAATTATCAGCAAGTGCTCGCGAAGCAGGGCACTCCGAGCGGGGCCCACCTGATTACCGCGGAAGAGGGCGCTGTGCTTGCTGATGAGTTGGAAACAACGGCGCCGTTCGTGGAGCAAAGGTACGACGACGAAACCCTGCTTGCGGTACGTGCGGCAATGACCGATGCCGAGCTGTTTATTTCTTACAATATGCCGGCCAAGGCGCTCGGACCGTTGATGACGGCCTTGCCCAAGGCGCCCAGAGATCTGCGATTGAATCAGAAGTTGGCGGCCCTGCACACGCGCGCAGGAAGGTTCGCCGAAGCCGCCTTTTGCATGCGAACGCTCGAGAGTATTTACCGCGATGCCGGGCATGCCGATGAAGCTTCTCGTTATGGAGAACTTGCTTCCAAGTACGAAGAGCGTAGCGGATCGAGCGCGACGAAATCTCAAGACGTTGTTGCGCCGAGTCACGGAGTGGCAGAGTTTGAAGTATCGGCCCCGGTGCACGAGCCTGAGGCTGAAACTGCTAAAGCTGTAGTAGAAGCGCAAGAGCAACCGAAGTCGGTCACTACACCTTCGGGTTTATTTTTCCACGGAGCAGCGCCTGTCACCGCGGCGCGGGCAAGTGCAGAGATTTCCGAATCAGCGCCTGCTCCCGGACAAGAGGCGGCTGCCGAAATTGATCTTTCATCGGAATGGGAACAGGACTTCTCCGTCGAGGCGTCGCCCTCTGTTGAGGAGCCCGTGCCAGACGCGGTTGTGGCACCTCAAGCGGATACCGTGGTCGCAGCGGAGACAGATGCCGCTCAGCCTGAAGTTGAAGCGACACCTGACGAAATTGTTCCGACACCAAGTCTCGATGAATCCATTGAAGAGGTGCGGTTCTACCTGGGACAGGGCCTGACCGAGCAAGCTGACGAACTGCTCGCCAAATTGGAAAAGTTCTCGCCGGGTGCGCCTGAATTGGCGGTCCTCCGGCTGGGTATTGATTCTGCTAAACAGATTGCGTCAGCTCAACCAGAAACCGAGATCGAAGTAACGCCTGAGCAAGCTTCCGTAATAGAAGAAGCTCCGGCGCTACCGGTTCCGACTCGCCAGCCATGGCCAAGCGAGCGGCCCGTCCTGCAGGAGATGGTCTCTGAAATCGAGGCATCGCTGGGAGACAGCTTCCTCGATGAACCCTCCACAGTGGAGCAGACTCCAGTCAGCAATTTCGCGGAACGTGTTGTGGAACCTGCCATTGCAGCTCAGCAGTTCCGCTCTGGCACTTTGGAAGACTTCGTCTCCGATCTTGAGGTTTCTCTTGGGAGCGATTGTGCTGTCGAACCGCAAGCGGCCGCAGCACAGGCGCCGACCCCAGCGGCTCCGGTAGCAAGGGCTGCAGCAGCTGCGAGCAGCATGTCCATTCCAGCAGTTCAGAGCGTTTCGCACTCAGTTGTTCCGCCACAGAAATTGGATTCCTCTGCCGGCGTTGACCTTTCAGACCTGTTCGGGGACCTGAAGAACGAACTTGAAGCAGATGTCGCCAGTACCGATGAAGATCCCGAAACCCATTACAACCTGGGAGTCGCTTTCCGCGAGATGGGCCTGCTCGACGAAGCGATCGGCGAATTCCAGAAGGTTTGTCAGGCCACCGAGCACGGTCACAACTTCAACCAGGTCATGCAAACGTACACCTGGCTTGCTCAGTGTTTCCTCGACAAAGGCGTGCCCGAGGCGGCGGTGCGCTGGTATGAAAAGGCGCTCAAACTCCCGAGTCTCGACCAGGAAACACGGACTGCGCTGCACTACGAACTTGCCTCTTCCTTCGAGAATGCCGGGAACCGTCCTGCCGCATTAAGCAATTTCCTGGAAGTCTATGGCAGCAATATCGACTACCGTGACGTGGGCGAGCGGATCAAGGCCCTGAGGACGTAAAATAGCCCGATGGGTCCCATGCTTGGCGCTCGCAATCCGCATACCGGGAGGGTCGTCTGACTGCCGACCCGAAAACGGCGCCTTCTGTTTCTAATTTCGAAGACGAGGGATCGGAGTTGAGATCCGGAACGTTTCATGGCGCCTCAACTCCTTCTGAACAGGCAAACTCGGCGAGCCGGACACAGGTTTGGCTACGGAGAATCCGGGCGTTGCTGTTCGTGACCGTGTGTGCGACTTTTGGCGTTCTGCTGGTGATTTTGCCCTGGACACAGCATTGGACAGACAATCCTCTGCTTCTCACCTCGCCGGGTTTGCGCAGCTTCATAGCGAACGGATTTGTGCGCGGCCTTGCCAGCGGACTCGGCATGATTGACCTCTGGCTGGGGTTCTGGGAAGCGATTCACTATCATGAAAACCCAAATTAGCTTGCCCGGTGGCCACTTCGAGTGCGGACGGTGACGACTTGCTGAAGAAAGACGATCTCGAAGCCGAGCAAATCGCTCCGCTGGCTTACGAAAATCCGCAGTTCCTAAACAGTCCTGATGGCCGTCTCCTCCGAATCATGTCCGAATATGTGGAGCCGCTGGCAAGGTTCCGCCGCGAGCAGATCCAGGACACGGTAGTCTTCTTCGGCTCTGCGCGATTTCACAGCCTCGCGGATGCAAACACGGTAATGGAGAAGGCCGGCTTGTCCTCAGAAGATGGCCAAAAGAAGCTTGCGCAGGCAGGCGTAGAGATGGCGCGGTATTACGAGGATGCGCGCAAGATGGCGTTTCTACTGAGCGAGTGGGCGTCACATATCCCTGCCCGGCGACGACGATTTGTGGTAACCACTGGCGGCGGACCGGGAATTATGGAGGCGGCCAATCGCGGCGCTCGTGAAGCGGGCTCGAAGACCATTGGCTTGAATATCCGGCTGCCGTTTGAGCAGTACCCAAATCCCTATATCACGCCGTCATTGAATTTCGAGTTCCATTACTTCTTCATGCGGAAGTTCTGGTTTGCCTATCTTGCGAAAGCGCTGGTGATTTTCCCCGGCGGATTTGGAACTCTGGATGAACTCTTTGAGATATTGACCTTGGCCCAGACCCAGAAGCTGGCAAAGAAAATTCTCGTCGTGATATACGGCCGGGAATATTGGGAGAAGCTCATTAATTTTCAGACCATGATGGATGCCGGGGCAATTTCGCCCGAAGATCTCGGGCTGTTCAAGATCGTGGATAGTCCCGAGGAAGGTTATGAGTACCTGCGGGAGGGGCTGACGAAATACCACCTCGATGCGGAACGTCCGCGGCGTGCAGGTGAAAAGGCCCCGGAGATAGCCAAGACCAATCCTTAGCCGGTTGGTGACTAGCCACTGACCACTCGCAACTAGCCACTGAATTCCTTGCTGCTCTACTACATCACCGCTCGAAAGCAATTCCCTGGGGCTGAGCAGGAGCGCCGGGAACGACTACTCGACAACATCTGTGAAGCGCTGCGAAGTGGCGTCGACTATATTCAGCTGCGAGAGAAAGACCTTTCGGGGCGCGAATTGGAATGTCTGGGACGCGAGGTCGCGCAAATGATTCGCGCATCTGGAAGCAAGACTCAGCTGTTGATCAACTCTCGTACAGACATTGCCTTGGCCGTCGGAGCCGACGGCGTGCACTTGAGAGCCAGCGATATCTCGCCAAAAGACGTGCGAACAATCTGGCGCGAAGCAAATGGCGCTAAAGACCCAGTTGTCGCAGTTTCTTGCCACACCGAAGCCGAGGTCATTACTGCTAAACAGTCAGGGACCGATTTCGTGGTATTCGGTGCTGTGTTCGGGAAGTCGGAGCGTGCGGAGATACATGTCGCAGGACTGCAAGGTCTGCGTTCTGCCTGCCGCCACGACTTCCCTGTCCTCGCGCTTGGAGGAATAACGCTGACCAATGCGCGTTCATGCATCAAGGCAGGAGCCGCGGGGGTCGCCGGAATTCGGCTGTTCCAGGAAAACGAGATCGAGAATACGGTGGAGCAGCTTCGCGAGCTTTAGCGCCGCGCGGAGAGCATCCCGAGGATTTCCTGCAGCCCATGGCGGATGCGCCTGAGATCAGAGACGGATTGAGTGGGGAACGGAAGCGGAGCCTGATTTTTCTCCAGCTTAAGATCGGAGCGTAACTGCTGCCGCGCGCCCGCGATGGTGAAGCCCTCCTCATATAAAAGCTTCTTGATTCGCAGCACAGCGTCAACGTCCTTGCGCCGGTACATCCGCTGGCCGGTGTTGCTTTTCACCGGTTTCAACTGCGGGAATTCAGTTTCCCAAAAACGCAGCACGTAGGCAGGCAAGTGACAGAGTTCCGACACTTCTCCAATGCGGAAGTAGAGCTTATCGGGGACAACGATTTCACTCACCCGACCCCTGGTCTTGGCGACATTCATGCGCTTCGCAACACCCATGCAGACCACTCAGCCTCTCACCGTGCCGCTAAGGCGTTTCTAGCACGATCCGGCCCGCTCCACAACTATTACTTGAACCCCCAAATAAAAAACCTCTCGACAGGTTTTCTTCGAGAGGCCTTTCCAAGACCTTTGCAGCGAGATCTCTCTCGCTCACTTAGTGTTTCTTCTTTTTTGCTGCCTTTTTCTTTGCTGGCATTTATTTCCTCCTGAACGATTTTCCCTCGAACATCGTTACTCAGGGCCCATTTACTACAGAAGCCGCCAGCATTTTTCGTGCCGACAGCATCTCTGATTCAGAGTTTGCGGTGTGTCCACGTCATTGTCAATACAATTCTCTCGTTTTGAAGGAGTTATTAAACAGGAACCGGCAAGGCTCTTATCGAAGAAAAAAACCGTCGCGATGGATTTCGCGGGATCACGCTGACAAAATTGTGAGAACGCTGGTTGAAATTCATCCGCGGAAAATTTGTGCGAATGCGTGACCGTTTTTTCGACCGATCGTTCAGCGCGATCTTTTGTCGCGGTGCTAGAATCTTTTGGCTCTGTGGAGATTTGGGAATGCCGAACACGATGCTAGCGGTGGTGAAGTCCAGTCCCGCACCGGGAGCAGAGATTCGGCAAGTAAAAATTCCAGTTATCGGCCGGACGGATGTACTGGTCAAGGTCAAAGTAGCATCCATCTGCGGCACCGACTTGCATATTTATGAGTGGGACCGCTGGGCACAGCGCCGCATCCATCCTCCATTGATTCCCGGACACGAGTTCTGCGGTGAAGTAGTCGCCTGCGGAGACGAAGTCACCAGCGTGAAAGAAGGCGATTTTGTTTCCGCCGAAATGCACGTCGCCTGCGGAAAGTGCCTGCAATGTCGCACTGGCGAAGCGCACATTTGCCAGAACGTAAAAATCATTGGCGTGGATGCAGATGGCGCGTTCGCTGAGTATGTCGCCATACCGGAGTCGAATATCTGGAAGCTTGATCCAGCGATTCCGCTTGAGTATGCGTCCATCCTAGATCCGCTGGGGAATGCGGTACACAGCGTGTTAGCGGGCGAGATTGCTGCGAAAACCGTTGCTATCACCGGCTGCGGACCAATCGGATTGTTTGCCATTGCGGTGGCACGCGCGGTCGGAGCCTCACAGGTATTCGCGATTGAGACCAATGAGCATCGCCGAAACATTGCAGCGCAAATGAAAGCGGACCTGGTTTTGGATCCAGGGAAGCAGGACGTAACAACCCAAATTTTGGAGCGGACAGGCGGACTCGGCGCCGACATTGTGCTGGAGATGGCGGGTCAACCGAAAGCGATCCGTACCGCATTCGATATTGTGCGCCGCGGCGGACGAATTTCGCTGCTCGGCCTGACCTCAAAACCGATCTCGCTGAATTTTTCCGAAGACATCATTTTCAAGGGAATCACCGTGCAGGGTATCAATGGACGCCGAATGTATCAGACCTGGTATCAAATGACGGCGTTGCTGAAAGCGGGGAAGCTCGACTTGCATCCCGTGATCACCGACCGCATCCCGATGAAGGATTTTTCCAGTGCGATGGAGAGACTGAAAACCGGAGAAGCCAGCAAAATATTGGTGTACCCGAACGGAACAAGATAATCCCAGCCGGCCCCCTCACGCTCCTTGCGGCATCTTCACAATCTTCTTCTGAATAGCGTAGGTCACAAGCTGGGCTTTGTTGTGGATGTTCAGCTTGCGCATCAGGTTGAATTTGTGAGCCTCAACGGTTTTCACGCTGAGGCCGAGAATTTGTGCGATCTGCCGGACAGAGTTTCCTTCTGCCAGCATCTTGATTACCTCGCGTTCACGTGGAGTGAGGGTCGAACCCCTGGCCAGGCCGCTGGTCGAGCGCGAACGGAAATCATCCACCAGCTTGCCTAGCACCTGCGGGCTCAGATACTTTCGGCCGGCGTTCACGTCGCGGACGGCGCCAATCAGCCTCGGGGCGGGTGCATCTTTCAAAATGTAGCCTGAGGCGCCAGCGTCGAGACACTGCAGCATGTACTCTTCGTCTTCGTACATGGTGAGAAAAATCACTCGGCGGCCGGGCAGTTCGCGAGTAATTCGGCGCGAAGCCTCAAAGCTGGAAAGCCCAGGCATACCGATGTCCATCAGCACCACATCGGGCGAGAGTCGGCGCGCCTGCTCGATGGCCTCGCCTCCGTCGCGAGCTTCGCCTACGACTTGCAAATCATTCTCGCTTTCGAGCACGCGACGCAGGCCCTCGCGGAACAGCGTGTGATCGTCAACGATGAGACATCGGATCGGCATATCCACACTTCTATTTCAGCTCGCGTGCTGCAATCCGCGAGTGGCATTCTGCTTTCGCCCATTCGCAGCCCAAGGTAGTTGAATCTGAATATTGGTACCCTTGCCACGCTCAGTCCGGATTCTCATCAACCCGCCAAGAGCGGCGGCGCGCTCACGCATTCCGGTTAAACCGAATCCGCGAATGTGTGCCGCCCGACGCGAAAACCCGGCGCCATCGTCTTCAATTTGCAGAGTCACCTTTTCGGAGGCGACTTCGAGCCGGACCGTGAAATTAGCGGCCTGCGAGTGCTTGGCTACGTTATGCAGAGCTTCCTGGACCGAGCGATAGAGTGCGACCTCGACGTCGTGGTCCGCAGGCGTCCAATTCTCCGGAAGCTCTAAACGTGGCTTCATTCCTGTATGCTTCGCCAAAAGCTTTGCCTGGCGCCGGATTGCTGTTAGCAATCCGAATTCTTCAAGCACTCGC
The DNA here is from genome assembly GCA_003224755.1 of Acidobacteriota bacterium. Taxonomy (GTDB): domain Bacteria; phylum Acidobacteriota; class Terriglobia; order Terriglobales; family Acidobacteriaceae; genus Gp1-AA145. The sequence continues at coordinate 13,043 of QHZR01000095.1, forward strand.
GGAGAGAGTCTGGCGATGGTACGCCGCAGGCCTTCAATGGTCCGATCTAGCACATCTAGGGCTTCTCGAATTTTGGCTGCGACTTCTTCGCTTTGGGTTTCGCCGGCAAGCAATTCCAGCTGGAAACGCAATACCATGAGCGCCTGCCCAGTTTCGTCGTGCAATTCGCGGCTGATCCGTCTTCTCTCCTCCTCCTGGGCTTTTAGAAGTTGGCGCGACAGTTCCACGGCTTCCGAAACCGGCGCTGCAATAGGCGCAGTTTTCGGCACGGCTTTGACGGACACACTCACCTCGATTTGAACGGAAAAAAATTGCCATTAACCAGACGATGCAGCGGGCAACAGGAATTTGAAGATTACTTTAGCCACACTCAGCCGCCCAGATACAAATCCACGCAGAATTTGATGAGCGCCGTAGTGCAGGGTTGCCCGGCTGCTAGAAGCCATCAGCTACAATCCTAAGGATAAAGACATGCTGAAATTCTTTACGTCGGGCGAGTCGCACGGGGAGGCGCTCGTAGCATTCCTGTCAGGGCTGCCGGCTGGACTCGGAATTGATCTGGAGTTTGTGAACCGCGAGCTGTGGCGGCGCCAGCAGGGCTATGGCCGCGGCGGGCGAATGAAAATCGAGCGGGATGCTGCCCGAATTCTCAGCGGCGTGCGACATGGAAAGACTATCGCTTCGCCGATTGCGGTGCTCCTTGAAAATCGAGATTGGAAAAATTGGCAGCAGCAGCTTCCGATAGATAAAGGCGATGCCACTCAGCACAAACGCGTAGCATCGCCCAGGCCGGGCCACGCGGACCTTGCCGGGGCACTGAAGTACAACTTTCCGGAGGCGAGATACGTGCTGGAACGTGCGTCGGCGCGGGAATCGGCAGCGCGTGTGGCCATTGGAGCACTCGCGAAGTTACTTCTTCGTGAGCTTGGAATTGAAGTGTTGAGCCATGTGGTTGCGGTGGGGAAGGCGAACGTTGAACAGGAAGTTGCCTGGGATGAAATCCAGGCGAGTTGCAGCAAAGACAAAGTGTTGCTCAACTGCGCTGATCCCGAAGCCGAGCCGCGTATGAAAGAGGAAGTGGACAAGGTGTTGCGAACCGGTGACTCGGTGGGCGGAGTTTTTGAAGTGGTAGCGCACAATGTTCCGCCGGGTCTCGGGACATATGTGCAGTGGGACGAACGCCTGGATGCGCAACTAGCTGCTGCGGTCATGTCATTGCAGGCGGTCAAGGCGGTCGAGATCGGGGCTGGCGTGACGGCGGCTTACGCGCCCGGATCCGCAGTGCATGACGAGATTGGGTATGCCCATTCTTCGGGGTTCGCCGGATTCACGCGCACGCGAAATAATGCCGGTGGGATTGAGGGCGGAGTTTCCAATGGCCAGGAAATCCGCGTTCGCGGATATTTGAAGCCGATCTCAACGTTGCGACGGCCCTTACAGTCTGTCGATTTTGCCACACGCGAGCCGGTCAAGGCGGCGTATGAGCGTTCGGACGTTTGCGTCGTGCCTGCTGCCGGCGTGGCCGGCGAGGCTATGGTGGCCCTGACGTTGGCCCGTTGCGCGCTGGAGAAATTCGGCGGCGACTCGATGACCGAGACCTGCCGCAATTTCAAAGGATATTTGGAGCAGTTGAAGAACTACTAACGGCTACAGGTTGGTGACGCAGAGATGCTGAGAATCGCTAATTGCCGACGCCCAAGGACCAACGACCAACGACCGATTTCATGATCTATCCCATCGTAAAGTTTGGAAATCCAGTTCTCGAGAAGCCAGGCGCGCCCGTGACCGAGTTCGATGACGAGCTCAAGAAGCTGGTCGAGGACATGTTTGAGTCCATGTATGCGGCAAAAGGCGTGGGCCTCGCCGCGCCGCAGATCGGCATTTCAAAACGTTTAGCCGTTATTGATGTGACTTCCAAAGAGGACCCGGCCGCCAGGTTGGTGCTGGCCAACCCAGAAATAATCCACACCGAAGGTAAGCAGACGCAAAGCGAAGGCTGCCTGAGTATCCCCGAATTTCGCGAGCCATTGACCCGCGCAAACAAAGTCATGGTTCGCGCTCAGGACGTGAACGGAAAATGGTTTGAGAAGACCGGAGAGGAATTGCTGGCGAGGGCTTTCTTGCACGAAACCGATCACCTGAATGGGAAGCTGTACATCAGTCACCTGAGCGCGTTGAAACGCGATTTGATGAAGAGGAAGATCAGGAAGCTGATGAGGGCTGGGGAGTGGTAGGACATCGGGTGATCTAAAACTAATGTGACGGTTTCGTAAAAATCAATCGATAAAATATGCGTCATCCCGTTTATAACAACGACGGCTCTGTCAAGAGACACGGGTGCGCGGACGCTTTGGCTTTTAGCGAGCGCCATTTCGCTCTCGTGGCAAAATTCAGATCGTGCCGGCTGACCAAGGCTCGTGCTCATCTGAATCTCTCGATGGAAACTCAGCTCCATCACCCATTTATGCGATCCCCGGCGGGCGGTGATCATGATTCCCGCCTCTCCATACATTCGCTCAATATAACCCCTTCTCCCTCTCTGGTCGGGTCTTCCATCTCCGGTGCACCCATAACCACTGGTCGGGATAGCGTCGCACGTAGTCCTCAAGAAGCTTCGTGAACAGTTGCGTGTTGGCGATCACATCGGATTCACGGTCGGCAGTGCGGATCAGCTCAACTGCGGGGTCGAAGCGCAGGCGGTATTTTTTCAGGCCTGGGTCCCAGATGGTGAAGCCGGGGACGACGGCGGCATCGGTCTTCAGAGCCACGCGCGCGATGCCGCTAGCGGTGCAGGCTTGAATGCCGAAGAAGTCCACGAACACACCCTGGCTGGCGATCATGTTGGTGTCCATGAGGACGCCGACGGTTTCGCCTTTACGCATGGCGGCGATCAGTCCGCGGGCGAAATCTTTGTCCACGGCTTTGTTGCCGTGCAGGGTGCGATATTCGCGGGTGAGGCGATCGAGATAGGGATTGTCGAGCGGACGCATGACCACGCCCAGCGGATATCCGTAAAGCGAATGCGCGAAGGCTGAAAGCTCCCATGCGCCGAGATGCGCGGTGAGAAACAGCACGCCCTTGCCTCGGGCCACGGCGCGCTCGAAGTTTTCGAATCCTTCATAGACAACGACTTTGCTAACATTCTCGCGAGTGTAGCGGCGGAAGAGGCAGACCTCCGCAGCCTGTCGGCCGAGTGAGGTGAAAACGCCGTGCAGAATTTTCTTACGCTCGCGGCGGGTTTTCTCGGGGACTGCGAGTTCCAGGTTCCGCATGCCAACCCGGCGCAGTTTGCCATGCAGAAAATAGACAGTCCACGCTACAAAGATGCCGAAAGCGCGGGCTAATGGGCGGGGCAGAATGCCCACGAACTTGATGAGCAGCCAGGCCAGCGCGTATTCGAGTCGGTAGCGCAAGGTGCGGAAACGAAACCTTGCCACGGATTCTCACGGATTTGCACGGATAAGGCAAACGCGCAAAAAACTACCGCGGATCACACGGATTTCGCGGATAGACCCGTTCAAAAATTCGTTTCAGGTCTATCCGTGTAATCCGCGTAAATCCGTGGCTGATTTTGAAGTTTTGCCAACAGCCCTTTACTTGCTGGCGACCTTGGCCCACTTGCTCAGGCTGGTGAGAAAAGGCAAGGCCGCAGCCGGCGAGCTGGCGTTATCGAGAGTGGTGCTGAACGGCTGCATGTGACCGTAGAACTCGATGGTGCTTTCGCGGTCCATTTTGACCACGGCGCCATTGAGTTCGAGGCCGGCAAATACGCCGCGGGCTCGGGAGTAGCTGAGCACCTGGGCGCGCATCTTCCAGTCAGTATCGGCGGCGGCATGACGGCCAACCGGACCAGCAGCAACGGTCGCGTCGGCGCCCAGCTTGAATTTGCTGTTCAGCAGGTTCTCCATACCCTTGTGGTTCATGATGAGCATGACCAGGTCAACTGCCTGGCCTCCGATCTGCAGCCCGAAGCTGCCGCCTTGAATGGCAAAGAACGCAGGGTCGCTCCATCCTTTGGCGGTGCGGCAACTGGCGACGCCGCGGCCATATTGCGCGCCGAACATAAATCCTGCCTTCAGCATCGAGGGAACCACCGCGACGCACTCGGCCGATCCCATGACTTCGTCAGGGATGCCGGTGTCCGGGGCCGTCTGGATCTCCTCCAGCACGGTCGAGGCGGCTTTGACGCGATTGGCGGCCTGGTTATCTTGGTCGCCGCCGAACGCTGAAGTGGCAAAGGCCAGTACTAAAAGAGGGAGGGCGATCTTTTTCATGGATTTCACGCTTTCTGGTGCGGGATTTCCTGTCCTGAACACCTGATTGTAGGAAATTACTCGGTCGAGGAAAGGACTTTCGGCAAATCCCGGTGGAAAACTGTTGACGGGTTGGGTAACCCGTCGTTCGTCGAACGTCGTTCGCCAAACCCGCCGCGGATCACGCGGAATTCGCGGATCGAGACAAGCCAGAAATTCTTGGCGTGACTGTTCAGGTCGCCTGACGCGTGGATCTGTCTGTTCGCTGGTTCAATCCGCGTTCATCTGCGAAATTCGCGGCAGGTTTAAGGTTTTCGCGTACGACCAACGACCGTCTTGCGCAAAAAAATTCGGGGTCAGCAATGGCGGCCTTGCCGCCACTTCCAACCCCGTCTCCCAGGTTCTGTGGTAGGTGAAGCGAGTATGCGGCTAGTCGGCAGGTTCGCCAAGATTACCAAGGACAATGACCTTTAGTAACCATAGCTAAGTCTGAAGCGACCAATGACTTACGCCCTCCATGTTCATGATGTGGACGGCTTTTGTGCCTGCTTAAGGCGCTTTGACAATTGTCAAAACGAATGGCGGCGCGGCAACCTGCGTTGCTGGTCCTACTCGAGTCAGTGTACCCGTAGCGGAGTCAATACTGAAAGTCAGAATGGCCTTGTTTGAGGTGTCTCCTGCAAATAAGAACTTCCCAGTCGGATCAATCACTGGACTCGTCACCGAGGCTCCGGATGCAAACGGGGAAGTTGATAGTGGCATCAAGTCTCCGCTCGCATTAACGCTAAAGCCCATTATTCCACTGCCACCACCACCGCCGG
>QHZR01000096.1 GCA_003224755.1 Acidobacteriota bacterium
CGGCATCGATGCTCCAAGCCATGATTCCATTCATGCTGAATCCAGTGGTCGCATAAACGTAATTTCCCGATGGATGCACCGCAAAACACCGATCGTTGAATTAACCTGGGGAGAATACGGCGAACCGGGAACCGGCACAGTGAGGGCTCCAGTATTCGGATCAATTGGGAATCCCGAGACACTCTGCAGCGTAATACCATTGGCTCCGGTGGGGTCAATGTTTTCTGTATAGAGAAAATGCCCGGAGGGATGGACACGCACAA
>QHZR01000097.1 GCA_003224755.1 Acidobacteriota bacterium
CCCCACGATAGCGCGGCTCTTCGTGTCGCTCGCCAACTGCACGTTGCACGCCGGATTGAAGCCCCCGTTCGGCATCTTCATCCGTCGCGCCTCCGCATCGCTCGTGCTCACCCGCAGACGGTTCGTATCCGGATTTTGACTTCCCCGATCGCGGCAGGAGGCTCCGGAAAAGTATGAGTCGTACGTCGATTTGCAGCCCGCTGTCTGGACCAAGTACAAGATCGAGGTGGAAGGCCGCAAAGCGCGGCTCTACGTGAACGGCGCGGAGCAGCCCTGCCTGGTCGTGAATGATCTCAAACTCGACCCGTGGGACGGAGGAGTCGCATTGTGGGTCGGACCTGGCACCGAGGGCTACTTTTCCAATCTGAAGATTACGGCCAACTAGGCGGGCGGGCGATCCAGGTTTCGTGATCACATTGATTCCGCGCTATTGAATTACAGACACGCCCTCTTCTTTCGCTGGCCGTGCGTACGCTCACCCCAAAGCGGTCGCTCCTTCGTCGCGCTTGGGTGGTATGGCGGCATGAAGGGCACGACTGCAAGTCGTGCCCTTCCCGGAGCCGGGTCGGGTCCGGGCAAAGTCAAAGGCGTCGGACAAGAATGTCAGACCCACGGGAGCAAACCCAAAGGCAAAAGCGTCGGACAGAAATGGGCCATGAATGGCCGCCCTTCCACGACGTGCTCTTCCACGGAGTGCAAATCCGGCTGACCGGTCGGTTGCTGCAAATTCCCTTTTGGCCTTGACATTTTTCTCTAACGGCGGATAATTGCTGCCGCATCGCCTCTTCTCCGACCCGGTTCTCTTCTTTAGCGCGGCGATGCCACTTCACTCCCGGGAGAAGGTTATGAGTCTTCGAAGATTAGCTTCCAACAATGATTTTGCAACGGCCTATCCTGGTCATCGCCACTTCGCTAAACGGCTCCTGAGTCGTCGAGGTTTTCTCGAAAAATCCGGAGTCACCTTGGGCGTGCTCGCTGCGTCCGGCCTGATGCCGGAATTGGCACGCGCCACCCTCAAAACTCACGGCCACAACAGCACGACCTCGGCAACTTCGCTGCCCATCCCCGGAGGTCTGCAATTGCTCGGCCCATCCGGGCCGCTGTTCCATGTTTTTCTACCGGCTCCCGGGGTCGAGCCTTCGACAATCACAAATTTCAACGGCTTCGTGGGCTGGGCCGCAGTCGGCGGCATGGGCACACATACCGTCATTGGCGAGGCTCCGCAGCATCTTCCGTTCGAAGCCGACGTGCGCTTCATGCGCGGTGAGTTTGTTGGCGCGGACGGGCGCAATCACCATGGCGCGTTTAGCTTCATATGACTTGACGTATTCACTGACTCCGGTGAGAGTCAGCAAATTCACGATTTCAATCCGGGGATCACGGAAAGCGGACTGTTCTGGACGATCCCAATTTCAGAAAACACAATCGCAGTGAACTTTGCTGCCGGGACAGCAGCGTTCCAGGCCAGCAATGTTGACGTAGAGGACTATCACGACGTGGTCAACGCGCTGATGGACGGCCCTGAAGTTGACGCGGAGGTTTCGTGGGACATTCGTTGGAGCCATCCGATGGGCCGAACAAAAATTCGCGATGCGCAGAATGGTTTCGTCGGGGATTTCGTGCAGAACGTGGCACAGATCGCGTGGGCAGGCCAGACGGATACCGCAACGTTTGTTTCAGATCCGGCCTCGACTTCGGTGAATGAGTTTTCGCTGTTGGCACACGAACGCAATGGCGTGTTTTTTTCGTAGGAAGCTCGGCGGGTGGAGAGCGGTGCAACTTCTCTCCGGCCCTGTTTGACCCTTTCCAGAGGCCTCGAGAAATCGAGGCCTTTCGGTTTTGTCCGGGCAAGTCACTTGGCTTCAGCAATAGATAGCTCCATGAAATCGTTGGCGCCGACGAAGCCGAGAATTATGCGCACTGGAAGCGGGAATCGCTTCCAGGTAGGATCGTGCACGACAGTTGGCGCAGTGAGCTGATAACGCCGCCCGCGAGTCTGGAGCTCGCATCCGCGGGCCGCCAGTACGTCCTTGACCCACTTTCTCGACCGTAGGTGCGGGCGACGAGAAATCCGTTGGGAGCTTGAAAGACGTTTACCGGTGTCCGATATACGCGGCCAGACTTGCGGGCCAGGTGGGTGACGATTCCGAAGCCGGGGAGACGATCAGCGAAGCGGCCCGTGATCTTGTTTGTGACTGCAACGTTGAACGCCGCCAGCGATCTTTTGCGGAACCGCATCAGAAGAATTCCCGACAACAGGACCGCCAGAACGGGAATCAAGATTGCAATTGCCATCGTCATCTAGCTGTTGTCAAAATTTGGATTCAAACATCTGATGGGTAGTCACCGCAGAATGTTGGCCCATTCGCGGATGTACCACTTCGTGACCAGGCCGTTCAAAACGAACGGGTCACCCTTGGCGTATTCTTCGGCCGCCTCACGCGAAGGAAAGATGCCCATCGTAGTGACCGGCTCGCCGGGATCGTCGAGGAATGCACCCGCCATCAGCAGGGAACCTTTTTTGTGGAGCTCGTTGGAGCGCGTCATGTGGGCCGCGATGGTCGCGCCGTACTTGGATTTGACTTCATCGAGTGATTTGCACGAAGTCACGAAGAACGCTACGTAGTATTTGTCAGGAGTCGGCATGGGGTTAGACTAGCTGGCGGGGAAATTCCTTTCCATAACCAGGGCGCATTTGATCGCTGTTACTGCATTGATGCGGAATCTCATCGCTGTCGCGCGAAAATCTCCTCGACTCGATGAATGGTGTCGGCCTCATCCGGGAGCTTGTCGGGCCTGAGGCGAACGATTCTGGGGAAGCGTAGCGCGTAGCCACTCGAGTACCGGTCGGATTTCATGATGTTATTGAACGCGACTTCGAGGACAATCTTCGGGTCGACAGTGCGGCGGAAGCCCTGATCTTCGATGGTGTGGTCGAGGAACCACTTTGTCATTTCCAGGATTTCGGCGTCGGTCAAGCCCGAATAAGCTTTGCCGACGTTGAGCAGACGATCGCCGTCACGAACACCGAATGTGTAATCGCTCAATACGCCGATGCGCTTGCCGTGTCCGTACTCCACGGCGGTGACGACCACGTCCAAGGTTGCCAGCTCACGTTTCAGTTTGAGCCATGACTTTCCCCGTCGGCCCGGAGTGTAGGGAGATTCCGGATCTTTGATCATCAGGCCTTCGTTGCCGCGGGCCTGGGCAGCGTCGAAGAGTCGGTTGAGTTCTTGTGAAGAAGAGGCTTGGAAAACGGGAGCGCGAACGATTTGAGCTATAGGCGATTGCCGATCGTCGGTCAAAAGAGTCGTCGGACTTCGGACTTCGGCCGTCGGCAAACTCGTCGTCCAGCCGAACATCAGTTCTTTCTGAGTTCCTGAGAATCGGGCTTGAGAATTCCTCCGTGCCTCTGTGTCTCCGTGGTGAATAGGTTTTCGCTCGGCTGAGAGAAGTTCGTCCAATATTCTTGCCCGCTCCCGCAATGGACATTCGATGAGCAAGTTCTTCCCAGCATAGAGCACATCGAAAACCAAGTACGCGACCGGGACATCCCGCATGAGTTTGTCGCTCACTTTCTTACGGCCAAGGCGCTGCTGGAGGGCGCTGAAGGGGAGGGCGCGGCCGGGAATGGGCTTGAAACCTCCGTTGATCTCCGGTGCGACAATGGTCGTCCCTCCGGGACTTGGATCACTTTCGTTGGCGTCCCCAGCGCTAACGCGCTGGGCTAAGCTCGTTCGCCCCTTTGGGGCTATGTCGCCACTGGGGTTAGAGCCGGTGCTCCGCGCATCGCTGTCATCTGCGGGTGCGCTATCTGCTAAGTAGCTCCACGCCACAATTTCGCCATCGAGAATGGCGTCCTGTGGAAAGCCTGCCAAGGCTTCTGGGAGCTCTGGAAACGATTCCGTGATTTCGTCGCGGGTTCTGGAGAAAAAGCGGACCCTGTCGCCGGAGCAGTGAGCCTGCGCGCGGATGCCGTCGTACTTGTCTTCGACCCAGCCATTCGGGAAGTAGCTCAACGCGTGTTCGGCCGATTCGGCAGGACTCGCCAGCATGAATCCGATGGGATGAAACAGGCTCATTCTGGCTTCGGCGAGGCGGCCTTCCGCTGCTAGTCGGAGGGTTTCGCCGACGTCGCCGAGAAGCATGTTGGCGCGCTGCACGCTTTTCAGAACCTCGCCAGCTTTCAGAACCTCGCCAGTTTTCAGAACCTTGCCACTTTTCACAACATCGCCACTTTTTGCAGCGTCGGCAGGTTTCCGAACCTCGCCGCGGACAGTGCCTTCATAAGCTTTCGCGATTGCCTCCTCGACCAGACTTTCTTTGAGCCCAATGCGCAGGTCGCCGGATATGATCTTGATGATGTACTTGATCTCGACCGGTGAGACTGCACGTAGCAGGTTACGCACAAGGGCGGCTTTCGCGGCGGGTCCACGCGCGGCGGAGATTTCGCGAAAAGTCTGTTGAATTTCCTTGGACGGGCGAGGGCGTCCGCCCGTACGTGAGTCGTTATTGTCCCCCAGCACGGCGGCGGCAACCGCGCCCAAGTCCCCGTATTTTCGATACGCTGCCGTCAGCCCGGCTTCGTCTTTTCCGGATAGTTCCTCGACAATTCGCCAGAGCAGAGTGCCCCCGACTTGCAGTGTTCTCTCCTCCCACATGGGAAACGGGCGTCCGGAGAAAAAAACTGCGGCGACCGCAGCCTCATCGACGGGAACGGAGCGGAAGTAGTCGGCAAGGAGCGCAGTCTTCTCCAGTTTCTTGGTCGTGGCGGCGATCCGGTCGGCAGCTTGGGCGAAGTAGAGCATCTGTTCAATCAGGAGCGGGTGAGCTTCCCCCTGTGGTACCCTAATCTTGGAGCATTTCTCGTCCTTCGATCATCCAATCTTTATGCGGTTTTTTCAAACATTGTGGCGCTTTCTGGTGAGCGTGCAGCTTCTGCCAGCGCTCGAAGGCGGCGAGGAGACGCTGGTCGGCGGCCAGGCCGTGCTCGAAGGCGTTATGATGCGCACTCCGCATGCCTGGGGCATCACCTGCCGCAAGCCGTCGGGCGAACTCATGACGCACAGCGAACCGCTGGAACGGCTTTCCGAGAAACACAGGTGGATGGCTTGGCCGGTCGTGCGCGGTGTTATGACGCTCGGGCATGCTATGACACTCGGCTTCCGCGCTTTGCGATTCTCTGCCAATGTGCAATTGGATGAGCTGCAAAAGGACGAAGCCGGCAAGCCGCCCGAGAAGAAGTTTGAAATCAGCGGCTGGATTGCAACCGTCAATATTCTGATCTCCGTCGGATTCTTCATTTTCATGTACAAGTACCTGCCGCTGCTGGCCACCACCGAGCTGAAGAAGGCGCATCCGTCGCTGAATGGCCAGATCATGTTCAATCTGATCGATGGCCTGATCCGGCTGGCGCTGTTCCTGGTATTTATTTGGGGAACTTCGCTGCTTAAGGACATTCGCCGCGTGTATCAATATCACGGGGCGGAGCACAAGACGGTATTTGCGTTCGAGAACGGCGATCCGCTTGATACATCGGCAGTGCAGAAGTATCCGACTTTTCATCCCCGCTGCGGGACTAGCTTCTTGATGACGGTGATGATTATCTCGATTTTCGTTTACATGCTGGTGCCGGTGCATACGTTCTGGGCACGGTTTGCGATTCGTATTGCACTGCTTCCGGTAATCACGGGCGTTTCTTACGAGATCATCCGGTTCGCGGCAAAACGGCGGAAATCCTTGTTCGCGATCATGACTGCGCCAGGATTGTGGTTGCAACGGGTGACCACGCGACCGCCGACCGATGAGCAAGCCGAATGTGCAATTCATGCGCTGGACCAAGCCATGATCCTTGAGAAACAACGCGGCGGCGAACTGGTAATTGCCTAGCGGCCCCGCCGCGAAAACATCTCTTCTCTCTCCACCAAAACCATAAAATGAGCCGTAGAGACGTAACTTGTTACGTCTCGTATTGCGCGGCCTGACTGAGACGTAGCAGGCTACGTCTCTACGAGAACAATCATGTTTGAACGACTTGACCAAATCGAAGCCCGATACGAAGAACTTACTCAGGCTCTGGCATCGCCTGACATTATTGGGGACTCGTCCAAATACCAGAAGACCGCGAAAGCGCACAGCGAGATTTCGGCAATCGTCGAGAAGTATCGCGAGTACAAAGATCTGGTGAAGGGGATCTCCGAGAGCAAGGCTGTGCTAGCTGACGAGAAAGATCCCGAGATGCGGGCCTACGCGCAAGAAGAATTGGAAAAGCTCGAGCCGCGCGTCGCAGGTATTGAGGAAGAGCTGAAGGTCCTGCTGCTGCCGAAAGATCCGAACGACGAAAAGAACGTGATTTTGGAAATTCGCGCGGGCACCGGAGGCGACGAAGCGACGTTGTTCGCAGCGGAAATGTTCCGCATGTATGACCGTTATGCAGAATCGCAGCGCTGGAAAGTCGAAGTGCTCTCGACGTCGGAGTCCGGCATCGGAGGATTGAAGGAAATTATTGCTCTCATCGAGGGCAATCGGGTGTACTCGCGGCTGAAGTACGAGAGCGGCGTTCATCGTGTGCAGCGGGTTCCCGACACCGAGCAGCAGGGCCGTGTCCATACATCCGCGGTGACAGTTGCGGTGCTCCCCGAAGCCGAAGAAGTGGACATCAAGATTGACGCGAAAGACCTGCGCATTGATACGTTCTGCTCGTCGGGGCCGGGCGGACAATCTGTGAACACGACGTATTCCGCAGTCCGCGTGACACACATTCCGACCAACACAGTCGTGAGCTGCCAGGACGAAAAGTCGCAAATCAAGAATCGCGAAAAGGCCATGCGGGTGCTGCGTTCACGGCTATACGAAGTCGAAATGCAGAAACAGCAGGATGCGCTGGCGAAAGAGCGTAAATCCATGGTGGGCAGCGGCGACCGCAGCGAAAAGATCCGCACCTACAACTTCCCCCAGAACCGCGTCACCGACCATCGCATTGGGCTGACGATTCATCAGTTGCCTGAAACGATGGACGGCAAGCTCCAGCCGGTGATTGATGCGCTGGTGACGCATTACCAGGCGGAGAGGTTGAAGGGAGAAGGCGGAATGGTGATGTGAGCCGTCGCACGTCGTTGGTCGTACGTCGTCCGCGCTATTACTGAGAGGAATAGGCCGTGTACGGAGTTCCAGCTAATTTGGATCCGTCCAGCCTCGGTGGTGCGGAACTTATCCAGATCTGTGTCGGGCAGTTTCAGTGGCAGTTCCATTTTCATCCGAGGGGATATATCTCCATCGGGGGGAACTGGGAGCTCCACGACGCGAGCGGCAAGTTGATAGATCGATTCGAGAGAGAGACTCCACGAGAGGATATCCACATCCACGTGCTGCTGGGAAAAAAGGTCACGGGATTTTCGCTCGATGCGCCGCATTCATTCTCACTTATCTTTCAATCTGGACATACTTTAAGAATCTGCGACGATCTAGGAACTTACGAGAGCTTTTTTATTCAGCCCGGCAACATTGTTGTTTGACGATCATGCCTTTGTAGAGACTTTGCTTGCGACGTCTGCAAAGACGAAGCGGAGCTACCTCTTTACAATAACGGGGTGCTTCTCGGCGAAACCCTCATCTCAGCCATCCAGCGCCTCACAGCTGCTAAAGTTCCGTCTCCGCGCATGAATGCCGAGCTGCTGCTCATGTTCACACTCAGTTGCGATCGGGCTTATCTCTACGGACATCCCGAGCGCGAACTGACTCAGGGAGAACAATCGCGATACCAGGATACTCTTGCCCGGCGCTCGCAAGGCATTCCCGCGCAGTACATCACCGGGCATCAGGAATTCTGGGGGATGGATTTGATCGTGTCTCCGGCGGTGCTGATTCCAAGGCCGGAGACGGAACATGTGATCGAGACGGTGCTGGAGTTTGTCCGACACTCGACGGGCGAGACGCCCGTCACCCCACAAACAGAGTCGGCTCGAGAATGGCGGGCGAGGGCCCCATTCGACTTCGCTCAGGGCGGGTCTGCCCCACACCTTCGCATCGTTGATATTGGCACTGGCTCCGGCTGTATTGCTCTGGCGCTGGCGAAAGAACTGCCGCAGGCGGAAATTCACGCGACCGACATTTCTCAGGATGCATTAGAAGTTGCCCGCACCAATGCTGCCCGCCATCAACTTGAGAGCCGCATTCACTTTCACGAAACCGATCTGCTGGCCGGAATCGAAAAGAATACGTTCGACTTCGTGGTTTCGAATCCGCCTTACGTCGGCGAATCAGAGGAAGAAACGGTCCAGCTTGAGGTGCGGAAGTTCGAGCCGCGAAATGCGGTGTTCGCCGGGCCTACGGGGACCGAAGTGATTGAGCGACTGCTTCTACAGGCATGGGAAGTACTGAAGCCAGGAGGCGGGCTAGTAATGGAGATCAGCGGCACGATTGCGGGGCGGGTGCGGGAATTGCTGGTTGGCTGGAAGAACATTCAGATCACCAACGATCTGCAAGGAATTCCACGCGTAGCTTCAGCTCAGAAGCGATGAGTCACCCTCTCGCAAGGTGCACGAGAAGGATGGGGTAACTTCCAATTACCGTCATCCTGAGCGAAAAAGATCGTTCGTTTTCGCGAACGATCTTTGCAGTCGAGGGACCTGCTTTTCCGCGAATGAAGCCGGTAATATCGCGATCGGCGCGATTTGGTAAGCGGGGAGTGAAACAGCAGGTTCCTCGACTCCGCATGGCGATTCGCTGCGAATCGGATGCTCGCTCGGAATGACAGACAAGATGAGGAACAAGTTCAAGAACGCTTACGGCTTTTCTATCGTCGCAGGCTGGATCTCTTCGATGTCCACCAGGTTGGTGGGATACTTGCCGGTGTAGCACGCGCTGCAGTAGGTGGTTTTCTCGCCATCGTGGCAGGCTTTCTTCAACCCTTCGAGCGAAAGATAGGACAAGGAATCGGCGCCGATGTATCGGCGAATTTCTTCGACGGTGTTGTTGGCGGCTATCAACTCGTTCTTGCGCGGAGTGTCCACACCATAGAAACAGGGCGAGATCGTGGGCGGACACGAGATTCGCATGTGGACTTCTTTGGCCCCCGCGCCGCGGACCATGCGCACGATTTTCCGGCTGGTGGTGCCACGAACGATCGAGTCGTCAATCAGTACCACGCGCTTGCCTTCGAGCAGGCTGCGCACCGGATTCAGCTTGAGCTTGACGCCAAAATCGCGGACCGTTTGCTGCGGTTCGATGAACGTGCGCCCAACGTAGTGATTGCGGATCAATCCGAAGCGCAGCGGAATTCCGCTTTCGGCGGCGTAGCCCATGGCCGCTGTCACACCGGAGTCAGGTACCGGCACAACCAGGTCGGCATCGGCGGGAGATTCGATGGCAAGGTGGCGGCCGAGCTGCTCGCGACTGTCCTGGACCGCGCGGCCAAAAACTTGGCTGTCGGGCCGCGAAAAATATACGTGCTCAAAGATGCAGCTCGACTGCGGCAAAGCTGGGGCATAGAAGCGCGAACTCGGCGGCCCATCCGGCCCGACTATTACCAGCTCGCCCGGTTTGACTTCGCGCTCATAGGTTGCGCCAACCAGATCGAAGGCGCAGGTTTCGGAGGCGAAGACGATCGTGTCTTGGTGACGATCCCCCGACGCCGGAATGCGTCCCATGGCAAGTGGACGGAAACCGCGGGGATCGCGAACGGCAAAAATGCGGTCGGGGCTGATCATGACCAGCGAAAAGGCGCCTTCAACGCGGCGTAGCGCGTCGGCAATGGCTTCAGGCAAAGTGTGCTCGCGCGATTGAGCAATCAGGTGGACGATGACTTCGGTATCGCTGCTGGTCTGGAAAATCGATCCCTGAGCCTCCATGCGGCTGCGAATTTCCTGGGCATTGGTCAGGTTGCCATTGTGCGCGAGGGCAATCATGCCCTTGTTGGATTGCACCATGATCGGTTGCGCGTTAAGGAGAGCTGAGTCGCCTGTGGTCGAGTAACGGGTGTGGCCGATGGCCAAGGTGCCACGAATGCGTGAGAGCTTCTTCTCGGTAAAGATATCCGCGACCAAGCCCATGGACTTGTGGATGTGCAGCGACATACCATCCGAGGTGACGATGCCGGCGGATTCCTGCCCGCGATGTTGCAGGGCATGAAGGCCGAGGTAGGCGAGCGTCTCCGCTTCAGGATGGTCGTAGATTGCGACCACGCCGCATTCGTCGCGAAATTTGTCAGAATTAGCCATTAGCCCTCAGCTATATCTTTGTCGTCGATCTCGATCTCAGCGGCTATAAAGCCGCCCGCCCCTGGAGCCATCATCGGCACGAGTCAACTCCTGCCCTTCCCGGTTCTTTCGTATCCCGTAACGCATGCTGAACAACGCCGAGCCGCGAGGCAACGCTCTTCAGTCCGCCGCTGCCGGAGCCGGTTCGCTCCGCAACGCCCTTTCTAACGCGCTTTCGTACACATCCCGTAATTCGGCGATTTTAGCCGACACCACCACTCGCTCATCTACCTTAATTTCTATCGTCCCGATAACGGTTTGGCCCAGTAGATCGGCAGAAATGTCGTATTTTGCCGCTAACTGTTTGATTCGCGCGAGGTTCGCTGGGTCGCAAGAGATCACAATGCGGCCCGCGTCTTCCCCGAAAAGCACGAATTCCGTGGCCAAACCATGAGAGCTCAAATCAACCTGGCAGCCGATACCCTTCGAGAATGCCGCTTTCGCCAGAGCCACAGCTAATCCACCCTCCGAGCAGTCGTGCGCGGATTGGATTAGTCCGGACGAGATCAACTCCACTATGGACTTCTGCAGCGCCGCCTCTTTTTCCAATTCCAGCGCCGGCGGAAACCCCCAGAGTTCGCCCAGAATTTCTTTCGCGTATTCGGAAGATCCAAACTCGACTTCGGCATCGGTCGCGTCGCCCGGTTCCGATCCGCGCAGCAGCACAACCGAGCGCTCAGATTTGCGGAAGTGCGGGAACGTGGCTTTGCCGACGTCTTCGAGAAGGCCAACTACACCCAGCACCGGAGTTGGATAAATGCCCTCTCCCAAAGTCTCGTTGTAGAAGCTGACGTTGCCGCCGGTGATCGGGATTTCGAGTTCCTCGCAGGCCTTGGTGATGCCGTCAATCGTCTGCGAGAACTGCCACATGATGTGGGGCTTCTCGGGATTGGCGAAGTTCAGGCAATTCGTCGCGCCGACGGGAGTCGCGCCCGTGCAGGCGACGTTGCGGGCGGCTTCGGCAACCGCGTGCATCGCGCCGAGCTTAGGATCGAGATAGCACCATCGCCCGTTGCCATCGAGGGCCATCGAGAGAGCGCGCTGCGAGCCTTTGACTCGAATTACGCCGCCATCACCGATCCCGGGTCCCTCCACCGTGTTGGTCTGCACCATGGAATCGTATTGCTGATAAACCCAACGCTTGCTGCAGATGTTGGCGCTCGCAAGCAACTGCTTGAGATTGTGGGTCAGGTCAGCTTTCTGGCCCAACTGCACGTGCTCGGGCGTTTCGCGCGCCACGGGCGGATCCCAGCGCTTCAGCGGACGACGATAGACCGGAGCGTCGTCGGTCAGCGCGGTGTTAGGGATGTCGGCAACAACAGCGCCGTGCTCCAGCACGCGCATGTGTGGCTTGCCGATTACGCGGCCGACTTCGACCGCATCGAGCCCCCACTTGCGGAACACTTTGAAAACTTCCTCTTCGCGGCCTTTTTGCGCGACTAGCAGCATGCGTTCCTGCGATTCACTGAGCAAAATCTCGTAGGCATTCATGCCAGTCTCGCGCTGCGGTACGCGGTCCATTTCGATTTCGAGGCCGACGCCCCCACGCGCACCCATTTCGCAAGTCGAGCAAGTAAGGCCGGCGGCACCCATGTCCTGAATGCCAATCACCGCGCCGGTTTGCATCGCTTCCAGGCAGCCTTCGAGCAGGAGCTTTTCCAGAAACGGATCACCGACCTGAACGTTGGGCCGTTTGGCTTCCGAGGCTTCGCTGAATTCCTCGCTGGCCATGGTCGCACCGTGAATTCCGTCACGGCCAGTTTTCGCGCCGACGTAAATTACGGGATTGCCTTCGCCAGAAGCCTTCGCATAAAAGATCTGGTCTTTGCGGACGAGTCCGAGTGCGAAGGCATTCACCAACGGATTACCCGAGTAGCAGGCCTCGACCTTGGTTTCGCCGCCGAGATTGGGGACTCCAAAGCAGTTGCCATACGACGCAATGCCGCTGACCACGCCTTCAAGAATGGAGTGGTTGCGATGGACGTCTTCCTGGGATGCCTTGGCGGGCGAGGGCGCCCGCCCCACACGATCTTGAACCGGTCCAAAGCGCAGCGAGTCCATAACCGCCACGGGGCGTGCGCCCATAGTGAAAATGTCGCGTAGAATTCCGCCCACGCCGGTGGTCGCGCCCTGAAACGGCTCAATAAATGATGGATGATTGTGCGATTCGATTTTGAACGCGCAAGCCCAGCCGTCCCCGATGTCAATGATTCCCGCGTTCTCGCCAGGGCCTTGCAGCACGCGGCGGCTGTGTGTCGGCAATCTCCTGAGATGAACGCGCGAGGATTTATAGGAGCAGTGTTCACTCCACATCACGCTGAAGATTCCTAGCTCGGTGAACGACGGCTCGCGCCCGCCCAGCAAGGCCTTGATGCGGTCATATTCGTCGAGCGTCAGCCCGTGGTCACGCAGAACTTTGGGAGTAATGGCTACGGTGGCCGTGGTCATGTGGGGAAGCACTATTGTCGCATTTCCGGTGCCGGGATCAAAGTCAAAAGCTTTTCACCGCAGAGGTCGCCGAGAGAATCAACTCTTAGCCATTAGCTCTTAAGCTTGTAGCCGAACCGCTCGTGGTTGAGCTAAGAGCTAAAGGCTAAGAGCTAGAAGCTGAAAGCTCGACTTCTCGCGAATATACTGGCAGTCGAAATGAAATCCATCATTGTCGGCACCTCCGGACACATTGACCACGGGAAAACCGCGCTGGTGAAGGCTTTGACCGGTATTGATGCCGACCGTCTGGCCGAAGAGAAACGTCGCGGAATAACGATCGATCTCGGCTTCGCGCACCTGGAACTCCCCGGACCCGACGGGAATCTTCTGCGCTTTGGGTTCATCGATGTCCCTGGCCACGAAAAGTTCGTTCGCAACATGCTGGCGGGCGTCGGCGGAATCGATCTGGTTCTGTTCGTGATTGCTGCCGACGAAGGCATCAAGCCGCAAACCCGGGAGCACTTCGACATCTGCCGGCTGCTCGCTGTGAAGCGCGGAATCACGGTGCTAACGAAATCGGACTTGGTGGATCAAGAAAGCCTGCAAGGCGTGAGGATGGAAGTGCAGGAGTTCCTGCGCGGATCGTTTCTGGAAAGATTGCCCATCATCGCAGTGAGTGCGATGAAGGGAACGGGACTAGAGGAGTTAAAGCGAGAGTTGGCACAGGAAGCCAGCGAGGTGACGGCGCGAGACTCAAGCACGATCGCCCGGCTTCCCATCGATCGTGTGTTCACGATGAAGGGTTTTGGAACCGTCGTCACCGGAACTTTGATCGCGGGCACCATCCGCAAGGAAGATGAACTGCAGCTGTTCCCTTCCGGCAAGCGGCTGCGGGTGCGCGGTGTCCAGGTTCACGGACAAAGAGCGGACACGGCAATCGCAGGTGAGCGCACGGCACTGAACCTCGCGGGCCTCGAGAAAAACGAACTCGCACGTGGAATGATGTTGGCCTCGCCGGGAATGCTTCGCGTGACGTCAAAGATTGACGTTAGACTTTCTCTTCTTACTACTGCAAAGCCGCTGAAATCCGGAGCGCGGTTGCATTTTCACGCGTTTACTTCCGAAACGATCGCCACCGTCAATCTTTACCGAGAGAAGCAACTCAAGCCTGGACAGGAAGACTTCGCGCAACTGCGTCTGAGTGCGCTGGTGTTGCTGGTGCCGGGAGATCGCTTCATCATCAGGCAGTTCTCGCCAGTCGTCACGATTGGCGGCGGGGTGGTGCTCGACGCGACACCGCAAAAGAAAGCTGCTCGGTCGGCACGCCTGGAGTTCTTGGAACTCCAGGCGGAGAATGACGGGAAAGCGGCACTGCTGGCTAGAATTCGGCGCCGCGAGCATGGATTGAGCATAGGCGAGTTGGCCGCTGAAACTGGCCAGACGAAAGAGCGTACCCGGGCTGCA
Source organism: Acidobacteriota bacterium (assembly GCA_003224755.1). Taxonomy (GTDB): domain Bacteria; phylum Acidobacteriota; class Terriglobia; order Terriglobales; family Acidobacteriaceae; genus Gp1-AA145. Next base: position 14,151 of record QHZR01000097.1, read on the forward strand.
GTCGCCGAACTTGTCAAATCCGGTGCGGTCGCCAGGTTCGGCGATTTGCTTATTGAGAGGGCAATGTTGGTTGGCTTGGCCGAAAGAGTCCAGCAGTTGGTCGCCGATTTCCACGCGCGCAATCCCCTAGTCGCCGGTATTCCAAAGGAAGCGCTTCGCGATCAAGCAGGATTACCTGAGACTCCGTTGGAGGCGGCGCTTGCGTTCTTGACGGCCGGGAAAGAGTTAGTTGTGACTGCAGAGCTGGTTCACCTTCCCGGTCTCGGCGTGGTGATGAAAGACGAGGAAGCGCAGTCGAGGGCAGTAATCGAGCAGGCATTTGCCTTGGCAGGTCTCAAAGTTCCGGCATTGAAGGATGTATTAGCCGGGCTGAAAATTGACAAAGCGCGCGCACAGAAGATCGTGACCTTGCTTCTCCGCGAAAAAATCTTGATCAAGATTTCCGACGATCTGGTATTTCATCAGGCTCCGCTGGCCGAGTTGAGACGCAAACTTGCGGCAGAAAAGTCCCGCTCGCCTAAGCTTGAAGTTGGTCGCTTCAAGGATCTGGCTGGCGTCACCCGAAAATATGCGATCCCGTTGCTGGAGTATTTGGACCGCGAACGGGTCACGAAGAGGATTGGAGACGGGCGAATAATTGTATAAGTCTATTCCTTTAATTAAGTTGAATACTGCTTTGAACCTGTCCCCTAGTAGTATGACTCTAATATGATAATATAGGAGATAACTAGGAGATAGATATGGCAAGCCCGGCTAGGCTGAATCGGCAGAAAATATCCACCACTATTTCCGCATCTGCCCTCTCGTACTTGGAAGAATCGATCCAAGGTGGTCAAGCGCGAACTCTCGCTGAAGCCATTGACCTTGCTATCGAGCGGCTGCTCGT
>QHZR01000412.1 GCA_003224755.1 Acidobacteriota bacterium
CGCGCGAATAATCTTGTCATGTGGCAAGGTATTCAGTTTTTGGCGCGAACTGGCGCTGAAAAATTGCATTTCGGACGCACCGAATGCGAAAACGATGGTTTACGACGGTTCAAGCTTTCGTGGGGCACGGAGGAAGAAACAATCGGTTACTTCCGGGTTGATCCATTGGGCCGGCAGTGCTTAGTTGCAGCCCCCCATGACTCCGGGTTCCACACAAGGATCTTTGGCAGGTTGCCATTGGTCCTCAACCGACTGGCGGGCTCAATGATCTACCCGCATCTCGACTAAAGGATAGACTATGGCTGAAATCCGACACGAAACGCAACAACACTCCGGGCTGAACCTGAGCGCCATCCTCTTCGCTCTGTTCAAGCGCAAGCGAACAATCATTGTGTGCGCAGCCGTGGGCATTATTGCCGCTGCGGCGGTTTATTTTCTCTTTCCGCCTTGCTACGAATCACAGGCCAAGTTGCTGGTGCGGTATGTTCTGGAAAGGAGCGCCGTTGACCCGATCGAGGCAGAGAAAGCGGCGGCCGCGTCGAACACCGAAGGAGATAGAGTGATCGGCGCTGAAATAGAGATCCTGACCAGTCGGGATCTCGCGATGCAAGTCGCCCAGGCAATTGGTCCCCAGCGATTGTTGCCACCGCCCCAAGACCTGGTCTCCCGGATCGTCCGGGCAATTGGTCTGAAAGGATTGCTCCCGGCCTCTGGAGCATCGGCAACAGAAAGTGATGCAGCCGAGGCCATTAGCTCGGGCTTGAAGGTGATTTCCAGCAAAGGAAGTAACATCATTCTTGTCTCCTACAAAAATCGCGACCCGCAGATCGCGACTCTCGTTTTGCAGGAACTGTTGAGTCGTTATTTCGTCAAGCATCTTGAAGTGCACCGCTCCGCAGGCGCGTTCGATTTTGTGGCTCAGCAAACCGATCAGGTCCGCGCGCGCTTGAATCAGACGGAGGACGCCTTGAAGTCACTAAGGCAGAAGACGGGGATTGCGTCGCTCAAAGAAGGTTCAGCGGCCCTTACCGCCGAGGCCGCGAAAACCCAGGAACAACTTAACGCTGCCGAGGCGGACCTGGCCGAACAACAAGCTCTTGTTAATCAAAAGGCCGAAAAAGGATCAAAGACCTGGAGAAAGACAAAGCCTACAGATCAAAAACCTCATGCTGCCGGCCTTCAGGCAAAAGTCGAGACGCTTAAGTCCCGGCTTCGCGATGTTCAGCAGAGGACGAAACAGCTTTCGGAGCTGGCTCCGCAGATTGAAGACTTGGAACGGAAGAAGGAAATGGATGAAGCGAATTACAAGTATTTCGCAGCGTCGCTCGAGAAGGCGCGAGTCGACGAGGCTTTGGATCCATCCAAAATGCCCAACATTAGCGCGGTCCAGCGCCCTTCTCCTCCCGGCTTGGAGACCAAAACTCGCGATAAGATGACCCTGGTACTGGTTGTTGGTGGGATAGCCTTTGGCATCGCGCTCGCGTTGCTTAAGGGCTTGGTTTTGAACCAGACCGTTGGCCGGCCGCTACAGCTGGAGACGCAGTTACACATTCCATTGATGCTCTCGATCCCATATGCGAACGGACAGTTCGCCTTGCCTCGTACTGGTTCACCAGCAAATCCGGGAGCGCTTACTACGGGACGGCGCCACCCCAAGTTAGCGCCCTGGGAAGCCGGCCATTTTATGCGGCCCTTCTGTGACGCAATCCGGGACCGTCTGGGTCTTTATTTCGAACTCAATCGCTTGACGCATAAACCGAAGCTGGTTGGTGTTACCGGCTTTTCGGAAGAAGCAGGAGCTTCCACCCTCGCCGCCGGTCTCGCTGCCTCACTTTCGGAAACGAACGACGGTAAGGTGCTTCTGGTTGATGTGAACCTTGGCCCGGAGGAAGTGCACCCATTTTTCAAAGGCAAACCTGCGTATCCCTTAAACAAAGCCCTTAAGCCATCTGGCTCCATCACGTCGGCTGCAGACAATCTCTATCTCGCTACAGTCGGATCGCCCAATGCCGGCGGTCCGGCGCAGATCGGCTTGAAAAAATTCTTCGACATGATGCCGAATCTAAAAGCCAGCGACTTCGACTACATTATTTTTGATATGCCAGCGCTCGACCAAACGAGCCCCACGTGGGGGATGGCTGCTTTCATGGACAAGCTTTTGTTAATAGTCGAGGCCGAAAAGGACAACCGCGAGGTCATTAAGCGCAGCTACGGCAAGTTGATCGCTGAGCGAAACAATGTTGCAGTCGTGGTGAACAAGTCGCGTTCTTACGTGCCGAAGTGGCTTGATTCCGAGTCTTGATTGGCTGCATGCATACCTGAACCGCGGCTCCCATTCCGAAATGCTTCGGATCGGGTCACGTTGGCTTCGTTGATACTCGGCGAATGCTCTCTGTTTTTACTCCTACTGATACTCCTGCCCGTGCTCCAACATCGGGTTTAAACAACGCAAGCACCAGGAGTATACGAGCCTCTACAACACTCATTTGGGAATCGCTCCGACGTTTAGCGCGATCGACGAGCTCCCGTTATCTCATGTTACGCAATAGAATTTATTACGGGCTAAAGCCTTTCGTTCCCCAAGCCCTTCGAACGGCGATTCGGCGAAAGCTGGCTATGCGCTTACGCAAGCAAATCGGAGATGTATGGCCTATTATGCCGGGCTCGGAGCGTCCACCGGAAAACTGGCCAGGCTGGCCGGGGGGCAAAAAGTTTGCGTTTGTTCTGACGCACGACGTCGAGAGCAAAGTGGGCCTGAGCAGGTGCCGGGCCTTGATGCAACTGGAACAAGATCTTGGATTCCGCTCTTCCTTTAACTTTGTTCCTGAAGGAAGCTACCGGGTCCCATCTGAATTAAGGAAGGAACTCACTGCCAGCGGCTTTGAGGTTGGGATACACGATCTTAAGCATGATGGGCACCTTTTTGCGTCCTATCGCGGGTTCAAACGATGCGCCGCAAGGATCAACAACTATTTGCGTGAGTGGGGCGCGTCGGGATTCAGGTCGGGCTTCATGTTGCGCAATCTCGATTGGCTGCATGATCTTGACGTGGATTACGATGCATCAACCTTCGACACGGATCCATTCGAGCCTCAGCCCCAGGGTCGTCACACGATCTTTCCCTTTTGGGTGTCGGGCCCGAACGGCAGCTCCCTCAACGGTCAGCACTCAGTCTCCGAGTCTTCGTCAAGAGGGTACGTTGAGCTCCCTTATACTCTTCCTCAAGACTTCACGCTTTTTGTGCTATTGCAAGAGAAGACGCCGGAAATCTGGCTGCGAAAGCTCGACTGGATTGCCCAACACGGCGGGATGGCGCTAGTCGACGTTCATCCTGACTATTTGTGCTTTGATGAAACGATCACAAGACCAAGGGAATATCCGGCCACCCACTACAAATCGTTTCTGGAGTACGTGAGTCGGCGGTACGACGGCGTCTTTTGGAACACGACGCCCAGAAAAGTGGCCCAGTTTTGCGCCTGGGTCCAAAAGGCCGCAACAGCTAGTGAAGCCTAGACCTGTAAGGCACCTTCTATGGAGGTAACAGTTTTCGGAATGGGCTACGTAGGCTGCGTAACGGCCGCATGC
>QHZR01000413.1 GCA_003224755.1 Acidobacteriota bacterium
TGCGGATGGCTGGCTTTTCTGGGCTTGTGCCGGTGTCCTGAGAAAAACCACGAGAGACACCAGCAGGAAGATAATCTCGCTCGAAAGGTGTAATCCGCCAAATTCAGTTCGATTACGCATGGCTCCTCCTTTCACGGAGGCACCAGATAGCCAGTCAGGGGAGAATTGGGCAGGAAAACTGCCGGCTCTTGGTCCTCTTACTCGCTACGTAGGATGAAGCCAGCTTTCTCGAACACCATGGTACACCCATTTTCACCGCATTTCGTTGTTCGCATCGGCGGTGCTGGCACTCGCGTTGCGGAAAAGAACGACGCAGCATATCACCAGATTCGGGGGTTCGGGCCATGCTTAGAAGTGAGGATGGGTGAGCGATCCGTCCAATAATAATGTCCACGGATCATGGCGTTCGTCGATTTTTGCTGTAGCTTTCAGGCTTCGCTATTTCGAATCTGAAATCCACAACGTTTCGCGGGCAGTTTGCGAAGCTCACGAGTTGCCCACCAGCTGAGCGCCGATGTTCCTCTATGCCGAGGATCCAGACGAATCAATAGCAGCCGCAGCGAAGGCGGAGTGCAAAAGCAGAAGACGTCCGGCTTGGTCTCGCGTAGCATCTCTGCCGGATCCTGATACTTTTCCGGGTCGCCCGCGAGCAGGGCCGCCGCATCTAACCGCTCCCGGTCCCGTCCACAGATGGCAACCACCTCAAAGCGGGCATCCTTGCGAAAAGTTTCAGCATGGACCTTGCCTCGTTTTCCGGTTCCGTGGATAGCAACCGTGTACTTTGTCGGCATATTCATCTTGCAGTTCTCAGACCGCCCGTTGGCTTAAAGCCTCGCGATTTGCCGCCCAGTTCAGGAGCTCTTCGATCACGCGCTCAACCTCTTTATCGGTGAGTTCCGGATACATGGGAAGTGACAGGACGCTCGCCGCAGAGTTCTCCGTCACCGGCAGCGCAGTGACCCGTGCAGGACGTCCCCACGGGAATCCCTCCTGCTGATGGATAGCAATCGGATAGTGGGTCAGAGCGGTGATGCCTTTCGAATCCAGATAGGCCTGCAGCCCGTCCCGATCTGCACTTTCAATGACGTAGAGATGGTACACATGCTCATAGCCAGGCGGCGTGACGGGCAGCGCCGTAGGTGCTCCGGCCAAGCCTTTGTCGTAGAGTCGCGCAATCTGTCGGCGTCTCTCGCTCCATTCATCCACGTGCTTCAGTTTGACGCCCAAAACAGCCGCGTGTAGATCGTCCAGGCGGCTGTTGTAGCCGACAGAGTGATGGGAGCGCTTCAAAGAGCCGTGGTTGCGCAGCTTGCGGACCTCGGTGGCAAGCTCCTTATTATGTGTCGCAACTGCGCCGCCGTCGCCAAAGCATCCCAGATTCTTCTGGATGATGAAACTCAAGCACACCGCATCGCTCATTTCGCCGATTGTGAACCGATCACCTCGCGCCCCGATGGCCTGGGCGCAATCCTCCACCACGAATAGGCCATGGGTTTTGGCTATCTTCGCGATCTCCGGCATGTTCGCCGTGAGTCCATACAGATGCACCGGCACAATGGCACGAGTTCTGGACGTCGTAGCCGCTTCGATCTTCGTTACATCCATATTGCGAGTTTTCGGATCAGAGTCTACGAATACAGGAGTGGCGCCCGACAACCAGATCGCTTCCGCGGTCGCAAAGAAGGTATTCGACGTAGTGATGACCTCGTCGCCCGGGCCAAGACCCAAGGCAAGAAACACAAGCAGCAGCGCGTCGGTGCCTGAATTCACCCCGACTGCGTCCTGGACATTCATATAGCGGGCAAGCTCTTCTTCGAACTTCGCCAGCTGCGGGCCGAGCACATAACTGCCACTCTCCAGCACCTCAAGAATGGCCTGATCAATCTCGGCTTTCAGGTTGTGGTACTGCTTTACATGGCCATAGAACCCGATTTTGGATTGCTGCATCTGGACCACCTCCTTGGGCAAGCCGCAGGCGGAATCATCCGATCCGACTGAAACGATTCAATAGCGGCAAATGATCTTGTACCCCTTTCGAGCCGTTTTTGCTAAACGCAAAAATCTGATAGCGAGCAATCAAAAAACTGCTACCAGAAGAGCGTCAGAGTTCAGCGCGAGCAAGCCGAGCTCAATCTCCCCAACGTCATTACTGTAGGTAGGAAACGCGAGTGAACAGAAGGTTATATCCATTACCATTGCTGTGGCCGGTAACCGCCGTGCTGGTTGTGTGCGCCAACAGGAATTCGTTGGTTTCGTTCATTAAGAACGTGAAGTTGCCGCGGACGATACGAATGTTGCAGGCGCGCGTTGCAGGGAGTCGAACTGCCAGCAGTTCGTCCGGGTTCTGAGCGCATAGTAACGGAGTGAGTAAAAAAAGGACACCCAAGCTTCTGGTCGACCAGGTTCGCGTCTTCCTGGCAGAAGCTATTGTAGCTCGCAAAGCCGCGACCCAAATCTGCTGAAGAACTCGCCTTCCCCACACCCTCATCTTATATTCGTTGCTGGCAACGCTTCCTCATGCGCCCGCATGTGGACGAGGAAGCCTACTCAATCAAAATCCTTCGCAAGAATTTGAAGTCTCTGAGAATCTTGCCTGTGCCTAGCACCACACTGCACAGCGGGTCCTCGGCTATGGGCATTCGCACACCGCAGCAGAACAGAAACGTCGGATGACAGTCTTTGGAAACGAATCGGCCGTTCATTTGTCTCCAGATTGCCTCAAAATCTGAAAGAAGAGATCCGCCACTGCCCGGTCCACAACTCGTCTGAAGGCGACAGATGTTACACCTCGTTACACGTCGTCAAGTCGCCTGCTCGGCCAGCACGGCGGAGAGTATCCGCAAACAGAACCTCGCCGACATCAAAGTTATCCGGCGTATTCAAGCAGATCTCAGCCGACGCCAGAGGCAGCCCCACGACATTCCCACTATCGCAGACTGGCGAGAACTGACCCCGGACACGCTTGATCTGCTGGACACCGAACTATTTGAGAAGCAAACAACCTGAGGCTTCAGAGCGTCGGGAATCTTTGCGTTCGCGATGACGCTCCCGGCGTGCCTGAATCGCTCTCCTACCTCCCCCGCTCACCCGCACACACAGGGGCAGAGTAGCTCAATTTCAGGATGCCTCCTGAAGGCGGCCTACTCTCATCGCGCGCTTACGCTCCTCGACGCACTAGCGCCCTTAAAGCATCATTAATCTCCTTGTGTTCCTCCCAGCTAAGGGTTTCCTTCTCTTGTACTAAGCGCCGATGAATCGCTTCGCGTGCGGTTCTGACTCGCTCAGGAAGTTTACTGCGGTCCAGTTCGAGCAGAGATGCTTCATAGAGTTCTCGCCAGCTTTGCTCGGGCCTGATCTTTGCAATAAGGGCTGTCAGGAGGGTAAGGTGAGGAAGAAGTAGCGATATCTTGCCCTTTATTGGTCGTCCAAAGTGGGGGGAGAATTTGGTCATAAATTAGGTTCCTTATTGGAAAACTAAATTCCGGACTGGAGTTCTCATTCCAGAGGGCGAAGAAGAAGAACGCTGAATGAAGTCA
>QHZR01000422.1 GCA_003224755.1 Acidobacteriota bacterium
TCCACCAGTGATGCCCATATCAATTTTCGCCAACGCAGCTATATCCGGTTTGAGGTTTCGCACGATCTCTGCGTGATCGACGACAATGAGAAAGTCGCGAGGGTCGCGCATTACCTCTGCCATTTCCAGACCCAGAGCGGACAGCAGGCCCGTTGGGATTTCGCACGATACCGCCGGCCTGGACGGGAAATCCATTTCAAAGCGCTCGTGATCACGATTGACCGTCAATAGGCCACTGACTGTATGGAAGCGAACCGGCCAGGTGTCATGTCCACGCAACGAAAGTGCATACGCAGAAGCCAAGGTTGCATGGCCGCACAGGTCATCTTCCACTACCGGTGTAAACCAACGCAGGTCAAAATCGCCATCAGCACGGGCGACCACAAAGGCTGTTTCACTGTGACGGTTCTCCGCTGCGATTTTCTGCATGACATCATTGGCAGGAAATGCGGGAACGAGGCATATACCCGCAGGATTGCCCGCGAACAGTTCGTTCGCGAAGGAATCGATGTGGTAATACGGAATTGGCATGCTCAACAAAGTATCACGGGGCCAAAACCGCTTACTGGGCGGTTGGTCGACAACAACTCTTCCCTAACGCGTAACGGAAGGTTTGCCCGTTATCCGGGAGTGGCTGCGATGTCTGCGCCCTCGCTACGCTCGGCATCGCCGGAAGCAGCCAGACTGCCAGTGCAGCGGCAAGCAGTTTGCATCCGGGGCCTCCTAAGGAATTGGGTTGGCAACATTTTCAGTCACCGTGCGCAGCTACGGGTCTTCTTGCCTGGTCATACACTTCGCGGACGGCGTTGATCAGGGTCTCCGGCTCGTCAAACTGGATGTATTCCGAGCTATTGTGGGTGAAGATCTGTTTAGCATTGGAAGATAGTTCGAGCCAGCGCGCCTGGGCCAGCGTGGTCTCCTGCTCATATTTGAGGTGCTTCGGCGTGTCCGGAGGCTTACTCTTCAGGTGGCCGACACCATGGTTTCCCGAGGTGAGGACGCGGATGGGGCGCGAGCCGAATGAGCGGCGGTGCTGTTGCAGATAGGTTTCGTCCGACGCTGTTTGTTCCATTTCTGAAGAATAAGCGTCATACATGGCAACTTTGGTTTGCGCGATCTCCAACACTTTGGCGTTCAATTCCGGAGACCACTCGGCTTCCGGCAAACCCCGAAAAAAAAACTGCTGAGCACAGGTCTGTTGTGGCTGGCCAGGACCTGAATCTTGCGTCGGCAACGGCTTGTGCTCGGCAATCGCGTTACGACAATCGCGCAAGTCAGAAGGAATCCCAGCATGTCCTCGATGTTCCTCTTCTCGCATTGACTTCGGTTCGACGTCGGTGGGATCGGCGTCATCCAATACCAGCCCCGCAACCTCGTCCATGTACAGGTCCGCAAACGTGCGCACGTTGTCGCCGCCGAAGGCGGATCCCACCAGAATGTAGGGCCCGCCGATGCCGGCATGGTGAAGCGCAGTGCGTAGCTCCTCGGCGATGTGCACGCTGGTACGCGGCATGGGACCGGGATCGCTGAATCCCGTGCCGGCACGGTCATAGCTGCAGGCGCGCGTCCATTTGGCGATCTCTGGCTGCACCTTCGACCACGCTGGCGCCCAGTCTCCCCATCCGGAATCGAAGACCACCGTGGGCGAGCCGCTCCCCATGCAGTAGAGATTCAGCCGAAATCCCCCCGCATCAACGAGCTGGCCAGGCCGCGCGTAAACGATGTCCGCGGGAGCCGCAGACTGGGCGCCCAGTTGCACCGCCCAAACCAGCACTACAAGCAACGCCGCGAAAAATGCAGCGCACTTTGGCAATCCGCTTAACGGCTCCTCCGCGATGAACTTGCGGCCATGCCGTATGGGAATTTGCATCGCGCACTTCTTTATCTACTACATACTAAGGCGAGCCTACTACAAAATGAGTTTTCTATGCAACTAGACGCGGCAGGGTCACCTCGGTGAGCGAGGATTATGCAGTGGTCAGTGTCTTATCACGAAGCAGCAAGCCGTGTGTGCGACCGTTCCAAAGACGCCGCCCACGATCACAGCGGCGAACAGCGACGTCAGTAGAAGGCTTGCTGCGCGGTGCGCCGGTTGTGCCGACCCGGCGAGGCGCGCCAAGCGGTGGCTCAGATACGACGAGGCTGTCGCTTGGAGAAACATCATTTCTTCAGGGACTGCAAGTTTGGCGAGCGCTCGAATCAGTGCTTGTCCCTGCGCACGCTGGATGACCGATTCATCGCAGGAGAGCTCGCGATAGAGTGCCATCCGCATTCCAGCGAGCCAGATGAGCGGATGGAACCACAAGGCGCACAACGAAACTTCGTAGAGCAGGCGGATCAAATTGTCGCGTCTTTTTGCGTGGGCCACTTCATGAAGCAGCACAGCGTTCAATTCTTGTCGGTTGAGTAATCGATCGATGCCGGTGGGAAGCAAGATACGCGGATACAGGACGCCGCCGACTGCGGGAGCTGGATGCCTGCTGTCGAAGCTCACAAGTATGCCATCTGCCACGAAGCTGGATGTCCCATCATGACGGTCGGCAGGGACTTGAACCTCGCGACGCTCTCTGCGCAAACGCGAGATCAATCGCACGAGCATGGTAAATGCGCCCGTTATCCATGTCAGGGCAAGTACGAGGCCCGTCCGACCTTGTGTCATGTCCCACACCGGCCCGCCAATAGCACCGAGCGGTGCGGCCCACGCCAAGTGCGGCGCCCAGAGCTTGTCGATCCCTGCGCCTACCGGCACGACGAAATTGAAAACCGTCGCAGCCCAGATCCAGTATTTCGTGGTAGCGCTGGCGCCTCGGACTGATGTCAGCACCCAGGCTGCACAGCCGACAATCGATGCGAATAGCAGATGGACGCTGAAGTAATACATCGCGCGGGCGATATGCTCATGCACTTTTCCCTCCACGACTGTGGCCGTTCTTATCACCACGAGCCGCACCCTGTAGCGTCTTAAGGTCCCGCAGGGTCAGGGCACCGTTCTCGAGCAGATTCGAGACGAGAAGACGTGGCGATCCGCCAAACAGGTCCAGCAAGTCGCGGACCAGCCTGCTGCGGTATTGGCTCTGATCGAGGGCCGGCTGGAAGAGCTGGGCATTGCCAATTTTTTTTACCTTCTTCAAAGCGCCCTTCTCCTCAAGTCTATAGACGAGCGTCTGGACCGTCGTGTAAGCGACACGTTCGTCCTGCGGGAGGCTTTCCAAGGCCTCGCGCACCGACGCGGTCCCCAGTTTCCAGTACTGCTCCAGAATGCGAGTTTCGGCTTTGGAAAGACGCGGCTCTTTCATGATCTCCTACTTGCTCCGGCAATGCTACTACAAGTAACGGCATATTGGCTATCCTTCGTCTTCTGATCCAGGAGATGGCATTGCAGGTCGGTATCGACAAACGCCCTTGTATGCGCAAGCCAAGCCAGTTCGTGGATTGTCGCAATTCGGAAACT
>QHZR01000423.1 GCA_003224755.1 Acidobacteriota bacterium
ACAAGGAAATGAAAATTCCAGATCCAGATCTACCAGAACTGCAAGGGGGGCATCATGAAAAATGATCAGCAAGACGGCGATCAAGGACGGGGAAGATTGCAACCTGAGAACTTAGACGCTACCGGCGAACTGCCGGCCAACAACAATGGACACGAGGCAGCTGAGGCGCGGCAGGAAATCGCCGCGGAATCGAATGGAAAACGAACTGTCTCTTCCAGAAAAGTTGAAGCGAACCGGCGGAATGCGCGGAAGTCGACGGGGCCAAGAACACCCACCGGCAAGAAGAGAGTATCGAGAAATGCCCTCCGGCACGGATTCTACTCCAAATGGTTGCTGGTGCAGCACCGGGATGGAAACGAAAACCAGGCCGAATATGACGAGCTAAATGCCACCATTCATGAACACTATCAGCCGGTAGGCTGGCTCGAGGAACGTTGGGTGGAGACGATCGCAGTGTGGTCCTGGCGGCTGCGCCGAGTGATACGTTATGAAACCGGGCAGATTGCCCGAGCGCTCGCCGAGCACAGTGACGATCTCCAGCAACCGAGAGAAGCCGATCCGGAACCGGACTCTGTAGCTTCGAGTAATCCCGAAATGGATGCCATGACGGATCATCTCTTCCTGACCTCGGAAGGACTCGAAAACCAGATGCGGTACGAAGCCATGATAAACAGAATGCTGAACCACGCGATCGCCGAGTTGGAGAGGATCCAGATGCGTAGGAAGGAGGCAGCCCCAAGTAGCCGGTAGATAGACCTATTTGCGAAACAAAGCCAAGAAGTTCCTTATTTTCATCAGGGGCTTGGAGAACAAAGCCAAGTTGTCCTCGATGCATAGGTCGCTCGAGGTTGGGGAGGCATCGCAGTTGGCGATCGATCGAAGAAGAAGAGGGTGTCTCTGCCGCTTCGTCGACTTGAAGCCGTTTGCGCGTACCAAAGCCACGAAGCACGATCCCCGAGGGAGAGCTTAGAGGCAAATGATTCTGACTTGAAGATCGACTGGCATCTTCGCGCTCCATTGTGTTTGAGAAATATAAGCCGGGAGTTCCATTTCGAAGCGCCGAGATGTTGGACTGATTTGAGTCTCGCTGCGGACGTGCGCGGAGCCATGCCAATTTCGATGCCCCGGCGCAGTTAGTTTATTAGGAGGTCAGGGAATTGTGGCCGAGGTTTCATTAGAATGCCGGCTCTCGACCAAGTCTGTGCCCATTGCGGTCGCGACGTAGAAGTAGGTAAAGCCAGACTGGACGGTACGATCAGTGTAGGACGTGTCAGGCTGGGGCGAGGGATTCAATTTTTGATACGGCCCACCAGATTGCGTTCCGCGGTAGACGTTATATCCACCAAATGCTTTGACTGGAAGTGGTTCTCAATCCTCACAACACAGTGTCGGCTTATCGTGGGACCCCAGCAGTTCGCCAGTGCTTCGAAGGCGTAACGCTGAGTTGCCCAGCAGTGTTGGATGTCGGGGTGCTTTTTGGCATGGCAGCGCCGCCTCCGCAAGCGAGTTGCAGCGCAGAGGCCGCGATCAGTAGCCATAAAAGGTATCGCCTGTACATGCAGCGCCTCAAAAGTATTCTCCAAGAGCGAATCTGGAGTTGCCAGAGACCGCCGAGACATGAACCTTAAGACTTGAGGGCCCGATACTTCGGTAACAGATTCAACGCGGGATTGGTTGCCATGTTGTGGCAACAAGGGCTTGACTGCAAAGCCGCTAGTCCCTGACACCGCACGCTTCGACGTAGTGGCGTGCTTTGACGAAGACGAACGCGGCGCGCTAGGAACTGCGCAAGACTTTGAATCTAATTTGTAGGGTTAATCCGCACCTATATTAAGTCGCAGATCGGTTTCCTGCAACTCGGATTTTTTATCTCCACTCGATTCATCGCGAGCGCAGAACCAGGATCAATTGCATTGCTGCTTTCAACCGGGCCACGATCTTCGGCGGGATGGTGATCCGGTTTCGCAAGTCCTCTTAACCTGAACGCAGCTCAAGTGAGCAAAGCGGGCATCTGCCCAGCTTTTTGTGTTTTTGGGACCGCTACTTCTTGGCACTCGTGCCGAATAGGCGGATCAAGGAATCAGCGCGTGCACCTGGTTTGAATGGCTGCTCTCTTTCCCCGTAGAGCTGACGGCGGTGGTGACGTAGTAGTACCACCGTCCCGCCTGCACCGCGGTATCTGTAGAGGACGTTCCCGGCACGGACGCTATCCTTGTGTAGGCACCGCCGGATGTTCCGCTACGATATACGTTGTAGTGCGCGACCGCGGAAGTGCTTGGTTTCCAGGAAAGTGAAACCAAATGCTGAGATGTCTTGGCACCCGTACCAGTGAGCGCTTCCGCCACCGGCGAATTCGCGGCATTGCTACTGAACGAGATCTTTCGTACGCCGTTCCGCTGATTTTTGGAGCAAATCTTATCGAGAATGATACGTGCTGGCCGGGGCGATTGGCAACGGTTTCGCCCCGCGTGAACTCGCCCCGAGTTTCAACATCTACGTACCGACTTTCCCACCCTGCTTGGAAATCCCGCACACCCCGCGGGATTCCCACTTTCCCTCAGCCCCGGCGACTGCTGGATTGACTCAAACCGGACAAGTCACGTGCTAAGAAAACCGGACATTTTAACTTGCTAACGACAGACTTGTTTGAAACTGGAAGCGCCTACCCATCTCATCCCTCTGAATAGAGTCGCCGGCACAAACAATGCCCGAATCGACTTCGCTGGTTGCTTTGGAGGCTACAAACAATCGGGCAATGGTCGTGAGTGGGTGAGGCCGGTCTGGAAGAATTCCTTGAGTTGGAAGCTGTTTTTTGGCTATGGAGCCTAATAAGCTATGAAGCCTAATAAAATTAGCGGAGTTTTCAGCAGTAATGGAATTGATTGTGATTAGTCCGGACGCGCGTCGGCATTCGCTTCGCTGATGTTCCGCAAGCGTCGTGTCGCGTCTTGATCGATTGTAAAATCGCAGGCTTGCCGTTTCGAACCAGATGTTTTCCGCCAGGGAAGCGCCGTGCCTAATCGTTGTGTGCTTAGCGACATCAGCGCCGGCGGGTGCTATGTGGAAACGACGGAGTCGTTTCCTTCCGGCACTGCCGGGGCCCGCTCTTCGTGAACCGCTTTTTGGAAATACTCGAGTGACAGCCGCAGGCCTGTTTCGAGATCGATCTTCGGCTCCCATCCCAGAAGAGTTCTCGCCTTAGTGATATCCGGCCGCCGCTGCTTCGGATCGTCTTGCGGCAAAGGTTCGTGGCGCATTTTGCTCTTCGATCCGGTAATCGCCAGCACACGGTGCGCACATCCTAAAATCGTAAATTCTCTCGGATTGCCAATATTTACCGGCAGGTGTTCGTCAGAGCTGGCCAGCCGCAGAAAGCCTTCGATTTCATCGCTTACATAACAGAAGCTGCGCGTCTGGCTGCCGTCGCCGTACACAGTCAGATCGTCGCCGCGTAGCGCCTGCTTCATGAAATTCGGAATCACCCGGCCATCATTGAGCTGCATGCGGGGACCATAAGTATTGAAGATTCGCGCGATGCGCGTGTCCACTTTGTGATAGCGGTGATACGCCATTGTGACCGCCTCGCTGAAGCGCTTGGCTTCGTCGTATACAGAACGCGGCCCAATCGGATTCCACGTGTCCCCAGTACGTTTCTTTCTGCGGATGCTCCAAAGGATCGCCATAACATTCCGATGTGGAAGCAAGCAG
>QHZR01000424.1 GCA_003224755.1 Acidobacteriota bacterium
GATTCGATTTGCGCAAGAAGCTCACACGATTGGCGATCCTTCTTTGATCGCAGTCAAATATTGGCCAGATTTTGCAGAATTGCGCAAGGACCATCGTTTCGACCGGATTCTGATTAGCCGGGAATGGAAGTAGCTTTCGGCGCCCGCTTCGGGTCCGACGAACTCCGCAGCCCCGCCAGCCAGGGATTTGGATCCCGAGGAAAAGCCGTTGCGGAAGTACGCGCTCTAGACCTATTGTGAAAGCAGAACCTTGCAGCACTCGCTAAACTCGGTACGTACGATCTGGTGCTAAACTTTCCTGCCTAGATGCGGGGTTGGCAGTCATGGAAGACTTCCGTCTATCCCACGGGACAGTGCGCTTCGCAGCTTTTGAGCTGGATTCCAGGACCAGCGAACTGCGCAAACAGGGCACGAAGGTCAAGCTGCAGGAGCAGCCGTTTCGGATTCTGCAGATTCTGTTGCAGAGCCCCGGCGAGATCGTCAGCCGCGAAGAATTACAGCAAAAGATTTGGCCTTCGGATACTTTCGTCGACTTCGATCATGGCATTAACAATGCCGTTAAGCGTCTGCGAGAAGCTCTGGGCGATACCGCCGAAACGCCCCGCTATGTCGAGACTATGCCGCGACGCGGCTATCGTTTTATTGGAAAAATCGAGTGCGAAGCTCCGCGGATGCGGTCGTTGGCAGTCCTGCCCCTGGAAAATCTGTCGCATGATCCGCAGCAGGAGTACTTCGCCGAAGGACTGACTGAAGCTCTGATCACTACCCTGGCCAAAATTGGCGAACTGCGAGTGATTTCACGAACCTCCGCAATGCTCTACAAAGGTGTCCGCAAACCTTTACGTGAGATTGCTAGAGAACTGGAAGTGGACGCGATCGTGGAAGGAACTGTGCTGCGTGCAGGGCAGCGAGTGCGCATCACGGCCCAACTCATTGATGCGGCCAACGAGACGCATCTCTGGGCCGAAAGCTACGAACGTCATTTGCGGGACGTCCTGCACTTGCAAGCAGAAGTTGCCGAAGCCATCGCAAAGCAGGTCCGGGTCAAGCTAACGCCGCAGGAGCGAGCACATCTTGCACAGACTCAACCGGTCAATCCCGAAGCGTACGAAGCCTATTTGAAAGGACGTTATCACTGGCTACGGCGCAACAGCGAGGAGCTACCGAAGGCCGTCCAATATTTCGAGCAAGCGATTGCGATGGATCCAACTTATGCGCGAGCTTACGCCGGCCTTGCTGACAGCCTCTCTGGACTTGGTGTGTACTTCGTCGCGCCGGACCAGGGCTGTGGCAAGGCCAAAACACTCGCCCTCCGAGCGGTGGGGATGGATGCTGGCCTTGCGGAAGCCCACGCGTCTCTAGCCTGGGCAACGATGTGGCATGACTGTGATTTTCTAACCGCGGAACGCGAATTTGAGCGCTCGATTGAACTGAGCCCACGTTATGCCACCGCGCACATGTGGCTCGGATTCTGCCTTGGCATGATGGGCCGTTATGAAGAGAGCTATACGGAATTCAAACGCGCGATTCGTCTGGATCCGCACGACGCCTATACTTACGTGGCCTTCGGATTCGCCTGTTATTGTGCGCGGCGATACGATCAAGCGATCGAGCAGTTCGTCAAGTCGCTCGATCTGGATTCTAGCATTGCGCAAGCGCACATTGGTCTAGGATGGGTATACATACGCAAGGCGATGCTGGAGGCTGCCATTGCTGAAGCGCAGAGGGCGGTCGAGCTTTCACCGCGTACCACGTTGTTCCTCGGCTCCCTTGGAGAGGCATATGCGGCCGCTGGCCATCGGGATAAGGCGTACGAGATATTAAATCAGCTGGAGGATCTCTCGAAGCTGCGATATGTGACACCCTATGTAGTAGGCAGAATCTACACAGCTCTCGACGAGAAAGGCAAAGCCCTCGGCTGGTTGGAAACGGGGCACCGGGAGCACGCAGCCATCAGGGTACTTCTAAAGACGGACCCCGCGTTCGACAGTTTGCATTCCGATCCGCGCTTTCAGGATCTCCTATGCAGCATGAATTTTCCGCAAGGTCCGATCTAAACTCTTCGGCACCACGCTCCGATGAGCGCCGGGGAAAGCACCACGCCTTTGCCGGCAATCACCTCATCATGCATGCGCTTGGCGAGCGTCGAAACTTCGACTTCGGCACTCGTTGCGATGTGCAGCTTCTCCATCATCGGTAGCAGGCTCTGTATAGCTGCTGCGAGGATTTCACAGGGAAATTCCGAACCACCGCCGATGAGGGCATCCATTCGGAGCTTAGGTCCAGGCAACCCCGCGGCCAGAAACACAGAATATAATTCCAGACCCAACTGAATTCGCGTATTTGTTGCGCTTAAAGTCTGCTTCATCCAGCCCACAGCACGGTCAAAGGTCGGAGCCGTGGGGAACGAGCGAGCATTTTCCATATCAAACTCTTGAAAGATGATCAATCCCCCGCGTCGGACATGCTGAGCCAGTTTGCGAATCGCGTCAACCGGATCGGGATAGTACATGAGAACAAGCCGGCCTACGACGGCATCAAACTGCCGATCGAACTCCAGGACTGCTGGATCGCCTTCGAGAAATTTCACATTGCTGATCCCTTGATCCTGAGCACGGGCCACCGCACATTCGACTGCCGCCACCTCGCGATCTACACCAACCACTTCGCCACTTGGCCCGACGATTTCTGCGGCCAGAAAGGCTACATCTCCGGCGCCAGAACCGACATCGAGGATGCGCATAGCTTGGCCGATCCCGGCCTGCTCGAATAATTGACGAGTAAAAGGTGCGAAAACCTGCCCCTGGTGACTCAGACGTTTTAGTTCCTGCTCCGAATGACCGAGGGCATAGTTGGATTCCCGCGTTGCTGCAGAGTCCATCTCTTCCCCGTCAGAAATCGAAGCGAATGCCGAGTTGGACTTCGCGTTTGGGCAGCGCAGCAGTGAAGCCTAAGGGCTGGCTGGGTGACAAGCCGGCCGTCCCGTGCGCGTTAAACGGAGGAGCGAAAGCGGCACCCACAATATTGTTCACGCTGGCATAGTTCGTCCTGTTCGTGATGTTGAATCCCTCAGCCGTGAATCGCAGACGACTCTGTTCGCCAATTTTGAGAATTCGGCTCAAGCGCATGTCGAACGCTGCGTAATTGGGACCCAGGCCACTGTTCCGCGCAGCCCCCGGCGGACGATCATTGGTGAAATGATTGTCGCCGTTGATGTCCGCGCCAGCCAGAAGGTTAAACGGATGGCCGCTGTTGTAGCTGACTATTGGAGACAGCTCAAATCCGGACAAGACACGAGAACGCTCCCAAGGGCTTTCCATTACGGCGGCAAACACCACTTTATGACGCTGATCAAAA
>QHZR01000018.1 GCA_003224755.1 Acidobacteriota bacterium
CTCCGCATTTCCTGCCCGCCGTTTATTTTTAGCGTAAATCTAAAATCAATGTGAGCGGCCAGAACCTATCGACACGTGTATCTGTGTGCTTTGCGACCCAGCCTCTCTAGAAAGAAACAATCGAAATGACCACATTCACCGAACTGCCCCTCTCTGCGGCTTTGCAGCAGAAGCTGGCGGCAGCTCAATTCGAAACCCTGACCCCAATCCAGGCCGGCGCGATTACTCCTGCGCTTCAAGGCGAGGACGTAATCGGCACCGCCCAGACTGGCACCGGAAAGACGCTAGCGTTTCTGATCCCAATGATCGAGATGCTGCAGCGCGAAACATCACGCGAGGCTCTGCGCCAGACCCGCGCTCTGATTTTGTTGCCGACACGCGAACTTGCGATGCAGGTCCATGAGCAATACCAGCAACTCTGCGGCAAGGGAACGCCGAAAGCGGCGCTGGTAATCGGCGGCGTATCCGAGAAGTCGCAGATCCAGGGACTGCGTACCGGCGCGGGATTGATAATTGCCACTCCCGGACGACTGCAAGACCTTCTCAGCCGCCGGCTGGCGGATCTTCGGCATGTCAAAATGCTGGTGCTCGACGAAGCTGACCGCATGTTGGACATGGGATTCCTGCCCGCCATCGAACGAATTGTGGAAGTCCTGCCAATGCGCCGGCAGACTCTGTGCTTCTCCGCAACGTTGGAGCAGTCAGTCGCCAGCCTGGTGCATGATTACATGTGCGAACCGGTGCGCGTGGCATTAGGTTCCGTCCTCAAGCCGGCAGAAAGTGTGCAATTAAAAGCTTATGAAGTGCGTCCCGGCGAGAAGCTGGATGTGCTGCGAGATTTGCTCTATGCGGAAAAGGGACAGACGCTTGTATTCACGCGAACCAAACGCGGAGCCCAGAGACTGGCTCAGCAATTGGTGCGAGATGGATTCACCGCCACAATGATTCACGGCGACCGCACCCAAGCCCAGCGTAATGGCGCGTTGAACGGATTCCAGGAAGGATGCTTTCAGGTGCTGGTGGCGACTGACATCGCTTCGCGGGGTTTGCACGTCGATGATGTGGCGCACGTGATCAACTACGATTTGCCGAAGATGGCGGAAGACTTTATCCATCGCGTCGGACGCACCGGACGCGCCGGATTGCAGGGTCGAGCAACAACGCTTGTGGCGGGTGCGGAAGTGCTTGAGCTCAAGACCATAGAGCGCAAGTTGCAATTACGCATTGAGCGTCTGCAGTTAGATGGGTCAGTTTCCGTGCGTCCGAAGCCGGTGATTCAAAATACCCTGGCTTCGCGCACATTGACCGCACTGCCCGGCGAAGTCTTCGTTTAGATCTCGGGTAGAGGGCGAGAAGGGCACGACGAAGTTCGGGTAACCAAAATCTTGTGTGATGAGTTTCTCCTCTCACTTGCTGCGCGAGACACCTATGGACGCGCTGCGGCGCTGACCTGAGCTGACTCCTGCTTCCTTGCTCTCAGTAAAAAGAAGAGAAAGAATGCGCCGAGGACTACGTGGATCACCACTCCCGGCGCCGCGATCTTGCCGGCTCCCAGCGAGAGAATGCGGAAGACTACAGCAAGTGACAGAACCTGCACGAACAAGTTCCCTAGCAGCACGGCAGTTAACCCGCGTCCCTGCGCCTGGCGCGCGCACCAGTTAATGACTCCCAGGCCGAATAAATTTGCCCCGAGCGTTTGCGCAATGGTGGCCAGCATGGGCGTGAACTCGACGCCCATGGGTGCGTAAAACTTGGCTGGAGCCAGTAGCTGGCCCAGCCCGAATATCCACGCCAAGATCGCGGCGATCGCAAGAAATATCTTCACGGCTTTTCTCCTTTCACTCTGACGGAAATGAATACTAATCGGGGCGTTCTGCTATGCCAAGATGGAGACCAGAATTTTACAAATCTGGATTCAGGATCCAAACATGACCGGTGGACCACTCAAGCCGGATTTTGGGTTGAGTGGGGATGAGGCGGCTTGGCCCCTCCGGACATTGGGGCTGGTCCGTCCCGCCTTCTATGCAAACTAGTTGACATGCAAACTATTTCACATTGACAGCTGTCATAAGCAGGCATACGCTGCCCGCCAGCTTTACGCTCTGACGCGGATTTTCAGCCCACTTCAAAAGGAAAATTGATCATGTCGAAAAAGCTAGCGAGCGTCTCACTATTCTGTTTGGTGCTATGTCTCACTGTGTTTGCTGGAGCACAAAATTCGTCTGAGCAGGTCATCTTCGCCAACACAGACAATCCCAACTCTGGCAGCAGTGCAACCGGAACTTTCGTGTACACGTCGGCGAATCCGGAGGACAAATTTCTTGGATTCTGGATCTGGTTATTTTTACGGCCTGGGACTGACGAAACATGTCACTGGAGCCATATCTGAGCCCTCCGAGCACGCTTATGTGATGTCGTGAGTTCTTCAGACGGGAGTGTCGCCTGCAGCCTCACGAATGTACCGCCAATCAAATCTGGATTGAAAAACACAGTGAATGCTTCTTGTTCCTCGCCGGCCGGAGTTGGAGTGTCGCCCAATTCCGTGGTCCATGCTACTGGGCCATCGTAAGGTATGTAAGAGACCGCAACGAACCGCTGCCTCCCCGTCCTGTGTCGCGGTTTGCGAGACAGGACGAGGATTCTGACTTTGATTGAACTGAAAATCAAAATCCCCACACTCCGGCAAAGAGCGCGGGAAGGATGGACGCCCATTGACTCTGTCATCCTGAGCATTTGACCCGCTTTGGGCGGGTTGGCCCACCCTTTCGCCAGATTTTGGTGAAGGGTGGGACTCTGCCGATTCCGTCCACAATTCTCTGAATCACCACGACTCACGTAGGGGCGGAGCCTGTCCTGAGCGGAGCCGAAGGATGCCCTCACCCGCCCGGCGGAGCTGCGCTCCGCAAAGACGTGGGCGAGCAAGGCTCGCCTGCCCGGAAAACCTCCGGCGCAGAAACCCCACCGGACGCCCGGGTGAGGGCACCCGGGCCTACGCAATCTCTGCGTCCTGCGCGGCGCTCATCTTACGAGTACATTTTCACGCACTCCTAATGATCTAGATTCTGAGTCATTATCCTAAAACGTATACCCAACAGGAGGTCAACATGGGGACTCGGATTGGCTTCGTCGCGAGATTGTTGATGCTAGCGCTCGCGGTCAGCTGGGCGACGTTCCAGTCGCGAGGTCAAAGTGGAATGACGAGTAAATCGCTTGGCGACTCGACGGGAACTCGCGCAAAACAAGACGATTTGCCTCCATGCAACAGCGAGTCCCACTGCCGTATCGGCGATTACTGCTTCAGCGCTGGTGTCTTCACAGCGACGATCCTGCAAATGAGCGATGGGCGTCAGGAAACTATCGCAGGATTCGGCTGAACCTCAGATTTCAGAACCTGACCAATCACGAACTGAGACTCGCTTAGCATGCCGGAACAAGTATTCTCACCGACGACTTCGGGAACACCTACTCGTGTTGCAAAGCAGGCGGCGGCCCTGACACGAGTGCGAAAGGGATCGGAACAAATCAGGACGGAGAGGCAGATGCGCAGTTCAAGATTGTGGCTCACGAGTCGGACGTTGCCACCTTCGAGGTCTGGGGTATACGGAACGGGAAGGAAGAACCTTGCGGCTTTTCACTACGATCTTACCGTCGATGAGATGGATTACAGTAATCCAAGATTGATCGTTAGACAGCGGGCTCTCCTCTTTCGAGACTTCAACGCGAAGACGAAATTCGATTCGGAATAAACTACTTAGGTTTGTGAGCCGGCACCGGCGGGTGCCCTCGCGCGCCCGGCGAAGCGAAATGTTCGGGCGAGCAAAGCTCGCCCGCCGGGTTGGGGCACCCGCGGTTTCCTCCCGTGCCGATCGCTATCCGCAGCTGCTAAACCTGATTCGTCCACTTCCGCCTCCGTTGCCTCCACCTATCGCACCGCACCCGAGCCCTGAGCAGGGAAGTCAGTTGTGGTGCCAATCGAAGCGGCGGCCGACGATACATTTCACGATCAGGTGATCGGTCGCGCTGGTGACGCCAACGCCCACGCCGAAGTTGAATTCCCACTGCGGACCGAAGTCTATGTCAATCGAAGGGAAGAATTGCTGTTGCTGCTCGCGGAGGGGATCAAATCCGGTGAGTGGGCCGTACGCGGCGTAGTATTCGAGTCCACCCGCGATGCGCTTGGTGAAATCAAAACTAAACTTCGCGTTGGGCGAGAACTCGACGCCATGGCTTACTGATGGCCCGTGCCATGAACGATCGAGCGTGGGATTGAAACTCAGATACAAGCGGCCGAGTTTGCGGTCCACAATAGGCCGGATTTCCCACGTCCAGGTATCCGCTGAGAACGCCGCTCGCTGATATCCAATTTCGTTCGACAGGCTCACGCCTACGGGCCAATTCCATCTCTCCGAAACGCGGAAGCGCGGGCGCATGTGATCGCCAACCCATTGCCAGCTGCCGTCCGGCTGAATGCTGGTGAAAACGTAGAAGCCAGTCTCGAACCAATCCGTGAAACCCTGGGTGATTTCGAGTGTCTCGTGCTCGGCATGATTGGTGGGAAGCACGCCATCAACAATGGTCTTGCTTCCATCCACGGTGAAGTTGGAGTGCAGCTCAATCATGGTGTGGCCGGGCGCGATCGTGTCATAGCCATAGACCTGAATTTCGTAGTTGTCCTGGGCGGAAGCAGGAACCGATGCCGCCGATAATGTGAGAAAAGACAGCGTGAGGAAGAATCTCATCGAACGTCAATCATCGCAGAACATTGGGATACCCTCCAGCGGCGGAGCTGTGGAACTTCTTCTGAATACTGAGTGTCCAATTGTTTAGACACGCGCGTCCATAAGGAGACAACAGTGGTTTTCTCCACAGCAAGCCGTGGTCCGCTTAAAGCGGAAATGAACGTAACACCGATGATTGACATTCTTCTGGTGCTCATCATCGTGTTCATGGTGGTTGTGGTTTCAGCGTTTCAGTCAAAAGGGCTGGAGGCGCAGATTCCGCAGCCGGCGACTAAGGCGGACAACGCTACACTCGCTCGCACGATTGTTATCCAGCTAGCATCGGCGGGGGAAGACAAGCGACCTGCGCTCAAAATCAACGACGAGACTCTCGCCTGGGACCAGCTGGCCGATCGCTTAGTCAATATTTTTGCGCAGCGCGCTGAACGCGTGGCATTCGTGAAAAGCGATGACGACGTGGATTTTCGGTACGTTGCTGAAGCTATTTCAATCGCGAAGAATTCAGGCGTAGAGCGAGTCGGGCTATTGAGCAAGACAGATGCGGAGTCGCAGTAACTTGCTGCCGGCTATCTCGCCCTTACCTTGATCCAGATCGGCGCGCCTACAAATCCAAACGCGTGGCGGATCTGGTTCTCCAGGAATCGTTGATACGAAAAATGCAGCTTTACTTTACGGTCGGTGAAGAGCACGAACGTTGGCGGCGCAACTGCCGCCTGGGTCAGATAGAGAATCTTTACTCGCTGGCGGACCGGCACCGAAGCGCGGTCGAAGTCAACGTGCTTCAGGAAGCGGTTCATTTCGCCGGTCGTGATTCGCTTCCGGCGCTCTTGTGCGACCTTTTCAAGCATCGGGAAGATCTTTTCTGTGCCTTTACCGCTGGCTGCTGAAATGAACAGCACTGGGGCGTAGCTTAGAAATTTAAGTGCATAGCGGAGACGATGTTCGTAAGCGTCGCGATCCCCGACTTTCTTCGAATCCTGCAAACGTGCGGCACGGGTCCGCGGCTTTTCGTCATTATTTAGCTGACCAGCGGCGCCAACCACCAAATCCCATTTGTTAACGACAATAACCACCGAGCGTCCGCTCTCGTGCGCATAACCCGCTATCGCCGCATCCAGCGCGCTCACGCCCTCGGTTGCATCAATCACCAGCAGCGCGATGTCGGCGGCTTCCAGGTGCTTGCGCGCCATCACAACCGAAAGCTTCTCCGCCATTAAGTGAGTCTTACCCTTGCGGCGGATTCCGGCAGTATCAATGAAGCGAAACTCTTTGCCGTCGCGCCGGACGATTTCATCCACAGCGTCGCGTGTGGTTCCCGGAACCGGTGAGACGATGGACCGCTCGCTTCCGGTGAGCCGGTTCAGCAATGTGGATTTGCCTACGTTAGGGTGGCCGATGATAGCGACACGGACTTCGGCTGTTGGCTGTTGGCTGTTGGCGATTGGCAACTCGTCCGAGGAGCCGTCGGTCCCTTCCGTCCGCTCTAGTTGCTCAGAGGAGGCTCGTTGCTCGTCGGCGGCCGCCTGCTCCAACCTTCGCGTCGAGCGAGATGAACGCGGCTTCCGCTGTTCAAATGCCTCAGGGGCATCATTGGTTATGACTTGCGCGGGCAGCGCCGCGATCACGGCATCCAGCAAGTCGTCCAGGGCGCGGCCGTGTTCGGCGGAAACCGGGAACAAGTTCTGGATTCCGAGGTTGCGAAAATCTTCTGATAGGCCCTCTTGTCTGTCAGAGTCAACTTTGTTCACCGCCAGATACAACGGCTTGCCGGTCTTCTGCAGTAGTCGCGCCAACTCAAGATCGGGCGCAGCCAGTTCGGTGCGAGCATCCACGACCATAATCACGGCGCTGGCTTCGTCCAGTGCGACTCTTGCCTGACGGAAAATCTCGGATGGAATAAAGTCCTTGTCTTCGGGAAGAATTCCGCCGGTATCTACCACGCGAAAATCGTGTCCGAGCCAGTGGGCGTTGCCGTAGAGGCGGTCGCGCGTGATGCCGGGTTCGTCGCCGACGATGGCGCGTCGCGAGCCTACCAGCCGATTGAACAGCGTTGACTTGCCGACGTTCGGACGTCCGACGATTGCGATGAGGGGTGACTTTTCCATGCCGAGCTAATCGACTAAGTTGTCGAGCGCTGCTCGACCGGACGGGCGAGGCGCCCGTCCCCACATGGTCTCTGCCATATGTCCGGTGCCGAGCCCAGCTTCGACAGCTATTATAGAGACTCTGTGCCTGCCGGTTCTCAGCCCGCAACTTCCGCCGCTCCCTCGCTGCACCAGTTTTTTGCTCCCGGCGGACTGCTTTCCCGCACGCATCCTGCGTATGAATTCCGCCGGGGTCAGCTGCAGATGGCGCAGGCAGTAGAAGAAGCCATCGAACAACGCCGCCATCTCATCGTCGAAGCTGGAACCGGAACAGGAAAGACACTCGCTTACCTCATGCCGGTGATCCGCTCGGGCAAGCACGTGATCATTTCTACAGGGACCAAGAACCTGCAAGAGCAGCTTTTCCAAAAAGACATTCCATTTCTCGAGAAGGCCCTCTTTCCCGACGGTGATCGCAAGCTCAGCGTCTGCTGCATGAAGGGACGCAACAATTATCTCTGCCGCAAGAAGCTATACGACCTCACCGGACAGCCGGTGCTGAGCGGGCTTGAGGAAATTGAGCATTATCGCGCGATCGCTGCCTGGGAGCAGACGACACAAAGTGGCGACCGGGCAGAACTGGCGTCACTGCCGGAAATGAGCGCCCTCTGGCACAAGCTGGACGCGCGAGCCGATACCTGTCTCGGTCAGAAATGTAGTTCTTGGGATAAGTGCTTCATCACTGAGATGCGCCGCCGTGCTGCGGAAAGCGACATCATTATCGTCAATCATCATTTGTTCTTTGCCGACCTTGGCATCAAGCAGCAAGCGGAAGGCGCGCCGGATGCGGGAATTCTTCCTGACGCGGGAATCGTGATATTTGATGAGGCCCACGAACTGGAAGATGTTGCCGGCAGCTATTTCGGGATTTCTGTAAGCGCGGCGCGTCTGGAGGAACTGTGCCGAGACGTGGAAGCTTCGTTGCAGCGAAACCGGATGTACACAGCTTCGCTTTCGGGTGCAATCAAGAGCCTGCGTGAGCGCTCCGGATTTTACTTCTCGTTGCTCCCAGAAGGTGAGGGGCGGTTCGCTTTCGAGAGCCGCCGCGAATTTCTCGAAGAAAACGGCGACGAGTTCCTGGGCTTGAGGCAATCGCTAGCGCGTCTCGGCGCCGAAATCGAGAACTTGCCGTCCAAGCCCGAGGAAGTTTATGCATTTGCTCGCCGGGCGCAGGAATTGCATGTGCAGTTGGGATTTGTGATGGAGTCGGAAGACAAGAACACCGTCTTCTGGATTGAGCGCCGTCGCGGCGGGCGCGAAAAGATGAACGTCTCCTTACAAGCCACACCGATTGATGTCGGCTCAATTCTGCGCGAGTGCCTGTGGTCGAAACTTGAAAGCTCGGTGCTGACTTCCGCAACTCTAGCTGTGGAGGGCGGCTTTGAATACATCCGCGGAAGGTTGGGGGTGGAGCACGCTCGCGAACAAGTGTTGCCGTCGCATTTCGATTATCCGAACCAGGCGTTGTTCTACGTGCCTCCTGATTTGCCCGACCCACGTACGCCGCAGTTTGGCGCACAAGCTGCCGAGCGCATCCGGCAATTACTTGATATCACGCGCGGACGTGCGTTTGTGCTGTTCACCAGCTACGCGCAAATGCGCGACATCTATCAGCGCCTGCTTGGCGTGGTCGAATTTCCCATGCTGCTGCAGGGCGACGCTCCAAAGAACGCCTTGCTCGAAGAATTTCGCCTGACCCCGAATTGCGTGTTGTTCGCGACTTCTTCTTTCTGGCAGGGAGTGGATGTGCAAGGCGAGCAACTAAGCTGCGTGATCATTGACCGGCTGCCATTTGCGGTTCCGTCCGATCCCGTTGTGGCAGCGCGGGTGAAGGCAATAGATGCTGATGGAGGCAACGCCTTTTTTCAATATCAGGTCCCCGTCGCTGTGATCACGTTGAAGCAGGGCTTCGGACGGCTGATTCGGTCCCTGCATGATCGCGGGCTGCTGGCGCTGCTCGATAACCGGATTTTGAAAAAGCAATATGGGCGGGTGTTTGTGGACAGCTTGCCGAATTACCGGAGGACGACGGATCTCCGAATTGTGGAGCAGTGGTTCCTTCGGCAATAGGAAAAATTGAAAAAAGGCGGTTACTTCAGCAGCTTCATGCCCATCATGTTTGCAGCATCATGATCAAAGGTTAACGTGTATTCGCATCTGGCGTCCCGTCCGTGCCGTTCGATCAGGTAATCAGCGAAATCGGCGTCGCCTCGAGAATGCGCACTCAATGCCGTCCAGACCAAGTCACTACGTTCAACAACGACCCCTCGGGTGCGCAAAAGGGTTTCGATCACACGCTGGAGCTGCTGACGAGTGACATCGTAAAAACTACGCAATACCCATGCTGTTTCGATCAGAGCAACCACAGAGATGAAGCCTGGTTTTTCTGAGTTGAAGGATTCAAATAACCTTGTCGCAATTGGAGTCTGGATGGCATCATCCTGAGCGATGTAACGGATGAGCACATTGGTATCGAGCCCGATCATCTTTTCTCAGAGTGTAATTTGCGTATCGCAATTACCCCATTCATCTCTTCAATTGAAACTGGCTTTTTGGGCTTGGGAATGAGGCCCTTAAGCTCCTGCACCGAGCAGGTGGCGGGCATAATAATGAATTGCCCTTTTTCCACTTCAACGAAGTCGATCCGATCGCCAAAGGTGACGCCCAGTTTGGCTCGAACCTCTGCTGGAATGGTGATTTGGCCTTTAGAAGTCAAGGTAGCGCTTGGCATGAAATGTAGATCTTACTGCAATGACGGATTCCTTACAACCGGTAAGGCAAATCACGGTAGAGCCGAGCAGTGTGGCAGCACGGCCCGAAAACCCAAGCCATGCCCCGGCTGTAGAATGGCAATGAAACAGTTAGAAATTCTTAGGAGTTCGATGTTCGAAGTCACTGTTGAAGATTCGTTTGCTGCCGGACACTACTTGCGCAATTACAAGGGCAAGTGTGAGAACCCGCACGGGCATAACTATAAGGTCAGGGTGACGCTCGCCGGCAACGACCTCGATAAGGCCGGGTTGCTGCTGGATTTCAAGGACCTACGCGAAGTGATGAAGCACGTGATTGACCGGCTCGATCACCAGATGATCAACGACATTGCTCCTTTCACGGAGTTGAATCCGTCGGCCGAGAACCTGGCGAAGTATTTTTACGATGAGGCGAATGGGCGTCTGCGTCAGGCGACGAACGGGCGCGTGCACGTGAAAGATGTGACTGTGTTTGAGACGGATTCGACAACGGCAAAATACAGCGAGTGAGGTCTATCGGGCGATCTGATCATCGGGTCATTGGGTGATCTCACCGTCCGCGCGATCATCGATAGCCCCGATCACCAGATGATCCGATGAAGACAATGCAAATCACGGAAATCTACAAATCGCTCCAAGGCGAGTCCACTTATGCTGGAATGCCGTGCGTCTTTGTGCGGCTGACAGGCTGCAATCTTCGCTGCATTTGGTGCGATACGGAATACAGCTTCTATGGCGGCAAAAAGATGACTCCAGAGCAGGTCTTTGATGAAGTCGAACATCTGAGCCCGAGCCCGGGATTGGTCGAGATCACCGGCGGAGAGCCTATGCTGCAGGAGCGCGAACTGGTCCCTCTGATGCAGCGCCTTGTTGATTCCGGATATAAGGTATTGCTCGAAACCAGCGGCGAGCGGCACCTTGAGCACGTGCCTGAAGCGGTGGTGAAAATTGTGGATGTGAAGTGTCCGGACTCGGGCGAGGGCGATACCTTCTGTCTCGAGAATCTTGAAACGTTGCAGCGGCACGACGAAATCAAGTTCGTGATCAGCGGGCGCAGCGATTACGAGTTTGCCCGCGACTTCGCCGCGCGGCATGATCTTGCGCGCCGGGTGAATGCAGTGCTGTTCTCGCCAGCATTCCGCAAGGACGCATCGGGCGCTCGCGATTCATCCAACTGCCTGGTTGATCCACAGGAACTGGCTGAGTGGATGTTGGAAGACAACGTTCCGGCCCGGCTCGGGTTACAAATTCATAAGCTGATCTGGGATCCGGCGATGAAGGGCGTTTAGGAATTGAGCCATTGAATCATCGGGGATTGAATCATTGACACCTTCCCCAGAGCGATTCAATGATTCAATCGCTCAATGATTCAATCTCACAAAACTCGTGCCATTGTCCTGCTCAGCGGAGGCATGGATTCGTGTGTCTGTGCCACGCTGGCTGCGCGGGATTGCGAACCCGCAGCGTTGCATATCAGCTACAGCCAGCGCACAGAATCACGTGAGCGGGATTCGTTCCAGCTAATTTGCGACCAGCTTGGCATTCAGGAGCGGCTGATCGTCCGCAACGAAGCCTTAAAATTGATTGGCGGTTCGGCCCTGACCGACGAGAGAATTCAAGTGCCTGACTCGCACAGCCTCGGCCGCGACATCCCAGTCACT
Source organism: Acidobacteriota bacterium (assembly GCA_003224755.1). Lineage (GTDB taxonomy): Bacteria > Acidobacteriota > Terriglobia > Terriglobales > Acidobacteriaceae > Gp1-AA145. The sequence goes on from QHZR01000018.1 coordinate 11,295, forward strand.
TACGTGCCATTTCGCAACGCACACTTCCTGGCCGTAGCCGTGAGTTGGGCAGAAGTGCTTGGCGCATCTAAGATATATATCGGTGCGGTCGAGCAAGATAGTTCGGGATATCCCGATTGCCGGCCGGCGTACTATGAGGCTTTCAACAAGGTGATTGACGCCGGAACGAAGTCGGGCGGGATCGAGATTGTGACGCCGCTGATTGCCATGCGTAAATCTGAGATTGTCCGCTTGGGGCTTGATCTCGGCGCTCCGTTCGACTTAACGTGGTCTTGTTACAGCCGCGAAGATCGCGCGTGTGGATTGTGTGACAGTTGCGTGCTGCGCCTGCGGGCGTTTCGAGAGGCGGGGTCCACCGATCCGCTTCCCTATATTCCAGCGCCGCAGTTGGTATAAGTTTCAGTGCCCATTAAGAGGACCGCCTTGCCCTGTGTTGCGGGCGGACTGGCCAGGAGGCTTGAATGAAGCGCAATCTAGTTTTCACTACTCTATTTGCAATTTTCTGTGTACTCGTAACCGTTCCGGCGGTCGCGCAGACTGCCACCGTGAAGGGCGTCTGTAAAGATGCTCAGGGAAATCCCATCACCGACGCTCAGGTGGTGTGGCATAACAACGATAATGGCCGCACGTTCAATCTGAAGACCAACAAGAAAGGCGAATATTTTTCGCTGGGCATTGAAAGTGGCAAGTACACCGTCACCATAAGTAAAGATGGAAAGGAACTGGACAAGGTCAACAATTATCCAGTCACCGCCGACGAAATCACGCTCGATTTCGATCTCAAAAAGTCTCAGGAGCAGGCGGTCCAAGAAACAGCCAAGAGCAAAGGCATGACTCCGGAGCAAGTCAAGCAGATGCAGGAGGCGCAGGCGAACGCCCAGAAGTACAACACCAATATCAAAGCGGCTAACGATAAACTCAAGGCCGCGTCTGGCCAGCTTGAGGCCGCTACGAACGCACTGAAATCCGGAGACACGGCTACCGCCAACACGAATTACGACGGGGCCATCGCTACCCTGAACGAGACGGCGCAATTGGTGCCGAACGAGGACTTGGTTTGGTTCAGACTAGGCACTGCCTACCTGGATTCGGTTAAGGCGCAAACCGATACGGCAGAAAAGACGAAGCGCTCGACGGAGGCTTTCACAAACATTCAAAAAGCCATCGACCTGAGGAAGACCGCGATGAACAACGCCGCCGCCCAGAAGACGGGACAAGGCAGCAAGCCCCCTGATGTGTCGGACCAAGGTCGTCTCGCCGCTTACTACGACAACCTTGGTTCTGCGGCATCTAAAAGTGGCAAACCCGCCGAGGCCGCCGATGCCTACAAGCAGGCCCTTGCTCTAGATCCCGCACATGCTGGTCATTATTACGTCAATCTGGGAATCGCTTTGATGAATTCCGGGGGCGATCCCAACGTACGAAAACAGTCGCTGGATGCGTTCGAGAAGGCGATTGCCGCTGACCCGAACAATGCCGATGCCTACTATTTCAAAGGACAAAGCCTGATCGCCAGCGCCACTATGGACAGTAGCGGCAAGATGGTTGCTCCAGAAGGGACCGCTGAAGCGCTCAACAAATACCTTGAACTGCAACCCAACGGTATCCATGCGCAGGATGCGAAAGGTATGCTTACGGCCTTGGGCTCTAAAATCGAGACCAGCTATGGTACTAAGAAGAAGAAATAGGCTTTCACTTGCGCGGATTCCAAGAGGCGGCTTCGGCGGCCTCATTTCATTTGTGCCGAAGCCTGCCCTGAGCGGCCAAGCGAAGCGCGGGAGTCGAATGGGTTACGAAGGTCTATGAACCAGGCGTTCTTTATGGATCATGCCATGCGATTTCGCTAAAGTTGAGCTGAGGTGTGAAGGCACGGCACAAGCTGCGTCCTCGCAGATTAATCGACACCCGAAATGGCTGCTCCAGGCACCGCTTTACATCAAGTCTCGCTCGATCCAATTTCGGCGGACGCTGCAACTGACGATCTGCTCACGGCGATCCTGCGGGCCAATCCGCGAGTAAGCGATCTGATCTTTTCTCCGGGACGAAAGTTTCAGGTGCAGGTGAGCGGCGAATTCATTCCTCTCGAAACCAGTAGCACATCTTCCCTGACTGCAGACGATACTCGTCGCATCGCCTCCGATTTAATTGGAAATAACAAGGCGGCAATCAGCATGTTGCGCGAGCAGGGTTATTGCGACATTTCCTACGCTCTGCCGGGAGTGGCGCGTTTCAGAGTCAATGTCTTTATCCAACGGGGCAGTTGCGCCGTAGTGATGCGGGTCATCCCAACTTCGATTCCCGACTTCAAGAGTCTAGGCCTGCCTGAGACGCTGCGCGAAATTGGAAGCTTGCGCGACGGGTTGGTCCTGGTCACTGGGCCGCGAGGGTCGGGCAAATCCTCAACCCTGGCGGCCATCCTTAACCATATCAATGAGACCGAAACTTGCCACATCATTACGATTGAGGACCCGATCGAGTTTCTCCACAACCACAAACGGGCCACAGTCCATCAGCGCGAGCTTCACAGCGACACACCTAGCGTTTTGCAAGCTATGCGAGCAGCGCTGCGGCAGGCGCCGAATGTGATCGCGGTCGGAGAGCTGAAAGACCGGGAGACGATGGAACTCGCGCTGGAGGCCGCGGAAACTGGGCATCTGGTACTTTCGACTTTGAACACGTTGAATGCGCAGCAGACGGTGGAGCGCTTCGTGGCAGCATTTCCCGCTGCGGAACAGGCAGGCGCCCGTGAGCGCCTTGCACGCATGTTGCGCTACGTGATTTCGCAGCGGCTGGTTCCCCGGTCTGAAAGCAGCCATCGCATTGCAGTTTTCGAAATACTGAAATCCGGGTCAAAGGTGCTTGATCGCTTGCTCGAAGGAGCAAGCAGTTCTGGCAAAAAGTCCGCAGGTCTCGACGAGGAAATCGAAAAGCTGGTGCGGGCCGGAATGGTTACACCAGAAATTGCGCTGGCCCATGCGATTGATCCGCGCGAGCTGGCGAAAAAACTGGCTGCGGCCGAGAAGTAGTTTCCTCGGTTGGCTTTTCTCTTTCTTCCCACCTATGATTTCTCCATGGTGGTGTCCGCCCAGCAGTCGAGTGTCCTTAGCTTTGAACAAGCGCGGCATCTGGTGGAGGACCATGCCTTGCAACTGCGCCCGCGTGGGCGCGAGTTGTTAGGTCTGCTCGATGCGGCAGGCCGAATCCTTGCCGAACCGATACATGCCGACCGGGACTTCCCTCCATTTCGCCGCGCGGCGCGCGATGGATTTGCTGTGCGGTCCGCCGACGTTCAGAATCTTCCTGCCACGCTCGAGGTGGTCGGAGAAATCAGGGCTGGCTCAGCGCACATTCCTGAACTGTCGCCCGGACAGGTCGTCAGCATCATGACCGGGGCTGCCGCTCCAGACGGCGCAGATGCCATTGTGATGGTGGAATATACGTCGCGGACCGGCAACTGTGTTCAAATCACGAAGGCTGTTTCTGCGGGAGAAAATATTGTCCCAGCCGGATCGGAGGCAAGGAGCAGAGACAAACTGCTCGAAGCCGGAACCAGCCTCGGCTATGCAGAAATCGCGGTTGCGGCTTCGGTGGGCCGTTCCCGCCTGCTGGTCCATTCCAAGCCACGAGTTGCCGTGCTCTCTACCGGCGACGAAGTGGTTGATGTGGACGTGCCGCCCGGACCAAACCAGATCCGCAACTCCAACAGCTATTCTTTGGCAACTCAGATCCAGGCAGCAGGCGGAGACCCGGTCATACTGCCCATTGCTCCCGACGAACCTGCGCGCTTGCGCGAATTGCTGGCGGAGGGACTCGATGCGGACTTGCTGCTGATCGCGGGCGGCGTTTCCATGGGGAAGTACGATCTAGTCGAGCAAACCCTCGCCGAGTTGGAAGCGGAGTTCTTCTTCACCGGAGCGTCGATTCAGCCAGGGAAACCGATTGTCTTCGGGCGCGTGCCGCTTTCGCGGGCGGGGGCGCCCGCGCCACACGCTCCAGCTAGGCAGAAGTACTTCTTTGGCCTACCCGGCAACCCCATTTCCACGATGGTGACATTCGAGCTCTTTGCCCGGCCTCTGATCGAAGCCCTGGCAGGCACAATGCCACGCAAGCTGGCCTTTGTCTATTCGAAATTGAAGAGTGCGATCAAGACGAAGACCGGTCTAAAGAGATTCTTGCCTGCGATCATCTCGGGCGAATTCGAGCAGTCCGATGTGGAGCTAGTCCGATGGCAAGGTTCGGGCGACGTTTCCGCCGCCGCGCGCGCCAACTGTTTTGTGGTCGTGCCGCCCGATCGCGAACGGATCGAAGCGGGAGAGTGGGTTCCCGTGCTGCTAAGATGAAAACGCGGCTCTTGGCCCTTGGCACTCGCTACACTCTTGAAGCCGAATTCCTGAGGGCTTGATGGCAAAGCGATTGAGTACAAAACTCTCCCATTACGACAACTCGGGCCGCGCTCGCATGGTGGACATTTCCGCGAAGCCTGCAAACGCACGCGAGGCGCAGGCGAGCGCATTTGTGGCGATGGCACCGGCAGTGCTCAATGCACTCGCTACGAATCCGAAAGGGGACCCTTTTGAGGTTGCGCGTCTTGCTGGAATTATGGCAGCTAAGAAGACTGCCGATTTGATTCCCCTTTGCCATCCCGTACCGCTTTCGCACGTTGATGTTGAACTAAGGCAATGCGAGAATGGAATTGCGATCTCCTCCCACGCAAAGACCACGGCTGAAACTGGCGTTGAGATGGAAGCCCTGGTTGCAGCGAGCGTTGCCGCGCTTACTGTGTATGACATGTGCAAGGCGCTCGATAAAGGAATTGAGATTCGCGAGATTGTGCTGGAGCGGAAATCTGGTGGGAAAAGCGGCGACTATATTCGTAAGAAGTAGTTCGTTAGGGGTGGTTTCGCCCGGGGTTCTGTCGCCAGTGAGATTTAGGTTGTGAGAGAAACTGCAGATTTCCCATTGCTAAAACGATTTGGAATGACGACGGCTTGTGGTTGGGCTGAATGCTGAGTGCTGAGTGCTGATTGCTAACATGCAGAGCAATGTCAAAGTGCTGTTGGTAGAGGATAATCCGATGGTGCTGGCGATGTTGCGCGACGCGCTTTCACCATTGGCCAAAGTCACGACCGCGGCCGACGGCGCCGACGCCCTGCTTAAGGCGGTTGACGAGGCTCCCGACGTGCTCGTCAGCGACTATCGCATGCCGGGGATGGATGGCCGTCAGCTGGTGGAGAAGCTCAAGAGCCGTTCGAGCACCTCCGGCGTCGCCGTGATCCTCTTAGCGACAAAATCCGATATCGCCGACAAACTTTCTCTGCAGGACCATACCGCAGACGACTTTGTCGAGAAGCCGTTTTTCCTGAAAGACGCGCTGCAGCGCATCAAACGTGTGATTGACAAGGTTGCGCTGGAAAAAATGTCGAAATCATCCGCATCGGATGGCGTGGTGCGGGGCAGTCTGGCACAGATGAATGTGATTGACCTGGTCCAGTCGCTTGAGATGGGCCGCAAGAGCTGCTTGCTGACGCTGACCAATGATGGCGACAAATGCGAAATGTATTTCAGCGAGGGCCAGGTACAGCATGCGGCTTACGGTCCGCTCACTGGCGATGAGGCGGTGTTCAAGGTACTGCGGTGGGCCGGAGGGAATTTCCAAATCAACTTCGAAGGCAAGACCAAACAGCAGTCCACCACTCTGAACACGCAAGGCCTGCTAATGGAGGGCCTGCGCCTACTCGATGAATCGCGCCGGGATAGCGGCGGCCAGAGCGAGGAGGAAGAGGATGTCCTCCTCGATTCCTGAGACCTTTCGCGCTGCAGTCCTTACTGTCAGCGACTCGTGCGCGCGCGGCGAACGCAACGATCTTTCCGGTCCGGCAGTTGCCAGCTCGCTGCAGGAGCATCATTTCTCGATCGTGGAAACGCGAGTCGTGGCCGACGACCACGCCGCGATCCAAAAGGCCATAGTCGAACTGGCGCGGAGAGCGCGCCTGGTTGTAACAACCGGCGGAACCGGAATTTCGGCTCGCGACGTTACGCCCGAGGCTACGCGTAGCGTTTGCGGCAGAATGCTGGACGGAGTTTCCGAACGCATGCGGCGCGAAGGCGAAAAGAAAACTCTATTTGCTGTTCTGAGCCGCGGACTGTGTGGCGTGTGCGGAACATCTGTCGTTCTGAATCTGCCAGGTAGTCCTGCTGGCGCGGTCGAATCTCTTCAGGCGGTCATTGATGTGTTGCCGCACGCGATCCAATTGCTCGCGGGAAGAACCGAGCACATGACCAACTGATGAATTGAATCATTGAGCGATTGAATCATTGAAACACTTTGATACGGTAATCGCGGAGACAATCTACGGCGCGGGACGTTTAATCGACCGATGATTCAATGACTCAACGATTCAATTTCCTCTCCGTCATCCGTGATGAAATAGACCCTTGTCCACAATCAAACACATCCTGGCTCGCTACACCGCCTTTCTATGGCACATTCTGCAGCCCCTCGGGATTTGGGGCGTGTTCGCCGTCGCGGCACTCGACGGGGCCGCGTTCGGCCTTCCCATGGATGTCGTGGTTGGGGGCTATGTCGCGCAGAATCATGCCCGTTGGCTGCTCTATGTCTTCATGGCCGCCGGCGGATCGGCCCTCGGCAGCCTGGTGGTGTATGGGATTGGTTATGCAGGAGGCGAAGAGTTGCTGCGGAAGAGGCTCTCGGCAGCGCGCTTCGAAAAGATGCACAATGCCTTCGATAAGCATCCGTTTTGGAGCTTGATGTTTCCCGCAATGCTTCCGCCACCTACTCCGTTTAAGGTTTTTGCGCTTGCCGCGGCGGTGGCGGAGATGAGCATCGGCCATTTTCTGCTGGCGATCTTCCTCGGCCGGACTGTGCGGTTTCTGATTCTCGGAATTCTGGTGCTGAAGTTCGGCCCGGGCGTAGTCCACACTCTGCGAATATTTTTTACTGAACACTTCTATTGGGTGCTGATTGCGATAGCCTTTGCGCTGATTGCGTGGCTCGCAATCAGGAGAGCCAACCGGCGGCATTCAACTCAGGAAGCCTGACCGAGGGGGCTTTCTTTTCCAATAGCGTTAAGCCGCAGCGGTTCCGCTGCTCGCGGAGCGTGCGGAAAGCTTGCTCACAACCACCGGCACGGCAAACATCGTAACCGTAAACACCAGGTCTCCAGCGAGGCTACGATGGAAAAAGGGTAGTGCCGCGGCGTAGGAAGCCATCAAGCCTGCAACATTCTTCGGATACATGTTCCAGCAGGCCCAGACGGCAAAGTTGCTCGCTAAGAAGAAAGAAACCGAACTGGCAAGAGCTGAAGCAACGACCCACATAGGTTTGGCATTATCACGGAGGCGTGTGCCCAGCCAGATTATGGCCGCGTACCATGCCCAGGTCACGAAGTGGTCCCATGAAAATGCGAAATGATAGACGAACTTGGTAAGCACCACGTCCGAGGCGGCTAGCATTGCAAATGGGAACCACAACTGGCGGCGTGATCCGTATGCACCGAAAAACAGCAAGGAACCGGTTACCGGTGTGACTCCGACCGGCACAGCTACAAAACGCGCAATAACCGCAAGGACCACGAACAAGTAAGCCAGCATGAAGCACCTCGGTAGCTTGATTTTGGCGGTTGCGCGGGCGGAACGTCAAGTGGCAGGGGCGGCGATCTTTCGAACTGCTCAGGACAGAGCTCCGCCCCTACAGCACTATTGTTGAAGCGGCGTGGTCGCCTTGGCCGAGGCGCCGATAGCATCTCCGGAGATGACCATCTCGACGCGCCGGTTCTGCTGACGCCCTTCCGGTGAGTCATTCGAAGCCACCGGCTCAGTCTTGCCGAAGCCGCGCGCCTCGATTGCATCCGTAGAAATACCCTGCTGGACCAGGTAATCACGCACCGTGCCAGCGCGTTTTTCTGAAAGTTGCTGGTTGTAGTCGTCAGTTCCGACGCTGTCCGTGTGGCCTTCCACCTGAAGATGCAAGCTCGGGTATGCGAGCACAATGCCGGAAATTTTTGCCAGGCGCTCGCGGGCGCCGGGCAACAGTTCAAAGCTACCCGTCTTGAACAACACGTCGGACATGCTTGCAATCAAGCCGCGCGCCGAGTCATGTGTGGCAAGAATCGAGTTGAGCTGCTGCAACAGCCGTGATCGGAGCTCTTGCTTTTCTTTTTCCGCCTGCTGCCGCAGTTGTTCGGATTGTGCCGCAGCCTGCTGCGCTTTTGCGGTTTGTTCCGCCAACGCGTGCTGCTGCGCCAGAGCTTCGGCTTTCGCCTTCTCTGCTTCTTGCTTTTGCCGTCCGGCTTCCTCGGCCGCCTGAGCTGCTTGCTGCGCCGCTTGCTCGGCTTCCGCCTTCATGCGTTCGGCCTCGGCTTTCGCGGCTTGGGCTTGCTTGGTCGCTTCTTCGGCCTCGGCGCGGCGCTTGGATTCGGATTCTGCGTCCGCACGCGCCTGGGCCTCGCGGTCTTCGGCAGCCTTCTTCTCAGCAGCGGCTTTCGCCTGCGCCTCGTCTTCTGCGCGCTGCTTCACGGCCATGACCCGGGCTTCCTCGGCGGTCTGAGCAGTCTCCCGCGCGGCAGACTCGACTGCAATCTTGCCCTGTTTCTGGCGATACGCGTCTTCCGCCTGCTTCAGTTGCCCATCTGCTTTTGCCAGTATCGAATTCGCATATTTGTCGCCGGCGGCGATGTGCGCAATACGCAAAGCGTTCCGCGCCTCGAACAACTCGAGCGGTGTTGTACGATCAATCCCAAAAATTGCGTTCTGGATATGCTCATTGCTGGCCGAGTAGGTGCCGCGTCCCACCAATTCATATTTGGCGCTGATTTCTTCACCTTGCGCCACATTCGCGGGAACAACACTCTCCATCACCACCATATTTCCCGGCTGGCTGACGGCGGAATATGGTTCGGCGGTTACAATCAGCCCGAATGTTTGCAGGTCGGTGATGGCTCTCAAATGCGCATTGCTGTGGTCAAGCGCCAGTTCACCCAGATTGACGGCGCGGCCCTCGGGGGAAACTGCCCATAACACGTAGGTCAGATACTCAAGACCGAACTTCGTTGCGTCTTCCACGCTTTGAAACTTGGCATCGATCGCAACGTTGGCCTTTTTTGCTTCTATCTTGGCTTCGCCGCTCGAACCTGGCAGAAGTTCTGAGGCCTGGAACGCCGTCTTCAATGAGCCACCGGCACGGTAATGCACTGCCTTGGTGGTACGCGAAACCGGCGACGCGGCAGATGAAGCTGCTCCGGTCGTACTGCCAGCCTGGCTTTGTGCAGAGAGTAACGATGCGCAGCAGATAAGCGCGGTAAGACTGAGAAATCTTTTCAAGTGTGTCCCCAATCTGGAAAGAGTTTGAAGGGATTCTATCCCTAATTGCGGTCCGCGAGGAGATAACCTGAAGGAATGGAAAGTGTTGCTACTTTGGTTATGGGCTCAGCGCGGGACCGCCAGATTCTATTCGGAATGCGTCTGGCTTGGGCAGCTCAGCACTCAGGGCAAGGTTATAGCCGCCATTGCTGTCGGTGGATAGATCCCATTCGGCGTTGCCGAAGTTGTGTCTGGCGACAACGCACCCGTTGTCGGATCGACTTGCCACACCGCTATCTCTCGGCTTGGAAAGGTTACTGAAAGGAACAAAAACTTACCGTTTGGTTCTGCTGCAAGCGCCACAGGCCCCACCGTAGTGTAAGGAGATCCACTGATCGGCGATAAAGCGCCTGTCGCCGCATTCACAGAGAACGCCGAAACACTGCCCAAGGTCGCAGCATAGAGAAATTTTCCGGACGGATGAAGGATTAATTGTTCGGGAAGTAGCGGTGTCGAGAAAGGGGAGTTTGCAACTGGAGCAATGGCTCCGCTAGAAGTATTGACACTGAGCGCCGCAACCGAGGAGGAGTTCCAAAGCGCGGTATACAAGTATTGTCCCGTGATGCTAAGCGCCATCCCCCAGGGCTCGCTGTTCGACTGAAAGCTGAAGGGCGATCCGGCAACCGGAGTCAGTCCTCCAGTGGTGGAGTCAATCGAGAAGACCGAGATCTCACTCCCGTTTGGATCTGAGTGATCGGCCGCGTACAGAAACTTGCTCGATGGATCCACTATCAAATCGATCGGTTGGTTGGGGTCCTGAATTACAGTTGCGGAAGACAAAGTCAGAGTTCCGGTAGAGCTATTTCTCAGAAATGTGACAATGTCTCCATTCGGGTCAGCCACGTAAAACATGAACTTGCCGGCAGCGTCAATGGCCAGCGGCCCGCCATTCCCGAAGAATGGTGCGCTATACGGAGATCCTACGACGGAGTTAGATTCCCGCTCGCTGGATGAATCGAATAGGCATAGAGCATCCCGGTATTGAAGTCAGAGCTGTAAAGAGAGGTCCTACTCGAATCAACAACAATTTTTACAGCATTTCCGGGTCCGCCCACTGGACTCAGAGCGGTCAAAGCGCCGGAACTCGTGTTCAAGCTCATCGGGACGATCGTCCCCCCCGGCCCGCCGCCGTTGGGCGTTACAAAGGCCGCGTAGAGTACCTCGGCACCTTTGCGTGGCCCTCCGATTACCGAAGAAGCACCTCCTCCGCAGCTGACCATTCCCGCGAACGAGAGGACACACGCCAATGAAACTGATTTGCGGATCGAGGCAGGGATACATAACGTTCTCCAACGAAGCGAGCCTTGCTGAGCTTGCAGGATGGGAATCGTAGCAAACTCGGCTTCGCAGAGGCAACTGTGTTGCCAAATTGGTTAATGGAGTGCTTTTGGGGCTCTCCGCTTTCGCCGGTCGAAAAGGAATAGAACTACTTCGCCGCCGCGGCTTTCGCGTTGATCCGCTCAAACGCTTCTTCCGCCCGGCGCAGCGCCTCATCTACGTTGGCGCAAAAGTTTTCCCTTCCCACAACTTCTTCGAATTCTGCCTGATGCATTAGTTCAGCCGGCTGTTCCCGCGCTCCGCACAAAATAAGTGTCCGGCCTGAGGCATGCAGCTGCTTTGCGATTTCCTCAAGTGCGTAAATTCCTGTTGCATCAATCGCAGTCATATTGCGCAAGCGCATGATTACGACAGGCGGCAGTTCGTGCATCTTTTCTGTGATGGCAGAGATCTTGTCGGTGGCGCCGAACAGGAATGGTCCATGGATCCTGAAAATCGTCGCGTAGTAGGGAATGTCCTTGTCCTGCAGAATGTGGATGCGACCGTCTTCGATATACTCGTCGGTGACTTGCGAAACTGTGGTTGTGTTCGCGACACGCGTGATGAAGAGTAGTGCAGCGAGAATCATTCCGGCTTCGACTGCGACCGTGAGATCTGCAAACACCGTGAGGCCAAACGTCACCAACCAAACGCTAATATCCGTCTTGGTCAGCTTGAGCAGTTGCGGAATTTCGCGCCACTCACCCATATTGTAGGCGACAATCATCAAAATCCCGGCCAGCGCAGCCATTGGGATATAACTGGCCAGAGGCGCCGCGAACAGCAACACACACAAGAGCGTCAAGGCGTGGATTATTCCTGCAATCGGCGATTGCGCTCCGGAGCGAATGTTCGTTGCCGTGCGGGCAATGGCTCCTGTTGCAGGAAGTCCTCCGAACATCGGCGAAATGATGTTGGCGATGCCTTGGCCCATCAGCTCTACGTTGGGATTATGCCGGTCATTGCTCATGCGGTCGGAGACTACCGCCGACATCAACGATTCGATTGCACCGAGCATTGCCACGGTGAAAGCAGGGCCAAGCAGTCCGGTCACAAGCCTCGCATGCCAATGTGGGATTACCAGGTGCGGCAAACCGCTGGGGATTCCGCCCACAAAACGCGTGCCGATTGTTTCCACCGGGAGCTTCAGGAGATTTGCCGCGACCGTGGCGCCGAGCATGGCGACAATCGGTCCAGGAATACGATTAGAGAAAGCGCGGCACAGCAGCATCACGGCAACTGTGCATACGGCCAGCAACGTCGCGCGAGCGGACCAGGTCGGAGATGAAGCCGCCAAAGCCTTCATCCGCAACCAGAATTCACCAGGCACCTTTGCAAGCTGCAGGCCGAAGAAATCTTTGATCTGAGTGCTGGCGATCAGCACGGCAATTCCGTTGGTGAACCCGACCACCACCGGGCGTGGAATGAACTTTACCGCAGAACCCATGCTGGTTGCGCCGAGTACGACCAGCAGCACCCCGGCCATCATCGTGCACATGAACAGGCCATCAATGCCGTGCGCGGCGACGATACCGGAGACGACAACCACGAAAGCGCCCGTAGGCCCGCCAATCTGAGTTTTGGATCCGCCGAAAGCGGAAATCAGAAATCCCGTCACCATTGCACAGTAGATTCCTGCTTGCGGAGTTAGGCCGGAAGCAATCGCGAACGCCATTGCTAACGGCAGTGCCACCAGTCCTACCGTGATTCCCGCAATCACATCCTTAGAAAATTTGGTGAGGTTGTAATCGCGAAGGCAGAGAACAGACTTCGGCAGCCAGCGATCGTCAAGAGGAAGAGAAAGATCAAGCCCCATACTTCTCTAAATTATGACAGGTACACCACCCAATTTCCGTGTTACGGAAGGCGCGGGCACGGGTCGGAAACGCGCTTAAGTCAAAAATGCCTTCGATAGATTTTTTCAATTGGACATTACGCAGACCATTTGTCACATTGAATACATAATCGCTGCCTTGTAGCAGGCCCCATTGATTATGCCCTTCCGCCTCGTCGCATCCGCTTTCCGGCCTTGTTGTCCCGAATCGAGCTAACTGGCACAAAATTCGGTTCCCAAATCATCGCTACACCGCGTAAAACGCGTGGAGATATTCGCAATGGACAACAAACAAGAGGAAAGAGTCACTCTGAAAACGGTCGCAACCTATTTAGGACTAACGCCCGGTACGATTTCTGCCGTGCTGAATAATACGAACGCCTCCCGGCGAATTCCGCAGGCGACGAAAGACCGCATCTTTGCCGCTGCCCGCGAGATGAACTATAAGGCCAACCCGCTGGCACGTGCCTTGCGCACAGGAAAGGCCCTGCCTGTAAAAGCCGATTCGTATGATTCCGGACTGACCCGCGGCGCACTGGTCATCATGGATGCCGATCACTTCGTGCTGGCCATGAATGCCATCCAGCAGGTAGGGTTACGCGTTCCCGATGATGTTTCGGTCGTGGAATTCGACAATATTCCGGCAGCGGTCATGTAAGCTCAACGATGTCTGCGGTTAAGGGACTGTTTCGTCGGAATCGAATTCAAGAGATCTTAACCGCAGAGTTCGCAGAGAGAATCATTTGGTGGCGAATTCGTCCGATTTGCGCGTCAATCCACTGACCCGGTTCATGTTAGATAATCTTTGGCATGGTCTCTGCCGAGCGCTTCTCGGACACCTCGTCCGATCCTCCTGTCCACGGGTTTCTTCATCGGCCTGAATCTCCTTGCGGTGATGGCTTGGTCCTTACCCACGGAGCAGGCGGTAATGCTCAGTCCGCCCTGCTACAGGCGATGTCCGAGGCCTTTGCCGAATCGGGGTTCATCGTGCTCCGCTGTGATTTGCCGTTTCGACAACTCCGGCATTTTGGTCCGCCGCGGCCCGGCGAAGCGGTCCGCGATCGTCAAGGCCTGAAGTCCGCTGTCGCAGCGATCAGGAAGCTTGCCCAAGTCCGGATGCTTGTTGGCGGACAGAGCTATGGCGGACGCCAGGCGAGCATGTTGGTTGCGGAGGAGAAGCTCACGGATGGTCTGGTGCTGTTGTCCTATCCGCTGCATCCGCCGGGGCATCCGGAAAAGCTAAGAATCGAGCATCTGCCCAAACTTCAGGTTCCCACGTTGTTCGTCCATGGAACGCGCGATCCCTTTGGGGCAATCGAGGAGATTGAGTCGGCGAGGAAGCTGATCCCGGCGAAGACATTCTTGCTGCCCGTTGAAGGTGCGGGGCACGACCTTGGATTTAAGGGAAAGGCGAAACGCGAAGATTTACCGGAATTGGTGTCGGAGAAATTTCAGGAATTCTTCGGTTGAGTGGATCAAGACTAACACTCGCTTTATCGGATCGCACGTTCCGAACTCTTGCTACAGTTTATAATTCAGCGTTTCATTCTTACTTCGAGGAGCGAACATGGCCCAGCCCACGATGGCTGCTGTTCCCGGACTCAAAGCAACCTATGTTCAGCTGAAAACCCGCATGGACAAAGCCGTGGACGACTTTCGCAAGGCGCTGGTCGCAACCCGCACCGGCCGCGCTTCGGTGAATATGCTCGATGGTGTGAGCGTGGAGGCTTACGGCTCCCAGATGGCGCTAAACCAAGTCGCCACGGTTCATTCGCCAGAACCGCAGTTGATTACCGTGCAGCCGTACGATCCCACGCAGCTGTCGGCGATCGAAAAAGCGATCCGGAGTGCCGAGCTGGGATTGAATCCCATGAACGATGGCAAGATCATCCGGGTTCCGGTGCCGCCGCTGACAGAAGAGCGCCGCAAAGAAATGGTGAAACACCTGCACAAAGTTTTGGAAGATCATCGTACGGCTGTGCGCAACATTCGGCGTGATGGGAATGATGCCATCAAAAAGGCGCTAAAAGACAAGAAGATCACCGAAGACGAAGAGAAGCGTGCCAGCGGAGAAATCCAAAAGCTTACCGACGATGAAATTAAGAAGATGGAAGACATGTGCAAAGCCAAAGAGAAGGAAGTGATGGAAATCAAGTAGCGTCGTCGGTCGCTGGCTGCTGGCTGCTGGCTGCTGGCTGTTGGTCGTTGTTCTGGTGGCGGACCATGCTGCTTTGGAATTAGTCTTTACCGCAATTCTCTCGTGACAAGCATCGCCGGTTTCGCGAAAGGCCCACGACGCGCGACCAACGACATATCTAAGGAGAATCCCATTACTCGCGCCGACATACCCGGATTTACCGTTATCGGAATCGAGGCCCGCACCACGAACACGAAAGAAGCGACCGCCGATGGGATTGTCCCGAAGCAATGGCAAAAATTCTTTCACGAAGGAATTCTCGCGAAAATTCCCAGCCGGACTGGATCTAACATTTACGCTCTGTACACCGATTATGACAGCGACCGCAATGGCGAGTACAACTTCACAATCGGCGCGCTGGTCAAAAATGGCACTGCAGCGCCAACTGGCATGGTTGCCAAGCAGATTGCAGGCGGGCAATTCGCAGTAATTTCCAGCGATAAAGGTCCGCTGCGCAAAGTAGTTCCTGCGGCGTGGCAAGCGGCTTGGAAAATGGAAGACGCTGGCAAGTTAAGGCGTGCCTACCAAACGGACTTCGAAATTTACGACAAACGCAGTCAGGATCCGCAGAACGCGCGAGTGGACATTTACGTAGGGCTGAAATAGTTGATATATGCAGGCGAGAGACGCCAGTCTCCCGCTGACAGGATCAATCGCTGCTCTATAATCTGGTGAATATGGCGACGTCGGTGGAGAGTTCCGTGTCTGCGAGGGAGAAGTACGAGCCAGTGATTGGACTAGAAGTTCACGTCCAGCTCCTGACCGCGACCAAGATTTTTTGCTCGTGCTCGACCCATTTCGGCGATCCCCCGAATATGAACGTCTGCCCGGTGTGCCTGGGGCTTCCGGGGGCGTTACCGGTGCTAAATCGCAAGGCGGTTGAGTTTGCCACGCTGGCGGCAATGGCGCTGAGTTGCGAGATCCGTGAGACTTCGATCTTTGCGCGGAAGAATTACTTTTATCCGGACCTGCCCAAGGGGTATCAGATTTCACAGTACGACAAGCCGCTGGCGGAGCATGGATTTATTGAGATTGATGTCAGCGGGGGACGGACAGGGACGCCCGCCGCCCCACAATTCAAAAGAATTGGAATTACCCGCGTTCACCTCGAGGAAGATGCGGGCAAGAGTCTGCATGAGGGATTTGCCGGCGCTACTGATACGACCGCAATTGATCTCAACCGCAGCGGCGTGCCGCTGATTGAGATCGTCAGCGAGCCAGACATCGCCTCGCCCGAAGAAGCCTACGAATATCTCACACGCTTGAAAGAGATCATTCTTTACACCGGCGTGAGTGACTGCAACATGGAGGAAGGCTCGCTGCGCTGCGATGCCAATGTCAGTGTGCGCCCGCGCGGGGAGAAGAAATTCGGCACGAAGACAGAAGTCAAAAACGTAAATTCGTTCCGCTTTATCCGTGAAGCGCTCGAATATGAGATTGATCGCCAGATCGACGTTATCGAATCCGGTGGGAAAATCACCCAGGAGACGCGCCTTTACAACTCCGTGGAAGGTAAGACCTATGGCATGCGCTCGAAAGAGCAGGCGCACGATTACCGCTATTTCCCGGAGCCTGATTTACTGCCGCTAGTCGTGGATGAAAAATGGCGCGCAGAAATTCGTCTCACCATGCCGGAGCTTCCGGAAGGGCGCCGCAAACGCATGATGGCGGATTATGGAATTACTGCCCAGGATGCGCACGTGCTCACGTTGACAAAGTCGCTTGCCGAGCAGTTCGAATCGGCTGCAAAAGTCGCGAAGAATCCCAAGCGCGTGGCGAACCTGGTTCAGAGCGAGTTGATGGGCAGGCTGAAGGCTCGTGGACTTGAAATTGAACAGTCGCCGATTTCAATGAAGGGCTTAGCGGAAGCGGCTGATCTCGTCGACAGTGGCGCGATCTCGGGAAAGATGCTCAAGGATCTTTTCGACCTTTGCTTCGAGCGCGGTAAAGATTTTTCTGAGGTCTACGAGGAGCAAGGCCGTCCTGCGCAATCCCGCGATACGTCGGCGATCGAAAAAATTCTGGATCAAGTGATCGCAGCAAACCCCAAGCAGGTCGAGCAGTACCGCGCCGGCAAGAAAACGGTAGCGGCATTCTTTGTCGGGCAGGTCATGAAGCTCTCCAAAGGACAGGCCAATCCGCAGCTGGTGAATGAGCTGGTTGCGAAGAAGCTGGCATAACCCTTAATTACACCTGGTGTCATCCCGAACTCGACCGCAGCGGCGGGCAGGAGAGGGATCTTGGGCTTGGTCCGTTACGATGCAGTTGACGGGATGAAATCAAACCCAGCCTCTTAGTGGTCCTTGCTGACAACACTGCTCCCGCCCGACCGTCGTAAGGTCCCTCTTCCGTCCGCTCTCAGCGAACGGATTCGGGATGAGAATGATTTAGGTTGGATCGGAGGTTATCCCCGCCTTCTGTAATACACGGCAAATTCAAATCCGGGATTCGGCGGGAACAGCTCTGTGATTTTACGAAGGCGTTCGGCTAGAGCGTTCGGCGCAAGCAGAGGATAGTCGCGCTCGCGCAGGTCCTGATAGTCCACATCAAGAAACAACGACAAAAGATAGATGGAAATCGCGTCAGAAAACGCCGCCGCAAAATATTCGTTCTTGTGCTTCTCGGCGTCAGCGCCCGGAGCGCTGGAGAGTTTGCGCGACTCCCATGCATCGAGCGAAGTCTCGCCACGAATACCTGCTTCAGCCTGCTTCCACACCAGATCGGCAAATTCGTGCGAAACCCCGGCACGCTCCACAAACGCATGACCCACATTGATGTAGAACTCGAAGGCGATGGAAAACTTATCGTCCATCAGACGCGTGGAGATAAAGACGCACTGTGAGCCGCCAAGCTCAAGATTGCGATGGCATACGGCACTGTCACTGAGCGCGATGTCGTAACGGTCGGCGATCACGGTCTGATCGCCCTGATTCACTGTAAGCGGCACAAAATAGTAAGCCTTACGATCGAGAGCTCCGGCAATGGAACCGGGGACCGCGGAAACCATTCGCTCCACATCCACGGTGGTAAGGTTCATCTCTCCGGAAACCGCGTAGCAGATTCCGTTGGGCGCTTGTGAAACCGGTGTTTCACGCACAACTTCCGCCGGTGGACGCGTGATTGCTTGGGCTGCCTGCGACATCACCGCTTATTCTAGCGCAGGACGCGAGAGCGCATGCGCTGAAACCCATTGCTGGTGTAGTTTAGAAGCAATGCCTTCATTACTGGCCCCATCGCAGCGCCCGCGCTGGTTTCTAATTCCGGTTCGTGTGCTGCTGGTGACTTTTATCGTTACGCTGCTGTCGTTTGCGGTTAGTTTGTTGCTCGGGATCGGTGGTGTATTGCTGGCATCATGGCTCAAAGGCGCTCATCCCAATATGACGCTTGCGTACCGTTATGTGGCGCTTCCGGTAGCGGCAATGGTGGCTGCGATTGTGCTGGTTTCGGCCAGCTTTATGGAAGCGCGGCACTATCGTCAAGCGAAAACGCTCGACGGCATCGAGCGGGCGGGCTGATCTGAGGCCTTATGATGAATTTACTTCAGTGAATTTGCGTCGATGAAACCGCGCATCGCCATTCCACTTCCGCACAGCGGCGACCTAGAGTACGCCGAACGGGCAATTCCTCAATATGAGCGCGCGGTCGAACTTTCTGGAGGCGAGCCGGTGCGCATTCCGCTCAACCACACTCCCGCGGAAGTCATGAAGCTGATTGAGCGCTGCGATGCTGTGCTTCTGCCGGGCAGCAAAGCAGATGTGGATCCGGCGAAGTTCGGTGCAAAGAAACATCCGAAAACGGAGTCTGCCGATCCCAAGCGCGACACTGTCGACGAATTGCTCCTGCAGGATGCCTACAACATGCGCAAGCCGGTGCTGGGCATCTGCTACGGTCTGCAGATTCTAAACGTCTATCGATCAGGAACCCTTATGCAGCATATTGAGTCGGCGGTCAATCACGAGGCCGGGCGCACAGTGTCCGTAGCGCATAAAGTAGAGATTGATTCGGGGTCGAAGCTGGCTGAAATCGTAGGTTCTGGAATGGTTCCCACCAACTCCAGCCATCACCAGTCCGCAGAACTCGTCGGCGATAGACTGAGAGTCGTCGCACGATGCCCGGAGGATGGGATCATCGAGGGGTTGGAAGGTACGTCGCCAGATCACTTCGTGCTGGCAGTGCAGTGGCATCCAGAACGATCATTTGACGAGGACAAGCGGTCGCAAGCGATTTTTAGCGCACTTGTAGAGGCCGCCAGAGAGAGGCATGGGGAATTGGAGGGCGAGTTCGAGACTGCCTAAGAACCATGTTTTCCGCTACCCAGGTGTGCAAAACTTCCGGAGGATATTAAAGTCTTGTAACTTCAGTACTTAGGCTAAATCGTTGTAGCAGTTACCTGCAAGTTGCTTTGGAATATAAACTTGCGTCTCTCTACAACTTTTGTGCTATTTGACCGAGCAGTCGGTTTTCAAAAAATCGGCATCGCGCCTGCGGCATTCCACAACCTTTCCACAGGGCGATACTGGCAGCCAGAACCCATTTACTCGTCCATCCCACCTGCACCACCGGCCAAGGACTCGAATCGAGTCGAACTCTTTAGAAATGCCAGTTTCACCGTCCCCGTAGGTCCGTTGCGCTGCTTGCGGATGATCAACTCGGCGATGCCTTCGAGATCAGGATTATCAGGCTTATAGACCTCTTCGCGAAAAATGAACGCCACAACATCAGCATCTTGCTCGATAGATCCGGATTCGCGGAGATCGGCAAGTTGCGGTCGGTGATCGCCTGATCCTCGGCTCTCAGGCGCACGGCTGAGCTGGGAGAGGGCAACGACAGGAACCTGCAATTCCTTGGCCAGCGCTTTCAATCCTCGGGAAATCGCCGATACTTCCTGAGTGCGGTTCTCATACCGCTTGCCACCACCAGACATAAGCTGCAAGTAATCGACAAGAATCAGATCAAGCGCGCCTTTCGACTGCTGCAGGCGCCTTGCTTTTGCCCTCATTTCGCTCACTGTAATGCCGGGTGTGTCGTCGACGAAAATAGGAGCCTGGCTCAGGTTTTCAAGCGCCTGCCCGATCTTGCGCATGTCATCTTGCCATAGAGAGCCTGTGCGGAACTTGTGCGCATCCACCCGGGCGACGGAGCACAGCATTCTTTGCAGCAATGCTTCCTTCGACATTTCAAGCGAGAACACCGCTACGGTCTTAGCGTCTGTGATCGAAGCGTTTTCCGCAATATTCATAGCGAATGAAGTCTTACCCATCGACGGACGACCCGCGATTATAATCAGGTCCGACTTTTGAAACCCGCTGGTCTTTTCATCAAGATCAGGATAATGGGTCTCAAGACCAGTGATGCGACGACCGCGCTGCAACAGGGCGTCCACCGATCCGAACGATTCGCGGACGATCTCCGAGACTCCCATGAAGCCGCGTCCAATGCGCTTTTCCGAAAGCTGAAAAATCTGCGCTTCGGTATCGTTCAGGATTTCTTCCGCAGAATCACCCTGCTCGGACGCGCGGGCGATAGCGGCGGTGGCGGTGTGAATAAGCCCGCGCAGCAAAGACTTGTCGCGGACAATCCTGATGTAATGCTCAATGCTTGGCCGATCAGGGACGCCGTCGAGCAGCCCGGTAACGTAAGCCGCGCCGCCGATAGTTGCGAGTTCGCCGTTTCTGCCCAGTTCCTCCGCCAGCGTGATCAAATCAATGGAGCGCGAGGAATCGGCAAGATCCACCATGCGCGAGTAAATACGCCGGTGTGAATCAAGCAGAAAGTCCTCGGGCTTGAGGTGCTCGGCAGCCTGGTTGTAGGAAAGATTGTCGAGAAGAATCGCGCCGAGGATCGAGCGCTCAGCTTCTATGTTTGCCGGAAGCGCTTGCGCGGAAATGTAATCAGTCGTGGCCACTTAAATTGTTTTGGTTTCTTCTGCGGGAAATTTCAACCAAAGCGAAGCTGATAGTATGCGCAGAGACGTTGTGGATGGCGTGTAGATGTATTGGAAAACGATTCCCAAATTATTTTTTCCCGGATGGACGATTGCAGACATAAATGTGTGGCGAGTCTTCAGGAAAAAGTATATGGCGAATAGGAGGCGAACATCAATGCCGAAGGTGCGCACGTTTGTCGTGGCGACGTTGTTTGCAACGTCTCCGGCGCCGCGTAAGACGTAGCAAGCTACGTCTCGACCATAGGCGTAATTTGGAAATGGCTGAACCTTGAGAGTTAGCAGTTAAAAAAGAAATGCGGTCCGGGCCAGCCACCCAGACCGCATTTGCTATGCGTGAATCTCACCGCTGCCTTGCCGCGCTCTCGCGCCAGCCCCATTCCAGCGATGCTTGGCAAACGCCAGTCTGGTCCCGACACTCAGCCGCGGCGGCGCATCCGCGCCCGAAAACGCGTTTGCATCCGATCACGTGATTGGTCGCAGTCCCGCCATGCGAGACCGTTTCTGAGGAGGCCGCAACGCCCGGGTGCCCACAACGCTTTCACGTTTCTGGGGACCTCGGCAGATCGTCCCTAAGAATTGCCTCGGTAGATCCGTCTGACTTGCCGTGCGCGAACCTTTCGGCCCGCTCACCAAGTTTTCAGATCCGCCTTGGCAAACTCCTCGGAAAAACTGCCGCAGAACCAACCTTGCGCGATCACTGGCAGCGTGACGTTCACGCCTGCAGTGAAAACACTTTCGCGCATCTAGAAAACATTCACAATCGGAAATCGCTTTGCTGCTGTGCGAAAGCTGTGGACGGCGAAACTTGCTTGTGGAAGATGGCGGAAAAAGCGGATGAAATTTCAGTGCCAGTGGGAGCGGGAAACAGGACAGCCTTGGATATTGCTGATTCCGCATTGGATATATGCATCGACAGCGATGTTCTCGGCGAATAAAATCACTTGTGTAGCGATTCGATGCTGCACGCAGGCTCTATCCGCCGAGTTGCGGAGGGGCACTGGAGGACATCGTGAGTCTCACTCCGATTGGCGTTCCACGACACAAAATTACCGTCGCATCTCTTAAAGAAAAGAAACTTCAACACGAGCCCATCAGTTGCCTGACCGCGTACGACTACTCGAGTGCGCGGCTGGTGGATGAAGCTGATATTGACATCGTCCTGGTCGGCGATTCTCTGGCCATGACTATGCTGGGCCACGAAAATACGCTGTCGCTCACGGTAGATGAAATGCTTCATCACGTGAAGGCAGCTCGCCGTGGGACGAGCAAGGCACTGCTCATCGCTGATATGCCTTATGGATCATTCCACGTGAGCTCTGAGGATGCGGTACGCAATGCAACGCGCTTCGTAAAAGAAGGTGGCGCGGAGATGGTGAAGGTCGAGGGCGGCGACAAACGCGCGGACCTGATTCGGCGAATAATTGATGCCGAAATACCTGTCGCAGGACACATCGGCCTTACGCCGCAGTCGGTAAACCGCATGGGCGGCTTTAAGGTGCAAGGCAAGTCTCTGTCGGATATTGAGCAACTCATGCGTGATGCTACAGCGCTCGACCGCGCAGGCGTGGCCTGCATTTTTCTGGAAGGAATCCCACGCGAGGTCGCTGAAATGGTCACCAACGAGGTTGCCGCGCCGACGATTGGAATCGGCGCCGGTCCCGGCTGCGACGGTCAAGTGCTGGTCTTTCATGACATTCTGAATCTAACTTTTGGCGCGCCGGCTAAGTTCGTCCGCCGCTATGGAGACGCTGCGGCCGAGATCACGCATGCGGTGCAGGCGTACCGGGCGGATGTGACATCCCGAAAGTATCCGGCTGATGGTGAGTCGTATCACTTGTCAGCTGAGACAAAGCGGGCTTTGGAACTGCTGCTGGAGCGGAAACGCGCGATGCGTGGACGAAGGCAGATTACAGCGGTGGAGTGAAAACGACTAAGTCATTCCAGCTCTTTTCGCGCGTTGACACGGCGCTCCGCAATGAGTTCCTCTACTAGTGATGTGCCTGGCTTAATGTTATTTGGAACACGAGATGATCACCCGGATGAAGTCCCAGGGCCTTCCTAACCTTGGCAGCAATTACCACGCGTCCATCGTCACCCAGCCGCGCACGACCTTCGGTGTAATCACAAAGTTTCCCCTCAGACGATCATCGGCAAAACGTTTCTGATGTTCAGTGCTTCAGTCCCAGCGCCTCCACCGTCACTTCATCAGGCGTGTTCGGACCCTCTCTTGGCCCGTTAACGACACCAAAGCCTTTGCCGCCGTCACGGCCGCCAAAGTCCCACATGTTCCATCCGATGCCGTAGCCTTCTAAGATTGTGCGAACATCGTGTAGCCATCGGGCGCGGTCCTGCGGATCGGAAGCCCTGCGGAATACGCCAAATTCGTTGCAGGTTAGCGGAACATTCCAATGCTTGGCCCACTCGGCTGCTTGGCCAATTTCAATGGCGATGCGGTTTGCGTCCCAATGATCGAGGCCGTACCGAAGAACTTGCAGACGGTTATACGCGTCGGGTTCACTCGCGGCGACCTTTTGCGCCGTTCCCAAATTCGCCGGATACGCCAGCTTGCTCTCGAAGTGCCAATAGTTCGCGCCCCAAGTTGCGCCCTGATGAGTGAACGTGTGGGGATCATAAAAATGGAAGTTGTAAATGACGTTAGGATCGGGCAGAGGTGTAAGCACCAGCAGGTCCTCGACGTCTGACCAGTTTGCCCCGGCGGCGATGATTGTGTGCTGTGGCGCACCCTCACGTATTGCAGCCGCAAGTTTCGCCTGCACGCCCACCCAGCGATAGCGGTCGCGGAACTCCGGTTCGTTTAAAACTTCGAAATAGACCATTTCCGGGTCGCAGGTGGAATAATGCTGTGCAATCGCCCGCCAGTAATCTGAGAACTGCTCGACCGAGTCATCGTGCTGCACCAGCCGCGCCTTAAACTCGCTCTCGGGATGCATGTCAATGATTACAGCGAGGCCGTGATCGAGAATCATTTTGATGGCTGCATCGAGATATCCAAGATAGTCAGGCGGCAGATGGTCGGCCATGTTGTGCCGCATCATGGGCTCGGGATTCACGCTGAGGCGGATGTGATCAAAGCCCATGGATTTGACCAAGGCAACGTCGTCCGCCGTGACCCAGGTTTCGAGATGCTCTCTGGTGTAGCCCTTGGGATCGTAGACCTGCGCAAACCACTCACTGAAGTTGATGCCATGGCGAAGGTGTGCGGCGCGGCGCTGGGCAAGAGAAGAGTTGGACTGAGCAATAGAGGCGATCGAGAAGAGCAGGGCGAATAAGAGAATAAATTTGCGCATTGTCTTGGGTTTCGAGTGTCGAGTTTCAACTTTCGAGTAGTTTGCCGCGAAACTGGAAACACGAAACTTGAAACTAGGTTTGAATCGGCAGCGCCCTGATCCGCTTCTTCGTCGCCGCATAGATCGCGCTGCACAACGCTGGCGCAAGCGGCGGCACTGGAGGCTCGCCCGCGCCCGATGGCGGTTCAGTGCTGGACACAAAGTGAGCTTCAATTATCGGCGCTTCACTCATGCGAATCGGCTCGTAATCGTTAAAGTTGCTCTGCATGACCCGGCCATTCTCAATCGTGATCTGCGCGCGCAGTGCATTCGTCAAGCCGTAAATGACTGCGCTATGGATCTGTTGATCGAGGATGTTAGGATTCACGACCTGTCCGCAATCGATTGCCGCAAGTACGCGGTGCACTCGCGGTCCGTCCTTCTCGATGGAAATTTCGACAACCTCGGCGGCGTAGGAACTGAAGCATCCGAAGCAGGCAATGCCGCGATGGCGCCCGGGCGGAAGCGGCTTCTTCCACTCGGCTTTGTCGGCCGCAAGCTGCAGAACCCGGCGCAAACGCGAAGTATGCCACGTTGCGTCGAAATATTTGACGTCGGAGTCTTCCGTCAGCAGATGCAAACGATATTCGAGCGGATCTTTTCCGGCAGATGCCGCTAATTCATCTATGAAGCTTTCACTGGCAAATGCCATTTGCAGCGCATATACAGAACGCATCCAGCCGAGCGGCACCGGCGTTTCCGTGATTACGTATTCAAGCGCAACGTTCGGGACGGGATAAATGAATGAGCACTCGTCCGGAAAGTCGGCATCCACGCCTTGCACCGACTGCGAGCCTTTTTGTCCATTGATGGAAGGGCCGATGATGCGATGGGTGAACGCAATCGGCCAGCCATTGGCGTCCAAAGTTGCGCTGAGTTTATGCAGGCTTACTGGACGATACGTCGAGCAGCGCATGTCATCTTCACGCGTCCAAGTGATCTTCACGGGCGCATTGATCGCTTTCGACAGCAGCGCGGCCTCGACGGCATAGTCGTGCTCGAGTCGCCGCCCAAAGCCTCCTCCGATCAGCGTGACATTGACCTTCACCTGGTCGGGTTTTAATCCGATGAGCGGAGCAATTGTGTCGCGACAATCTTGCGGAACCTGCGTGGGCGCCCAGATTTCACATTCTGTGCCGCGAAAATGTGCAGTGGAGTTACCGGGCTCCATGGGGGCGTGTGCCATGAACGGCAGCTCGTAGATGGCTTCGATCTTCCGACCGTCGGCCTTTGAAACGTCACCCACTGAAAAGAACTTCACCGCTTTCGATTCATCGGCATTGTGAAGCGAGTCAGAAATGGACTTCGAGTTCAGGTCTTTGTGGGGGCCTTCGTCCCAGGTGACTTTCAGCGCGCGCCGCGCTTTGATCGCGTTCCAGGTGCTGTCGGCAACCACCGCGATTGCCGAATCGCTGATCTTGTCAACAAAGGTGACGCCCGGCATTTGCTTGGCCGCAGCAGCGTCGAAATCGGCGACTTTGCCGCCAATGACCTCGCAGCGCGCGAGCGCTGCGTATTTCATCCCGGGTACGCGGAAGTCAATTCCGTACACTGCTGAGCCGTTCACTTTCGACGGCGTGTCGAGGCGCGGCGTAGATTTCCCTACAATCTTGTAGCCGCCAGTTTTAAGCTGAGCACGATCCGGAATCGGGAGTTTGCCTGCGGCGGTTGCCAACTCGCCATAGCTGAGCTTGCGCCCAGACGCGGCATGAATTACAAAACTGCTGTTAGCCTTGCAGTTTTCGCGAGGGACATTCCATTTTTGGGCGGCTGCACTGATCAGCATCTCGCGCGCCTGGGCACCGGCCTTGCGCATCGGGTCCCAAGTGGTGCGAACGCTGGCGCTGCCGCCGGTAGTCTGATCTCCGAAGAGCGTGCTGGCGCCGGCTTGCTCGATGGCGATCTGCTTCCAGTCGGCTTCGAGCTCTTCGGCGAGAATCATGGGCAGCGAGGTTCGCACCCCCTGGCCCATCTCCGAGCGGGCGACCACTATCGTGATTTTGCCTTCAGGAGTGATCGTCAGATATGCGTTGGGAGAAAATGCGCCTTCTGCCTCCGCCTGTCCGCGCGAGGGCAGATAAATGCCGATGACCAGTCCCGCTCCCGCCGCCGTGGAGGTTTTGAGAAACCCCCGCCTGGAAAGCGCCGTCACTTCGCACCTCCAGCGGCTCGGTGAATTGCCTTCCTGATTCGATCGTAAGTTCCGCAGCGGCAGATGTTCGCCGCCATGAATTCCGTGATCTGCGCGTCGGTGGGATGCGGCGTCTTTGCCAGCAGTGCGGATGCCGCCATGATCTGTCCGCTCTGGCAATATCCGCATTGCGGAACGTCCTCCGCAATCCAGGCCTTCTGCAATGCGTGAAGGCCATTCGCGCCGAGACCTTCGATTGTTGTGATGTTCTTTCCTGCGGCTTGCGAAACAGGCATGGTACACGAGCGAGTCAGCGCACCGTTTACATGGACACTGCATGCGCCGCAGTATCCCGCGCCGCAGCCGAACTTGGTGCCGGTGAGTTCTAGGCTGTCGCGGAGGACCCAAAGCAGGGGGGTGTCAGCTTCAACGTCCACGTTCTTCGAGGTGCCATTGACGCGCAGGCTGAAATTGGCCATGGGGAAAACCAAGAACATCCTAGATCAATTTGCATCGGAGGGAAAATAGCGGCAATAACCAGGTGACCATTCGCAACCGCCGATATGTGCAAATCTGTGCTGCGGGTCAGTGATGGTACTGTGCTCGGCACCTTTGCCGCGGGACAAAGGCCAAATGGCGTGGCCTTTGACGGTACCAATATCTGGGTCACAAATTTGCCGTCCAGTGTGAGCAAGCTGCGGGCCAGTGATGGCGCCATGCTCGGCACCTTCAGCGTGGGCCTATATCCAACCCATATTGCCTTTGACGGGCGCAATCTTTGGGTGACCAATACCAGCGTTAACACTGTGACAAAACTCCGGGCTAGTGACGGCGCTGTACTTGGAACTTTTACAGTGGGAGCAAACCCCAGAGGAATCGCTTTCGACGGGGAAAATGTCTGGATCGCGAGCTCCGGCAATAACACAGTGACTGAGCTGAGAGGGGCTGATGGCGCAATCCTTGGCACTTTCACCGTGGGACTGACTCCTTCAGGCGTGGTTTTTGACGGTGCAAAAATCTGGGTCGTGAATTTCGGGAGCAGCGACGTCATCAAACTATCCAGAAAGGGCGTTCAGCTTGGAGTGTTCAACGTAGGATCTGGCCCTGAAGAGTGCGCCTTCGATGGAACCAGTATTTGGGTAGCGAACACGAACGCCGGCACGCTCTCTAAGCTGTAGGAAGGCCGGCAAGATGGTGGAACGGACGGCTGTGGCGCATTTTCAGCAGAACAACAGCACCAGATACGAAGTCAGCAGCTAGTACGACCTCAAACGGTTCCTTTTAGGAGACCATCTCTGAGAGGATTGGAGACTGTTCTTGCTACTTCAATTCTTGCAACTTTCCCGCTGCCAATTGCGCCGCAGGTCCGGTCGGCGATTCCTTTTGGATTTGCTCGTACAGCTTCTTGGCATCGGCGGTCATGCCCGCGGCCTGATAAGTTTCGGCTAATGCCATTTCGGCAGACGCTTTGCTGACGGTGCGGGTGGGCTTGTCAGTCAGTTGCTTGTAGAGATCTGTCGCGTCTTTGGTGCGATTCGAATTGCGATAGACCGACGCCAGCGCCAGCTTTGCCAGCGAAGAAAGGTCTTCGTTGTGATATGCGGCAACAGTTTTCAATTCG